>JACCRE010000054.1 GCA_013813775.1 Planctomycetaceae bacterium
CCAATCCCCAATCCCCAATCCCCAATCCCCAATCCCCAATCCTCAATCCTCAATGAAGGTTCTGCTGACGAACGACGACGGCATCGATGCACCTGGACTTGCGCTGCTGAGAGAGGTCGTCGCCGAACGGGCGGAGCCGATCGTTGTCGCCCCCGACCGTCATCTTTCCGGCTGCGCCCATCGTGTCGTGACCGAAGAGGATCTCGTGCTCGACGACCGAGGTGACGGTCGCTTTGCCTTGAACGGCACGCCTGCCGACTGCGTGCGGGTGGGGCTGTTGCACGTCTGCTCCGACGCGGCGTGGGTGCTGTCGGGCGTGAACGACGGCGGCAACCTGGGCGTCGACACCTTCCTGTCGGGCACGGTCGCGGCGGCACGCGAGGCGGCGCTCTTCGAGCGGCCTTCGATCGCCTTTTCGCAGTACCGCAAAGGCAAGGGGGCCAAAGCGTGGCAGCCGCTCGCCGATCATCTGCGGCGAACGCTCGACCTGTTGCTCGTCGAGCCGCCGGGAGTGGGCGCGATCTGGAACGTCAACTTCCCCGCCGTCGATGAGCTGCACGGCGAGACGCGCACCGTGCGCTGTCCGCTCGAACCGGGCCATTTGCCCGTCCGATACGAGGTCGCGGAGAACCGCTTTCGCTACCGCGGCGTCTACGCCGATCGCCCCCGCCGCCCCGGCTCCGACGTCGACGCCTGCTTCTCGGGCCACATCGCCGTGACGCGATTGCGACTCTTCTGACGGAGACGTCTCAGCGGCCGAAGGACTGCTTGAGGCGGGACATCGCTTCATCGGCGGCGACTTTGTAGGTCTCGCGTTCGTCTTTCTTCATGTCGGAACGCTGATACGCTTCGACCGCGCTGCCGAGCGTCAGAACAGCGTTCTTGACGTCGCGCGCCTGTGTGCCGGGATCGGGAGTGCCGATCTGCTCCAGAAGCTCTTTCTGTTCGGCCTTGAACTTTGTGTAGAACGCCTGGTACTCGGGCGAGGCGGGCGTTTCCGAGACCTTGGTGAACTCGGTGTGCAGCACGCTCGTGCGGTCATACACGGGGCCGGCGTTCATCGAGCCGAGGAAGCCCATGTTCATCACGAAGTAGCCGACGACAAGCAGGGCGGCAATTCCGCCCACGACCTTCACCGGCGTGCCGGTGAAATCGATCTCGGGCATGCTGAATCCGCCACCGCCGCCGCTACTGCGGCTGCTCGTGCGTGGTGGAGGCGGGGGCGGCGTGAATCGGGGCGGGGGAGGCGGCGTGGTCACTGCCGGCTCGGGGGCCACGTCGCGAACCGGCTCCGGAGGCGGGGCGGTTCTGTCCGCAACAGGCTCAAGCGGCCTTGTCACGGGACGCGGAACCTCCGGCTCGTCCGACGAGCCGAGCAATTCGGCCGCGAGATCTTCGTCGGAATTCGCGCGTGACGATTTTCGCCTGGTGCCGGGCTTTGCGGAACGAGGCTTCGGCACCGGCTTCCTGACGGGTGGGGCCACCGGCTCCGGAACGTCTTCTGGCTCAGGCTCGGCGTCTTCGAGCTGAGAAAAATCGCTCAGCAGATCGCGGTCGGCGTCACGCTTCGAGGGGAACAGTCCAGGGATCTGTTTCGCCCGGCTCCAATCTGCCATCCTTCCATCGCGAACCTTGTCCTTCCGCGAAAGCTGCCCCTGCGCGACGAACTCTTTGAGTTCCTCAAGCGTGTAGGGGCCGAATTCCTCGCCGAGCGTGCGGAAGAACCATGTGGGTTCCGCCGCAGTGGCGACGACGCCGTCGTCGCTGAACCGCTCCGAAAACATTTCGTCGAACGGCCGCCAGAGGCCGGTTTTCCCCCGACGAACCGTGTCGGTGCGGTCGATCTGCCCGCGTTCGAACATCTCGAACAGATCTTCGGAAGCGATCGGGCCGACTTCCTGGCCGACAACTTTGCAAAACCACTGTTCGTCAGACACGGGAAAACGCGCCAAGCACAGATGGGACTAAGTCAGTTGCACTGAGCGTTTCAATATACCGACGCGGACGGGGCTCTGTGAACAACCTCGTGGCGGCAGAGGAAGACGAGTTCGCATCGTTCCGGAAATGAGCGACCTCCCGAACGGTTTCACGGCGCGATGAAATTCAGTCCACAGCGGCAACTTTGCCCGTTAGAATGAAATCTCCCCATGATTCCCGCCGCGACATCTTTCTTCGGTCTCGTCATGCTGCGTTGCTCGCTCCAACGAGGCGTTCTGTCGCTTCTCGCACTGTGCATTCTCCCGTCCGCCACATTCGCCGCCGATCGGGCCGTGGATTTCGCCCGCGAGATCCGTCCGCTGCTGTCGGATAAGTGCTTCTTCTGCCACGGGCCTGATCCGACGCATCGCGAGGCCGACCTGCGGCTCGACATGCGCGACGGCGTGTTCGCTGATCGCGGGGGCTACGCGGCGGTCGTTCCCGGCAAGCCGGACGAGAGCGAGATCATCCTCCGCATCACCTCGGACGATGACGACATAAAGATGCCCCCGCCCGACTCTCACAAGGAACTCACCACCGAAGAGATCGCGCTGATCAAGCGATGGGTTGAGCAAGGAGCCGAGTGGAAGGGCCATTGGGCCTACGAGCCGTTGGAGCGTCCCCCGGTTCCGCAAGCGGCTTCGGCCGATTGGCCATTGAACTCGATCGATCGCTTCGTGCTCGCGCGGCTCGATCGCGAAGAGCTTTCGCCGTCGCAGGATTCCGACAAGGTCACGCTGCTCCGCAGGTTATCGTTCGATCTAACGGGCTTGCCGCCGACTCCCGACAAAGTCGCCGCGTTCATGGCTGACGAATCACCGGGTGCGTGTGCGCGTCAGGTCGATCGGCTGCTGGCCAGCCCGCAATTCGGTGAGCGGATGGCCGTCTACTGGCTCGATCTCGTGCGTTACGCCGACACGGTCGGCTATCACGGCGATCAGGTGCACAACATCACGCCTTACCGCGATTACGTGATCAAGAGCTTCAACGACAACCTGTCGTTCGATCAGTTCACACGCGAGCAACTCGCGGGAGACTTGCTGCCCGAACCGACGATGTGGCAGCGGATCGCAACCGGCTACAACCGCGTGCTGCAAACGACGCACGAAGGGGGCGCGCAGGAGAAGGAGTACCTCGCGAAGTACTCGGCCGACCGCGTGCGGAATGCTTCAAGTGTCTGGATGGGTTCGACGCTCGGCTGCGCCGAATGTCACGACCACAAGTTCGATCCGTTCACCCAGGAAGACTTCTATCGCTTCGCCGCGTTCTTCGGCGACGTCACCGAGACGGGCATCTTCCCCGGTGCGCCGAACGCGAACCCCACGAAGCGTCCGCCCGAGATTCCCGTCTGGAATTTCGAGCAGTACGGGCGTCTTCAGGCGATCGATCACCGCGTTTCTGAACTGAATTCGCTGCGGGCGACAGCGAGTGGAGGCGAATCGCTCGCGGAGATCGAAAAGGAACTGACGGCCCTCGCCGAAGAACGCGCGGCGATCGAGAAGGCGTTTCCGCTGTGCATGGTGACGGTTGCCCAGGAGCCGCGACCAATCCGGCTGCTCTCCCGCGGCGACTGGATGGATGAAAGCCATCCGCCGCTCGATCCCGCCGTGCCGGGCTTTCTGCCTCCCGCCGCGCATGAGAATCGGGCGACGCGGCTCGATCTCGCGAACTGGATCTCTTCCGATCAAAACCCGTTGACGGCCCGCGTGTTCGCGAACCGCACCTGGAAGCTGTTCTTCGCCCGCGGCCTGAGCGGCAACCTCGACGACGTGGGGGCGCAGGGTGAGGCGCCCGAGCATCCCGAACTGCTCGACTGGCTCGCCGTCGAGTTTCGGGATTCGGGCTGGGACGTGAAGCACCTCGTGCGGACGATCGTGACGTCGCACACGTATCGTCAAAGCTCACTCGAAACTCCCGAGATGCGTCGTCGCGATCCGCAGAACCGCCTGCTCGCCCGTCAGAGCCGCTTCCGCCTACCGGCGGAGTTCGTGCGCGACAATCTGCTGGCCGTCAGCGGACTTCTCGTCCGCCGGATAGGAGGAGAGAGCGCACGGCCTTACCAGCCCGAAGGTTACTATCGCCACCTCAACTTCCCGGAACGGACCTACCAAGCCCACACGGATTCGAACCAATATCGCCGCGGCGTCTACACCCACTGGCAGCGTCAGTTCGTGCAGCCAATGCTGCGCGCGTTCGACGCGCCGAGCCGCGAAGAATGCACCACAGAGCGACCGATCTCGAACACGCCGCTCGCAGCGCTCGCCGCGTTGAACGATCCGTCGTTCGTCGAAGCCTCGCGCGTGCTTGCGGCCCACACGCTCACGCAAGAGTCCGATCAGTCTTCACGCTTACGGTCGATGTGGCGGCGCGTGCTGTCGCGCGACAGCACCAGCGAAGAACTCGACCTGTTGCGACGACTCGTGGAACAAGACCGCGCTGAATACGCCACTGACCCAAAGGCCGCCGACGAACTACTGTCGATCGGCCTCGCTCCAATTCCAAAAGATGTCGATCCGGTGGAATTGGCCGCGTGGACGAGCGCGGCGCGAGCGTTGCTGAACCTGAACGAGGCGATGACGCGGAATTGAGGCTTCAGGAGTTCAGCATTGCCTTATCATGAATTTGTATGGACGAAGAAAGCGCTTCGACATCTCGCCGAACATGGCGTCACTCCAGAAGACTTCGAGGAAGTTCTCCTTCATTCGCACGACCGAGGCTTCGGTCGATCTTCAGGTGCCCCGGCAGCGTGGGGCTACACGCGGGATGGACGCTATCTCATGGCGATATTTGAGGAACTGGACATCGTGAGGGTTCTGCCGATCACTGCTTATGAAGTCCCGGAACCGAGGCAACGATCATGACCCGTGATTTCGACAGTCCTGAAGAAACTCGACGCCTCGACCGAATGCGAGAGCAGATCGCGGCCGAGCTGCCGGAATTGCAACTTAAGGGACAGCGGTTGCGAGACGCCGCGGAAGAGCCGACGCTGAGCGGTGAACTCCGGCAAGCAGTTCATACATCCGATATTTCGCTGATGGAACTCGTTCGCCGGGCGTCGATCGACCCGCTCGTGCTCGACTCGTTCCTCACGGGAGACGCGACACTTCCCTCCGACGCGATGGATCGCCTCGCGGCGGTCCTTGGCTGCGTGCTTGCCAGGATTCCGTCATCGAAAGCCTCTTAGCAGAGTGGATATTGTCGAATGCTTCCACACGAATATCTCTCGCAACAGCACCGTCGCACGTTCCTGCGCACCTCGGGCCTCGGCCTGGGCGGGGCCGCGCTGGCGACGATGATGAATCCCAAGTTGCTTAAGGCCGAAATGGCTCCCACGGGCTTGGGCGTCGAGCCGGGGCGGGCCGGGTTTCCGAACCTGCCGGCGCGGGTCAAGCGGGTCATCTTTCTCTACATGTCCGGAGGGCCGAGCCAGTTCGAGACGTTCGATTACAAGCCGGAACTCGAGAAGATGGACGGGCAGCCGATGCCTGAATCCTTCACGAAGGGCCAGCCGATCGCGCAGCTCCAGGGACAGGAGCTGCGGTGTCTCGGACCACGTGCCAAGTTCGCCAAGTACGGCGCGAACGGGCAAGAGATCAGTGACTTCCTGCCCTGGACGGCGAAGATCGCCGACGACATCACGATCATCCGGTCGATGACCACCGACCAGATCAACCACGATCCGGCCCACACCGTGATGAACACGGGCACGAGCATCTCGGGCCGGCCGAGCATGGGGTCGTGGATCACCTACGGGCTCGGAAGCGAGGCCGACGACCTGCCGGGCTTCGTCGTGCTCACCAGCACGGGTGGACGGAACCCGCAGCCGATTTCGTCACGACAGTGGGCCACCGGCTTCCTGCCGAGCCGCTTCCAGGGGGTCGAGTTTCAAAGCGCGGGCGACCCGGTGCATTACGTGCGGAATCCGAAAGGCATCTCGCCCGAACGGCAACGAAGGCTCGTCGACACCGTGCACGCCCTCAACGGCCTGCGGAACGATCTCGTCGACAATCCCGAGATCCAGACCCGCATCGCCGCCTACGAGATGGCCTTCCGCATGCAGACCGGCGTGCCGAAGCTGATGGACTTCAGCGAGGAGCCGCAGCACGTGCTCGACATGTACGGCACCCAAGGAGCCGACGGATCGTTCGCCGCGAACTGCCTGCTCGCCCGCCGGCTCGCCGAGCGCGGCGTGCGGTTCATCCAGCTCTATCACCGCGGCTGGGATCACCACGGCGACCTCGTGAAATTCATGACGACTTGCACCGAGCTGACGGACCGGCCGGCCTACGCCCTCGTCAACGACCTCAAGCAGCGCGGCATGCTCGACGACACGCTTGTCGTGTGGGGCGGCGAGTTCGGCCGCACGCCGATGTTTCAGGGCAAGGGCGAAGACCCCGGCCGCGATCACCACATTCGCGGCTTCTCGATGTGGCTCGCGGGGGGCGGAATCAAGCCGGGCATCACCTACGGAGCCTCCGACGATCTCGGCTACAACGCCGCCGAGAACAAGACCCACGTCCGCGACCTGCACGCCACGATGCTGCAACTCTTGGGCATCGACCACAACCGCCTGACGTACAAGTACCAGGGCCTCGACTTCAAGCTGACCGGCGTCGATCCGGCGCACGTCGTCAAAGACATACTTGCATGAGGTAGGTCAGGCTCCCGCCTGACGATCGCATGTCGGACGAGGTTCGAGGTCAGGCGGGTGAGCCCTTCGCGGACGCGCTTGTCCGTGAGTTGCTTGCCATCGGGACCGCGAAACACGAATCCATCCGCATGCCGCGGCAGCGCCTTCAGGACCGGTCGCAGGTCCGCATGGATCGGAAACGTCCT
>JACCRE010000059.1 GCA_013813775.1 Planctomycetaceae bacterium
CGGCTGCTTCGGGCAGCCGGGCTGTTGGAGTCGCGACGCCTCAGTTTGTTTCCGCGATCCTGCCGGTGGCTTTGAAGGTCACGGGTTCTGGTCGGCCTGGAATCGTGACCGTGAACACTTCCTGGTAAGGGCCGGCCTTCTCCGGAGGCGTGATCGTCAGCGGCAGGACGTGCACGGCCTTTTCGCCTTCCGGAAGGCGGACGAGAAAGGCTTCGTCTTCACTCTCGCATTCGATCTTTGAGATGCCGAACGGCTTTTTACCGCGAATCACGACGTTGACCGTTTTCTCGCGACCCGGCACGAGGGTGCCGAGCGGAACGTTTTCCGGCGTGACGGTGATGTCGCCCTCGATGCGCGCTTCCGCGAGCACAGGCACGATCGGATTCGTTGCGTCGTTCGTGATGAGCTGAATGATGCCGCGAAACGATCCGGCGGGGGCGGTCGGCTTCAGCGTGGCCGTCAGCACGTAATTGACCGCGACGTTGACGGTGCCGCCGCCCGTGCGAGAGGTTTCTTCCACCTTCACGTCGAGATGCGGGTTGCTCGTTTTGGCTTCGACGATCGCCCAGTCCTTCCGGTCCGGATTCCCTGCGTAAGCGATGTCGATCGTCTGGGTGCCGCCTTTGCCGACGTCAACCGCACCGAAGTTCGCGCTGCCGGGCGTGAGCACGACGTCGGTTCTTACATACATTTGCACGGGGATGCGGACCTCGGCGAACTGAGGCGCATCGAATCGAATCGTTACGATCGCATCCTTGTGACGGACGAAGCGACGGGTATCCATCGAGATTTCGAGCTCGGTGGACTCATACGTATTGAGCATCGTCTTCGGCGGCATGTTCGCCGTCGTGCAACTGCAACTCGGCGTGACGCTGCCGATGCGGACCGGCTGCTCGTACGGATTGTTGATGATGATCTTCGCCTTGACTTCCGCGCCGCGGGCAACGGCGCCGAAGTCGTGGTTCGTCTCGCTGAGCATCTTCAACGCCCAAGGCGGGCCGGAACCGGCCGCCAGCGTCGGTGATTGGGCTTCAGCCGGAAGCGCCGACATTGCCGATACGCCGGCGAGGACCAGCCCAGCAACGAGACGGTTTGCGAAGCCTGAACCCATCGTTCAACCCTGAAAGCGGCCTACTCGTGGGGTGACGACGGCCGGAGGCGGGCGGACGGCTGCCGAGGCGGGGGAAGTTGCAGCCGTGAAAACATGGGCGATCATCGCGTCGGCCGATGTCGCCCGCTGATCGGCCGCCTACGTTACCGAAGTTAGTGGCGATTCCACGGAAAGTCAACGTCTCGTCCGACGGCGATCGGTGCGACTCACCGAGAGATGACGCGGAAGCGGGAAGGGCGTCTCGACCGTCAAAGTACGCCGTCATCGACTTGTTGCACGACCGCATCAGCCTGATACGATGGCCAAGGTCTCTGGACACCCGAGATGTCGAGGCCGGGAGCACGATGCGCGATTGCCGACTCGACGAACACGCCTCGTGAGGAGAACGGCGGTGAGGAGACTGACTTCAGGTGTTTGCTCCGGAGTGGCCACTCTTGCCGTTCTGACGGTCCTGGTGATGTCGGGGCGCGAGGTGATCGCCCAGTCGCAGGCGACTTCGGAGACCCCCGACGCTCAACCGTCGCCGTCCGAGAACGGCGATACCGCCGAAGCCGAGCCTGAGAACCCCTTTCCGCAGCGATCGCCCGCGCCGAGTTTCGACGGCGGCGTCGGTTGGCTGAACACGTCCGGACCGATCGAACTGAAGGATCTGCGCGGCAAGGTCGTGTTGCTCGACTTCTGGACCTATTGCTGCATCAACTGCATTCATGTCCTGCCGGATCTGAAGTACCTCGAGGAGAAGTTCGATCGGGAACTGGTCGTCATCGGCGTCCATTCCGCGAAGTTCGACAACGAAAAGGAGAGCGAAGCGATTCGGGACGCGATCCTGCGGTATGAGATCGCTCATCCGGTCGTCAACGACGCCGAAATGGTGGTCTGGCGTAAGTTTGGTGCACGGTCGTGGCCCACGCTCGTGCTGATCGATCCCGAAGGGAATTACTGCGGCTATATCTCGGGAGAGGGCAACCGCGATGTGCTCGAGCAGGTCATCGAAAAGGTGGTCGCGTACCACGAGGCGAAGGGCACCCTCGATCGCACTCCGGTTCATTTTGACCTCGAACGGTACAACGCCGAGCCGACGCCGCTGCGTTACCCCGGCAAGCTGCTCGCGGACGAAGCCTCGAATCGACTGTTCATTTCCGACTCGAATCACAATCGGATTGTCGTCTCAACGCTCGACGGCAAGCTGGTCGACACGGTCGGCACTGGTCGGATCGGTCGTAACGATGGTTCCTTCGCCGAGGCGGAGTTCGACCATCCGCAGGGGCTCGCGCTCGACGGCGAGACGCTGTACGTCGCTGACACCGAGAACCACCTGATTCGAAAGGTCGAACTCGCGACGAAGAGGGTCTCCACATTAGCGGGGACAGGGCAGCAGGCGCAGTTTCGGGAGCCAGGCGGACGGCTCGCAACGGCCAGCCTCAACAGTCCCTGGGATCTGCTCGTTCATGATGGCGTGCTTTATGTCGCGATGGCCGGTCCGCATCAAATCTGGTCGCATGAACTCGGTTCCGACACGATCGGCGTCTTCGCCGGATCGGGACGTGAAGACGTGATCAACGGCCCGCACGGTAAGGCGGCCTTGGCGCAGCCTTCGGGTCTCGCGACCGATGGAAAGGCCCTGTATGTGTGCGACAGCGAAGGTTCTTCAATCCGCCGAGTTCCGTTCGAGGTTGGTCAGGACGTGACGACCGTCGCTGGCGCGTCCGACATGCCCGGCGGTCAGACGTTGTTCGAGTTCGGAGATCGAGACGGCGTGGGTTCCGAGGCACGCTTTCAGCACCCGCTCGGGATCGCGATTCGTGATCAGACCCTGTTCGTCGCCGACAGCTACAACCACAAGTTGAAGACGATTGCGCTGGGGGAACCCAATGCCGGCGCCGTCGAGACTTTGGCGGGCGACGGAGAAGCGGGCGATTCGCTCGAACCGCTCCGTTTTTCTGAGCCTGCGGGTCTAGCGGTCGCCGGTTCCAAGCTTTTCGTCGCTGATACGAACAACCACCGCGTGCTGAACATTGACTTGACCACGATGAAGGCTGGCGAGGTCCAGATTTCAGGCCTCAAGCCGCCTGCCATCAGGAAAGAGGCCGATTTGCCGGCTCAGGTGGACATGACCGCTGACACCAAGGTCGTTGAACCGCAAACCATCGCGGCCGGGCAAACGGTCGCCATGACCTTCGAACTGGCTCTCCCGGAGGACTACAAGCTCAATCCAGCTTTTCCGCTGGCCGTGACGATTACGAGCGACGGGCCGCAAGTGATCGTACGAAAAGACGCGCTCGGCAAGAGGATCAAGGGCGTCGCGGGGTCATCGGCAGTACGGGTTTCGGTTCCACTGACCGGCGAGGTTGGCGAAGCATCCTTCAGAATCGCTTTGAGTTACGGTTATTGTCGGGAGGGTAGGGGCGGCGTTTGCAAAGTCAGGGCGGCGCATTGGAACGTTCCGCTCGTCGTCGCCGAATCTGGCTCGGCGGAGATTCGTCTCGTCGCACCGCCGGCTGAGCCGGAATCTGGCGGATTATGAACTCGCCGAGTGCCCGAACGAGGATTTCAGGAAAATGATGAACTTTTGCGCTCACGCTGGCCTTGCGGAGCATCTAATTCTCTAAGAAAGTGGACGGACGCGTCGTTCGCGGGGAACCATTTCCCCTCCGACGGCGTTTAACAATCGCTTCGTTGCTGACAGCGTTGATAGCGAATCGTTGCAGTTGAACTGGTGAAGCTGCGGGCGTTCGCTCTGGATTCGCCGGATCGGTTTTCTTGCGTTTCGGGCCAAGGCTTAGCAGCCCGTTGAAGTATTCAAAATGCCTCGCGACGCGTCTGAGTCATGAGCCGAATTCCCTGCATTTCTCGACATTTGGCTGGTTCGTCGGCCGGTGCCGTCGATTACTTCAACAGGCTGT
>JACCRE010000080.1 GCA_013813775.1 Planctomycetaceae bacterium
GAACCCCTCTCCCTCGGGGGAGAGGGGCAGGGGTGAGGGGACGAGGCGGCGGTCGCATCTCTCAATCCGCTTCGAAAGCATTCGACGTTCCCAGGTGAAACTAAAACACACACGATGAGGGCGTGAGAGCGCCCCTCACCCCCGGCCCCTCTCCCCAGGGAGAGGGGAGCGAGATAGGGGGTCTATCAGCCGATCGCGATTCTTCCCTCATCCAGCGACGTTCCCGATCATGCCTCTCCGAGACCGCCACGCCGCAAGGCTCTTCGGCCTGCTCGCGCTGACGGTCTCGACGCTGCTCGGCTGCGGCTACACGGTCGGCCGGGCCTTCGACGCTCCCGTGCGGACGGTCGCGGTCCCGACCTTCACGAATGAATCCTTCCGTCGCGGCATCGAGCAACAGTTGACGGAAGCGGTGCACCGCGAGATTCAGAACCGCACGCCGTTCCGTCTCGCCCGCGATGAAGCCTCGGCCGATACGCGACTCGTCGGTCGCATCATTCAGGCCGAGAAGTACGCCATGACGCCGACGCCTTTCGGCGATCCGCGCGAACTCGAGCTGCATCTCGCCGTCGAAGTGCGCTGGGAAGACTTGCGAACCGGCCAAGTCATCGCCTGTCAGCAGATGCCGATCTCGCCCGACGCGATCGCGCTCGTGAGCCAATCGTCGTTCGCCCCGGAAACCGGCCAAAGCCGCGCGACCGGCGAACGCTCCGCCGTCGAAAACATGGCCCGCCAGATTGTCGATCTGATGGAATCGCCTTGGTAGAGCGGCTCAGGCCGCGACCGTTGCCGTTGTTGCTTCGGTGTTTACGTCGTTCGCTGGCGTCTCGACCCGCGACCGCTGTTGACTTCGTTACGGCACGCCGGTCCTGGTGGGGGGCGACGACGACGGGGGGAAGGAGCCTTCCATTACGGGAGGGGGCGGACGTGGCAGCGTGGCGACCCGTAGGCGAACCCGGTAAACAGGGCACGCGCTGCTGGCTAAACTGTGATAAGCCTTCGGATTTCCGCGGGGTTGGGGATGTCGCGCACCCTGATTTCAATGTCGGCTTGTCCGGAGCTTGAGATGCCAACTGCCCCAACGCCGACCAACCGGTGAATAAAGCTTTGGTAGATCTGCACGTTTCGCACGTCGGAATGTCGCACTTGTGTCTCATCTTTTGACAGCAGACCACGTCTCAATACTGTGCGACGGTCAGTTACAGTAAGTGTTGTGCAGAGGTTCAGAATCCACCAGCACACCAGAATTGGGATTCCGACGCCGAAGAAGAAGCATGCCGCTATGATTAAGAGGAACGCGATCGGATGCGCAAGCATCGAAGGGTGTACGACGAGGGCGATTGCGTCTAAAGTTGTGAGTGGAACAGGACTTTCGTCAGGTAGGTCTCGTCCCAGGCGGCGGTGAGGCGTTTGTTCTTAATGCCGACTTTCGCCGTGCGCTCGTTCTTCAACAGGCTGAGCGCGGCGCGGCGGAGCAGGCTCAGGTTCGCGTCGGCGTGCCCTCGACGCACCCGGCATTGATCCTCCCCGACATGGGGTCAATCGTCGGTTGTCAGCACATCGCGTGGGCAGAACAGTCGCCCCGTGTACGGCCCCGGCTGATCCCAGAAGTCGCGGAACAGTTCCCGGATCGCCCAAGGCCCGCGATGTTTTCAGTTGAGCATCCTGGCTCATCGCGGAATTTCGTGGCTGGGGAATGTGAACAATAAGGCACTCCCGTTTGAGGCGTCTGCCATCACCCCGTCGCAGTGTGGATTGAAAGTTCGCCAAAGAGGCTCTGAGGATGTTGCGGTGTCCCCCAGGAAACACCGGGATCTGAGCCCCGTTCGCCTCGCCGTCGCATCGGCCTTCAGAAGCCAAGGCTGATGCGACGGCGGGGCGAAAAGGGGCGACCCCCCGTTTGCTGAGCCGGAGCAGAAGTGTCGGGAATTTCGCCCCAGCCACGAAATTCCGCGATGAACCGAAGCGAAGGCATTTCTCAATTGGATTAAGACTGGACAAGTCGATGAAGCGATTGAGAAGTTCGCCGCGACAAATCCCGCCGCCTACGCGATCGTGAAGAAGTGGCGGGCGGGTTTCGCCAAGAGCATGGGCCTCGCCGCGGTGTTCATGGCGAAGGCCAAGGCACCGCAGGGCGATTGCACGTTAACTCTTTATCCCAGCAGGGCTTTTTCGAGGTAGGTCTCGTCCCAACCGGCGGTGAGGCGCTTGTTTTTGATGCCGACCTTGGCCGTCCGTTCGTTCTTCAAGAGGCTCAGCGCCATCCGCCGCAGGCTGCTGAAGTTGGCGTCGGCATACCCTTTCCTAATCCGGCACTGGTCCTCCTGAAACGTCACGTCCAGTTGCCAGTGCAACCGGTTCTCAATGCTCCAATGGGTCCGCACGGCCTCCGCGAACCGACGGCCCGACACGTAGCGGCTCAGGATATAGCACCGCACGTCGAAGCACTCCTTCCCGTCGCGTTGCGTATTGCCGATGGCCAGGCCGATCGCCTTGAGGCCCGCCCAGCGTTCCCGGTCCGGCAGGTCGTCGGGGACGGGACAGACGAGGTAAGTCCGCTCCTCGTCGCGGCCATGCCCGCGCTCCTTGGTTTCGTGTCGCCGCACCTTGGTCCGCGCGAAGTCGTCCTCCAGATGATCCTCGAAGACAGATGCTCCTCGAAGAAGTCCCTGATCCCCCGATGCAGCGTCGGCTGATTCCCTTTCACGGCGAGACAGGAGTCCGCGTTTTGCGCCACGATCCGCTTCGCGATTTCGGTCTGGCAACCCATCGCGTCGATCGTCACCAGCGAGCCGGAAATCTCGATGAGTTCCAACAGGTTCGGGATCGCCGTGATTTCATTGCTCTTACTTTCATTGCTCTTGGCGTCCGTCACCACTTGTCCCAGGCTGATGTGGTTCGCCGCGGCCCAAGCGCTGACCATGTGAATCGCCGACTTGCCGCTGGCCGCGTCGAAGCTGCGCCGGAGCGTCTTGCCGTCGATGGGGATGATCTGTCCGCCGGTGACTTCCGTGCAGCGCCGTGATCCAATTCAACAGACACTTCTCGAACTCCGCAGGCTTCAGCCTCCGCAGGCTTCAGCGCCGCGAGAATCGCGTTGAACCGATCATGCGACGGAATGCCCGCCGACAGGTCGAGACTCTTCGCCAGCCAGTCGCGTTTCGTCCGGCCCCACTTGGCGATCGCCACGAAATCATCGGCCCCGCAGATCACGGCACACACGGCGATGACGACCACGTTGATCAGCGGATGAATGACCTCGCGACGCCGCGGATCGGCCAACTCGGCGAAGTGCTCCTGCAGGGAGGCAGCGGACATGGACGGTCTCCTGGGTCACGATCCTAAGTCACGACCCGAGCCGGCCGGTTCCTCCGCGGCCTGTCACCTGACGAGTCTCCAAGCCCCACTTCTACCATATCGCCCAGTATGGCGCGATCGCCCTGCCCAATGCTGGATGAAGCTCGAAGAAAGCACAGCCGGGCCTTTCTCACGAAAGGACTGGAGAAAGCCAGGCCGACACGCGAAGAGTTCACTGCCTATGGGCAAGCATGTCTCTTGATGGCAGACGGATTATTTCAATTGCTTCAAGAGCAGGAAGCCGTTTTGTTCGCGAGCGCGATCCCCGCAAACGTCGTGCGGCCGACCGACGGCATGGATCAGGAGTATTTGCGGAAGGACCATGTCTTCCTCTTCGAGCGGTTCTTCTATCTGCTGGAAGAGAAGCAGGAGCATGGTCTTCTCGTGTTCGACGAGACCGACAAAGTCGAAGATCGCCGATTCGTGGGGCGCTTGGAGCGGTACTTCACCCGCACCACGAAAGGACGCTATCGAACAGCGTGGATCGTGCCGACGCCTTTCTTTGTGTCCTCGGACATGACCTCGCCGTACAGGCAGCCGACATGTGCATCTACTGCGTCAACTGGGGATTTCGGCTGCCCCCGCGTGGAATGGATGCTCCGGTCAGGCACGCGATCGCTGACAGGTACGGCCGTTGGCTCAACCGGCTTCAGTATCGAGGCCAAGTCGAGACAGAGGACGGCATGTTTGGCTCATACGGGATCGTATACGTCCCGGAGCCTTATCGCCCGGCCGATGGCGCATAAAAAAAGAGGCAATGCCTTCGGAACCGCCCACAAGGAGCCGCCCCCTCCAAGAAAACTATCGGACACATTGATCAAAAAGTCAAGAACCATTACCGATACCGCTCTATTTTCTCTAGTTCGACTGTCCCAAGTTGATCTTTTTGCTGCAAGGCACCGAGATATAACCAAAAGTCGTGGATGGAGGTGAGTTGAAGAAGGCGGCGTGCTTGGCGAGAAAGGTGTTGAGCAAACGTCCTTTTTCTCCAGGAGCACACCGCCATGTCCGAAGTTACCGCAGCGA
>JACCRE010000081.1 GCA_013813775.1 Planctomycetaceae bacterium
TCATGGACGAGTCGGGATTGGGGTACGTCGAGGGACTGCGGCAGTGTCTGGCGGATGTGAAGGATCCCCGGGTCGTTCCGCGGTGTGATCATCAGCTTTTGGACGTCGTCGCCATCGCGCCGTTGGCGGTGATGTGCGGGGCGGAGGATTGGCCCGACGTCGAAGAGTTCGGCGCGTCGCGACAGGACTGGCTGAAGACCTTTCTGGAACTGCCGGGCGGCATCCCTTCGCACGACACGTTTCGACGCGTGTTCGGCCGGCTGGACCGCGGTCGGTTCGCCGCCGGCCTGTTCCTGTGGACGCAGGCCCTGCACGAGGCGACCGGCGGGAAGGTCATCGCCGTCGACGGGAAAGCGATGCGGCGGTCCTTCGCCAGGAAATCGGGACTGGCGATGCTGCATCTGGTGACCGCCTGGGCCACGGAGACCCACCTGACGCTGGGCCAGGTGGCACGGTGTGGACAGGTGGCCTGCGCGGAGAAGTCCAACGAGATCACCGCCATCCCCGAACTGCTCAAGCTGCTGAGCCTCAAGGGGAGCACCGTGACCATCGACGCGATGGGCTGCCAGTGCGATGGGCTGCCAGTGCGATGGGCTGCCAGAAGGAGATCGCCTCGCAAATCCGCGAGCAGAAAGGGCATTACGTCTTGGGCCTGAAGGGCAACCAGCCCACGCTGGAAGCCGCCGCCGCGGCGTATTTCGAGACCTGTCTGGAGACCGACTTCGTAGGCGTCGCGCACGAGGTCCATGAGTCGACCGAGACCGGCCACGGCCGCACCGAGACGCGGATCGTCCACGCGGTCGAGTTGCCGGCCGACTTCCCGGGCCGCGCCGACTGGCCGGCTCTTCGCACGCTGGTGGTGGTGGCCAGCCGCCGCATGGTGCACGACGAGGAGTCGTGGGAGTCGCGGCATTACATCACCGACCACGGCCCGCGGGCGAAGTTTCTGGGCAGCGCCGTCCGCCGGCACTGGGGGATCGAGAACGGCCAGCACTGGCTGCTGGACGTGACGTTCGGCGAAGACACTCGCCGCCAGCAGGATCGAAACGGGGCCGCCAACCTCGCCGCCGTCCGCCGCATGGCGCTGAGCCTGCTGCGTCAGGAGAAGACGAACACACGCGGCGTGAAGAACAAACGTCTCAAGTGCGCCCTCGATCCCGCCGACCTGCTGAAAGTCCTCGCCACAGCCAAGTTTTGATGCGCCGGCCCTGCGATCGCGACGAGCAGCACTAGCGTATTAATACTGATATTTATACGCATGGTAAAGATGTTCCCTAGAGTCTAATCCGCACATGCGCGAATTGCATCCGTGAGCAAGTGCTCATATTCGCTGTTTGACTCAGGATGGGCGCTGAACACAACGACCGTCCCACCTCCGAAACGCGTCGCCGCTATGGCGGGTGAGTGAACCATCATGTCCTTCTGAAAGGGGTACTTCGAGACCTCGGAGCGGTAGTACGCGAGTGGCTCATAGTCTGGGAGGTCCGGCTCGTTGGCCCGTGAAAGCACCGGTCCTCCCGTGTAGTCGAGAGTAAAGCTGCGTTTGGACGTCCCGAAAAGGCAATAGCCTTCAGACGTCATCTCGACAGAAATCTGCCCCCACCCCCGAAATGAAGCGCTAACGTATCCTTCATTCGGGACGAACCGCTGGCCTGAGACCACTTGCGCATTGATAAGCTTCAAACCCTGCTCGTGATTCGCGGAAGCTAGAAAACAGCCGGCACATATCCCGACATAACCACCTCCCTCGTGAACAAACCGACGGACGGCATCCTTGCCGTCGCTGCCGAGCGCGCTTCCTTGCACGCCAGCATTTCCGCCTGGTACGACGAGAACGTCGTAGTTGCCCAGTTCGCCGCGGCGGATATCGTCTTCCGACACGATGTTCAGCGACATTCGCGGTGCTTCCGTGATGACGTCATAGATTTCGTCTTCAGTCGGTATGGTCGTCTTATCGGGCACGAATAAGGCAACGGCTACACTTCGACCGGAATCTCGCGCTGCAACCATGTCGGCAATGAGTTGCCGTTGATCGCTTGATTGCACAGGCACTGCCGGGAGACCCATTGAACGCCGCACACGATTCGCGGCACTCGGATCGATTTTATAGACGTAAATCGAGTAGCCGACTCTCGCTACTGGTTTGAATTGGAGAAAATACCGATAACCACTCTCCGGACCGTAGATCTGCTGCACGCTCATGACATGCCAGCCCGGCGCAGGGCTGCTAGACGGCGACTCTCCACGACTCCGTATTCCGAGTCGCTCAAGCGACACTGACCTCTCAAGAACCATGTAAGGTGAGTCGACATCAGGATGCGATTCGATCCATTTTTTCAGGTAGAAGTCATCCTGAGACCAACTGTGGCTGGAACCAAGCATGATCCGGTGTCCGCCGGCCGGCCCGCCTGCAATCTCATTGAAGTAAGACATCGAATGCGGGTAAACCGACAGGCTGCTGAGCACCGACCAGCCTAACGCACCTACAACGAGAGAAGACGGAAGAACGCCGGCGCCAATCCAGTTTACGGCTTGGCCCAGCCAGACGAACATAAATGGAAACGCCGGCAGCAAGTAACGAAAATGGTGACTGAAACCGTCTTGAGAACTCACGAATATCAGCAGAGTGAGGGCTGGAGCCAAGACGACGACCACATCGATATGCCGCGCTTGTCCGAGTCCATCCGGTTCCGCCGTAGCGACAGCGCCTCGCGAGCGCGACTTCTTATAAAATCCGATGGTCGCGAGAACGCCTAGGCCCCAAGTCCCCAACGGAACCTTGAAGCATAGACCTATCAAATAATAGTACCACCAACCGCGCTCCGACCACCTACCGAAGAGATACGATGGCCTGCCCTTCTCGAAGTCGACCTTCTGCAAATCCATCCCCTGGATGAACGGCCGCGGCAAAGGGATCGGAAGTCGGTGCAGGGGAGAACCTGTGAAACGATTTCCCATTTCGCTTGCGTCAGTCTCTCTTGCCGCGACAGAAGACTCCACACCGGAAAGAAGACGACTTTCGAACTGAAACTCGCCGAGCGGTTTGAACGTTCCCTCGAAGAAATAACCCAGATTCAGCACATAAAGGCCGAGCAACAGCACGAACGTCATCCCGGCCGGCCGCGGTTTCGCAGTACCGCGAGCTTCCGCCGTTATGCGCCACAACAGCCATAAAAGAGGCCAGACCGCGAACAGCACGATCCAGGTCATCTTCGACAACAGGGCGAGGCCCAGAAACAACCCAGCTACGGCCGCCCGGCCCCATGTCGGCGATCGCAACCATCGCCAGAAGAGATAGCCGGCCCCCAGGCCTATCGTCGCTGCGATGCCGTCGGTGCCGATCACCGACGACCACGCGAGAATGTTCGGCGAGAAGCACCACAACGTCAGCGCCACGAGCCCCGCCTTGCGACCATACAGTTCGGCGGCCCAGAGATAACAGAACAGCGCTCCAAGTGCTGTAAAGGGTAGAAGAGCCCAGCGGGCCGCGACCAAAAACTGCCGCCAGCGGTCTGGGTGCGATTCGACGAACTGGGCACCAAGCACGAACTCCGGGCGCGGCTGAGGGGCGCCCTCGAAATCGCCCCACAACTCCTCGTGAGCCATGAAGAGGATCGGCAATGTCGCCACGGCCCGCATCAGCGGCGGGTTGACGCAATAGAGGTCGAACGAGCCGTACTGCCACATCGCCATGCCGGCGGCGAGATGAGCCGGTTCGTCGACGTTCGGCGACTGCCGCGCCCCGAGCCAGCCGACAAGCGCGACCTGGATCGTGAGTAGTGTTGCGACGAAAACCGCAACGGCGATATTGTTTCTTGTAAACCGTACCGAATGAAGCAACGGTATTTTCGGCGAACGAAAAATCTTTCGCTTACCGCCTCCGCCACCAAATGAAAATCAGGATGCCCAGCACCACGACGACGTTCGCGACGATCAACGACAAGCGGCCCCAAAGCCGCTCCGGCTCGGATTGGTCCGCCGCCGCGATGACAGGTTCGGACCTCGGGACCGGCCGCTCGCCGGAGTAGGCCGGCTTCTCCGACAACCCTTCGCCGTCCCAATAACCAACGATGCGATTGATGCGATAGTCGACGATGGCCGTGTTCACCGGAAGATCCATCGACGCCAAGGTGAAGCGTTCCGCTGGAATCGCGAGGCCGGTCTCGAAACCGTCGACGGAGATCCGCCGGCGCATCACCTCGTTGGGCTCGGTTCTCACGATGTCCACGCCTTTCGGAAATGGGTTTGCATCGCCGCCGGACGCGAAATCCGACGCGATCTCAATTCGCCCGCCTGGCCACTCGATCGTCCTTCGATGGACGCGAAAGGACGGCTCCTCAATCCAGAAATCGGAGGTCGCTTCACCGGCGAAGCATCGCACACGCCAAACGTCCACGTCGTCCACCTGCTCATTGCCGAGAACCTCCATCCGGTCGCTGGTCTCGTACCAGAGGCAATCCTTGACCGTGGTGTCGGCGGCCATCAAGTCCGAGAGTCCCAGAATTCTCGGATCGAACGCCAGGTCGCCCCTCACTCCGACCGCACGCTCCATATCGTAGATATGGACATCTTCGTGCTTTTTCCTACGGAATCCGTGCAGTTCGTCACCATCGACGATGACTATTTCAACTTCATCCGCCCCTTTGCCGAACTGCTCGAATCGCCGTCGGTCCATGTCAAGTTCGATGACGCAGTCGACGCTACGGGACGGCTCCGGGGCGAGATACTCGATCGTCAGCGTCGCCTGCAGGCCGTCATGACGTGTGCGGGAGGATTCGACGCCGCGCAGCAATGCCATCGCCGAAGGGGTGTCCGCTGCCGATAGATTCAACGACGGAACCCCAACGATCGCCACGCATCCGATCATTGCCAAAAGTGATTTCATCGACTCTCTCGGATCCTGGTGACCTCCGGCGACGCACGAGCAACATCACCGTCGCGGCCCAAAGGCCTGAAGTTTACAACGACGGCGCATTTGCAGCCGAATACGTTAGCCTTCATCCGTCGGGCACTGAGCATCTCCGGTAGTCGTTTTCGCGGCCTGCGACCAGCCGCTCCATCCGCCGGCGGTGTAGACCACACATTTCTGGGGCTGAACCGAGGAGTCCAATTTGCATGTCTGACTTCGTTGACAGTCCGCCTGCACTTCCTTCGTAGAACCTGACGATGCGCTCACCGCTCCGTCCGGAAAGCTGTTGGTTTCGTAAACGCTGACTCCGCACCCGAGGCCGGCATTGGGGTTCGCGTTACTGCAGGCTGAAACCGCATCGGCCGGAATCGTCGCGCACAACTTCGTGCTCGGATTAGGCGCCTGACACGCCGTTGTTGCCCAGACCGCAACTTGCCCTCCCAAGACGACGGCACCGAATGCCGCCAAACCTCGCACTGACAAGATTCGCCTTCGCAGCTTACTCATCTCTCGCTCCTTTTTAGCAGACGAGGGACCGGAACTCCGGAGTTTGAACAAAGCTCTCACGGCGATTGGTGAGAAGCCTCAACCTGATATTCAGCTTGTGGGTCGAGCGGCGCGATTCCGATACCGATCACTGAACTCCTAAGCGTCGACATGACACTTACCGCCTCCGCCACCAGATGAAAATCAGGATGCCCAGAACCACGACGACGTTCGCGACGATTAACAACCACCGGCGCCAATGCCGCTCCGGCTCGGATTGGTCCGACGCTGCGATGACAGGTTCGGACCTCGCGACCGGCCGCTCGCCGGAGTAGGCCGGCTTCTCCGACAACCCTTCGCCGTCCCAATAACCAACGATGCGATTGATGCGATAGTCGACAACGGCCGTGTTGACGGGAAGGTCCATTGAAGCCAAAGTGAAGCGTTCTGAAGGAACATCCACGTCCGTTTCCAACTCATTCACAGTATAGACCCACTCTAAGTCTGCTTGTTCAGCTGGCATTTTGAACTTCCGGCTAGCAATCACTCGGCGAGGGAATGGTAGCTTTGGATCCGACGGATCGAATTCGGACTCGATTACGGTAACTTTAAATGGTGTCTCAGTAATCCTTCGATGAACCCGAAATGACGGTTCCTCTACCCAGTACTCTGAGCTCGTGTCACCCCTTATAGCTTTTACCCGCCAAAGATTGACCTCTCCCGCACCCTCACTGCCCATAACCGTCAGTTCGTCGTCTTCTTCATACCACAGGCAATCCTTAACAGTGACATCACATGGCATGATGTCGGAAAGCCCCAAGATCCGCGGGTCAAATGCTAAATCGCCTCGAACCCCCACCGCACGTTCGACATCGTAAATATGTACGTCTTCATTAGGTTTCCTTCGGAATCCTAAGAACTCATTGCCATCTCGAATAACAATTTGTCCGGGCACCTCCCCCGCGAATACTTCGGCCCTCCTTTTGATGGGTCCATTTATCTCGATGAGGCAGTTAACCGTGGTGATGGGGGGCGGTGAAACATAACGTATTTCCAGCGTCATGCGCGCAGATTCATATCGAGTACGCGATAACTCTGCACCTTGCAGCAGCGCAGCTGGAGACGGCTGTTCACATTGCGATCCTTGGCAATAAGAAAGATGTATTGCGCAACAGAGAAGAAACCGAAAGGATGCCTTTTGGACGCGTCGGTGCATCTGAAAAAATTGAGATAAGCCCATTATACACAAATCCCTTGTCTACCATATATACATACTTTGAATCCGCTGGTCATTAAAGACGGAGGCCGTATTGATGCTGATTTGGCCAGCGCCGAACGGCCTCCGTTCTGAAACCAAGCCATTTGATTTCACGCAGCTATTCAAAGTGGCTGCAGCACTTTCTATCCTTCATCCGTCGGGCACGTATTGTCACCAACTACGGTTTTATCTCCGGATTGATAGCCGCCCCAAGTAGTGCTCGATACACACTTCCTGGTTTCATCATTCCACACGCAATATTTCCTCCGCCAACAGTCGGCTGCCTCTTCCTTTGTTGTCCCTGAAGCGGATTCTGCGCCTCCGTCTGGAAACTGATTTCGCTCAAAAGCGTCGTATAACAAAGTGCAAGTTGACTCCGAGCCGCTACAGGTATATGTCGTTTGCGCACTGGTACAAAATTTCGTGTTTGGATTTGGCACCTGGCAAGCCGATGTCGCCCAAACGACGAGTTGGTTTCCTAAGACGAGCATGCTAGCGATGGCGCATGCCGCCAATGCCGGTGTGGACAGAAATCTTTGTTTCGCCTTACTCATCTGCGTCTCCTTTTTCCAGCAAACGGTGAACAGGAACTCTGAGGGTTCGTACAACGCTCTCGCCGCCATCGGCGAGAAACTCCAACTCGATTTCCAAATCGCCGTCGAGCGCTGTCTCGCGACGCGGTGCGATGAACACCTTCAGCCGATGCTCTGACGCCGATTGCCGATCGTCACGTTCTGTCCGCACACCGTCGTCCGCCGCCGTGCTGCGGACATCGCGGATTCGCGCGGGGCGGCTCGTCGTGACTTTGATCTCCCTCGAAACTTCGCCGACTTCGTCGGAGCCGACGACGATCATCGCCGGCCTGGCTTCCGCCGGGGCCTTATATTTCGCGAGCACGGGCACGCTGGACTTCGGGACCCGCTCGCTGTCGCTCGACAGGATGATCGAGCCGCTGAGCGACTTGCTTTGCGTGAACCGGGACAGGTCCAGGTCGACCTTGATTTCGACATCGGAATCGTTCGGCCGCTTCGGCAGAATTTCCGCGGTGAGAAAGCTGCTTGAAGAAGTGGCTTCAGAGATTTCCACATCGGTCGCCGCCTCCGGCACGACGCGAAAGGTGCGGCTCACGCGCTGCACCGCCAGACCGTCGATCACACCAAAATTCACCTCGCTCGGCGAGACCCGATAGTCGGGGATGATGTCCGCCCGCACGCCTAACGTGAGCGAACCCCGCTGACCTGGAGCGGCGGAGCCGTCGCGTGCTTCGTGGTAGCTGACGGTGACGCGACCCGAGGCCGTCACTTGCGCGGTTCCCGTCGTGAAACGGACCGGCAGCGGGAAGCGGGCACCGGCTGCGATTGTCATCGGGCCCAACTCATCGTCGCCGGCGACGACACAATGGCAACTCGTCGTCAGCCCGTCGATTTTGACCGGCGCGTCTCCCTGGTTGACCAGGGAGAAGGTATGAGCGAGCTCTTCTCCCTGACGCTGCTCTCCGAAATCGTGCACGTTCGAGTCGACAACGGCCAATCCGAAATGTTTCGCTTCGTGACTCGCTTCACCGTCGGTGCAGCCCGCGAGAAGCCCAATCGATGCGACAAGAGCGGCCGGAATTATCGAAACGAGACCGATACGGCGAACAGTCAATTCAGCATGGCATCTTGCATCCGAAAAAGTCACAAGAGATCGTCGCCGAGACCCGTCAACGAAGCCTTTTCGGCCCTCGCAACAACGGCCATCAAGGACGGCGGTTTTCATCGTTCACCGCTCCATAAGACTCAGAGCGACCGACGGAGATGTAAGCAAGACGCGTGCATGCTGACCGACGGACATCGCGAAGTCAAGAAGGGTCTGGACAATCGGATATACGCCACTCCTGTTGAGGGGGCGTCGAGAGCCGCAAGGGGTGGTGGTATGCTTGGGGGGGAGTCAGGATTTCCAGAGGGAGCATGGTTGGGAGGTTAGGGCATGCAACGCGACCGCAAGATGGGAACGTCGGAGTTCTGGACCGGGGTGCTGAATCTGGGGCGGGTTCGTGGTCGTCGATCAGCGGCATGATCCGCAGGCGAAGCTCTGGCGCTTAACCGTGGCCCCGAGTCATCTCGCCGGCGTCTGCCCCGACTGCGGCGGGATCTCCGCCGTACGGCACCAGACGCCGGATCGGGAGCGGCTCCGTAGCTGGGCCGAAGGCCGCTGTCTGTCTGCGGATCGGCCCGGCGTCTATCGCCGGAACACGAGCAACGGCAGTGCTTCATCCGCTCGTCGCCGCGTCGGCCGCAGGCCCAGCGTCAACTGACCTCCATTTCGCTTTCACCATCTTCAATCACCTCAGGAGCACTCCATGACCATGACTCTTTCAGAGAGACCACGGCAACGCACGAGCCGTAGCGCAGTGCCAGACACGCCCGCCGATCGGCTGCGTCAAGAGACGGCGGCCGTACGGGTGAGCTTCACGTGGTTCGGCACACGCAAGGCCCTCACCGCCGGGCAGAAAGCCGAAGCTGCTGAGGCCTTTGGCGCGGAGGAAAAGTTCCTCTCGGCGGGAAAGAAGCTGCTCGACACGCGGCATCCGCACTTCAAAGCCGTCACCGGCATCAAGGGGCAGGCGACGGCCTACTGGCGATCCGTCAGTCTGTCATACCCCGAGCCGGGACTACGGCTGATTCGGCGGGACCAGATCGAAGACTTCTCCCGCACGATGGGCGAGTTCAAACGGGAGCTCGACCAAGCGGTGCGGGCTCTCGACCGGGAGCTGGAGTCGCTGAAGTCAGCGGCTCAGGCACGGCTGGGCCGCTTGTTCGATCCCACGGATTACCCGAGGTCGCTGGACGGGGAGTTCGACCTCATCTGGGACTTCCCCAGCATCGAACCGCCGGATTACCTCAGGCGGCTGCATCCAGACCTGTACCGTGAAGAGTGCCGCCGGGCGCAGAGCCGGTTTGATGAGGCGGTGCGACTCGCGGAGACAGCTTTCACGGAAGAACTCTCGAAGCTCGTCGAGCATCTCCAGGAACGGCTAACCGGCAGCGGAACAGGAGCCGTTATAATCTGCGGGTAGATCGGGACGCAGCCGCCGGTCCACCAGACCATAGATGAGCAGTGCCAGGGCCCCCAAAATCGAGAGCAGTGAAACGAGGCTCGTGAGGCCCGCAAGATTCCAGCCTGTGAGCAGGAAGACGACCTCTCGGATCGCAGCGGCCGTGGGTGCGAGCAGTATTGCCAGGATCGCCAACAGGAACGCAGGAAACCGCCTCGGTCCGCTCGTCGACGGAACAGACACGGCTTTTGCGGCCCGGGCCACGCTGGAGCGGTTGCCCGCGTCACCTCCCGTGAACGCTCGCCACTCGCGGAGCGGTCGTTGGATCGTGCCCCCCTCCGGCCATGCCAGCGTCTCCGGGGAAAGCGTCCCCGTCTTGAGCCCAGCGAGAATGAATGCCTTGCCATAAGGCCCCCGCTCTTGCCCCTGCTCCGACAGCCACCAATGGCTCGCCGGTGTCGTGGCTGGCGAAGGCGAAGGAGGATTTGTCATCTCAGATCACCTTTCGAACGCGATCGCATGCCACCCGACGAATTGGCAGGACTACAGCGGGGGGAACTCAATGCCGTGGCGGATGCTCAAACGAGCGCGTGCCGCGGCAATCTCTCGTCCGGTCTCGTCAGCACGACGTCTGAGCTTCGCCTCGTCGGCGACGAAATCTGCCGACGCTCCCCAGGGATCACCGTTCCCCGTCCGCACGAGCGCCTCCATGAACAGCTGCCCGCCGGTCACGCGCTTCTTGAGGGCCGCAGCTTCGTCCAGGACGTCAGCGAGTGCCAGAGCACATTCGACGGCCTCGGGATCGACGCCCACGACGGCTAAGCGGCGCAGTCGGCCGGCAATCCGGGCGGCGGATTCAGGCGTGAGACTCCGTTCCGAACGCATCGTCGTCTGCATCGATTTCCAGTAGGCGAGTGTCCGCGCCGCAAGGAGTTGCTCAGGCGTCGGACCGCGCGGCACGACGGGAGTTGGTGCGAAGGTGCTCATGACTGGAGTGGCTTCTGTCCCACTGCCCGAAGTCAGGACCAAGAGGCCGAGCAGACCGCAACCGAAAATCGTGATTGCGCCTGTCCCGAGGACTGTGGCGACGACCAGCATGTTGCCAGGGCTCGGTTCCGCAGGGAGTGGCGGAGGCGTTCCAGGTCCTGCCGAACCGTCGATTTCCTGCGGTGCAATGCGAAGCGACCTTTGAGCAGCGTTGCCAGCTCGGGTTGCCGCAGGAGCCACGTCACGCAGCCTCAGTCCCCGAATCTGGCTCGCCCGGACCCAGCGCGCGCCATCGACAGAAACGGGGGTGGCCGAAGTGACTGCCCCGCGACGGGCGAGGTCTTTGAGTTCCGCTGCCGTCAGCGGCCCTACAGTCGCCCCGTCGAGCCGAATCGCATAGGTCCTCGTTGCTCACCACTGGCCCCCAACTGGTGATTCAGTCCCCGTCACGCCCGCACTCGCGGAACCTGAAACAGGATAACCCAAATCGGGTTATCCGCAACCGGGTTCTAAGCTCGCCCTTTCCCCCGGGCGGGCGACATGGAGAAACAGACTCACGATCCGAAGCGGCGCGTACTGCGAGAGCTGCTTCGTGATCTTCGCCGGGAGCAGGGCCTGCGGCAGGCCGATGTCGCCGCACGGGTCGGAGAGCCGCAGTCCTTCGTCAGCAAGTACGAGACCGGCGAGCGGCGACTGGACGTCATCGCGCTTCGCGAAGTCTGTCACGTACTGGGAGTCAGTTTGGCCGAGTTCGCCGAGCGGCTCGAAGCGCGACTTGCCGCCAGCGGGGGTCGAGGAGGAAGTCGACGCCGGCGGGGGGCGCCTTCTGACCGGTCGTGAGCTGTCGCAGGACCTCTCATCTGCGAGAACTGGACTTGCGTGTTCGACCTCTGTCGATCTGCGGCGGCAAGTCCAGTTACGAAGCATTCGAAGTCGGCTCTAGGCATGACTGCGAAGCCAACTCAGAGAGAATTCGCTTTAGGAGGGTCGGAACTCTTCTGCCAGCAGCCGCCCCCGTCGTCCGAGCGACGCTGACTCCAGCTTTGCAGACGTCGAAGTCGCTGCAACTTGCGCGGGCTGAGACTCTCCTGAGCGCGGAGTTGTGAGCGTGTGGCAGAGTGGGCGAAGCGGTCCTCGCCGCCCCACCGTGTCCTACTGACAATCGTCTATTGAGAGCAGGCCGCTGTTGAGGAACTGCTCATTCGCGGAAAGCGAAGTGGCGGATGCAGGAAAGGCCGGCCAATCTCAGGGTGCCGCCGGTGAATCAGCTTGGCAAAGTTCAGGCTCCCCTAAACAACAAAGAAAACACTGTCATGTAGCCAACTGTAGTTAATCCCACAAAACAATCGTTGATTCCGCTGAATTCGATGCCTTTGATCCGTCGCGGCAACACCGCGAATTGCCAGGGAATAGAACCTAAAACGCGATTTTCTCGTTGCTGGCAGCTCACGCGGTCATCCATATCGTCGGTCAGGATCAGGAGCACGTTCGGCCGGTCAGCGCACACTTGCGAGACGAACGGGATCAACAGAAGGAGCATCGCCAGCGATGGGCGGAGCATCGAACGTTCTCCACAGGAAAAGTCACGCCATTGCCAAATCCAGAACGTGTCAGCCTGCCACAGCCGTGGGAAGAAATCGACTGCAACTGCCCCCGCGGCTCGTTAGACTCGTTGGAATCGGCCCGGCCGTTGCCATCGAAACGGGCGGAAGCACCTGCGGATTCGCTCAGGATTTCCAGCCGGCGTGTGATCCGTGCCCGGCCGGCGTGCGTTCTCGAAGTGTCGCCGCGAAACGTGTCGCACAGTACAGCGTGTCGCCGGTCGGCGACACCGACGGAACATCCCATGTCGGAAATCATCGACCTCCTCTTCGCGATCCCGACGCTGCCGGGAACGATCCTGCTTGGCGTGTGCCTTGTGTACTGGCTCCTGCTCATTGCGGGAGCGGTGAGTCTCGACCTGCTGCATATCGATCTCGACCTCGACACCGACGTCAATCCCGACGCCGCCGGCACCAGTTGGGGCATGACGGCCTTCAAGTTTCTGAATATCAACGACGTTCCCCTCATGATCTGGCTCTCGATCTTCGCCGCGGCGTACGTCGCGATCGCCGGGGCCGCCGTGAGCATCCGGCCTGTCGGAGACGACCTCGGCGCCATCGCCGCCGCGATCGCTTGTTCCAGTGCGCTGGCCCTGATTGCGACGAAGCTTCTCACGCAGCCGTTGCGAGGCAAGTTCGAGGTCGTCGAACCGAACGTCGCCGAGACGCTCGTCGGCCGGACGTGCGTGATTACGACCGTTGAAGTCTCCGAACGATTCGGTCAGGCCAGCGTCGAGTCGGAAGGCGCTCCACTGTTGCTCAACGTGCGAGCGCCTGCTGAAACGCTTTCGAAGCATGATGTCGCGGTGATCACCGGTTTCGACCGCGACCGCAACGTCTTCTTTGTGGAACCCGTCGCCGCCGTCCCCTCCGAACCGCCTACGCGGGAAGCCGTCTAATGTCGCTAACCTTGATTCCTGCCGCCACTTTGGAAGTCGTCGGCCTGGCCGTCGCCGCGGTCGTGGCCGCACTGTTCGTGCTGATCGCGGTCGGCTCGCTCTTTTCGAAGTTCTACCGCAAGGTCGGACCGGAAGAGGCGATCGTCATCAGCGGCAAGGGCGGCTTGCGAGCCGCGTCCGGCGAAGGCACCTGGGTCATCCCCGTGCTGCATCGCGCGGAGCACATGGACCTGTCGGTCAAGCGAATCGAGATTCATCGCAAGGGCGAAAGCGGCCTGATCTGCAAAGACAACATTCGGGCCGACATCGAAGTCGCGTTCTTCGTGCGGGTCAATAACTCGAAGGAAGCGATCCTGCAGGTCGCCCAGAGCCTCGGCTGCAAACGCGCGAGCGATCGACTGGCCTTGATCGAGCTGTTCGACGCCAAATTTTCGGAGGCGCTCAAGACCGTCGGCAAGCACTTCGAGTTCGTCGAGTTGTTCGTCGAACGCGACAAGTTCAAGGAGCAAATTCTCAAGGTCATCGGCACTGACCTGAACGGATACGTGCTCGATGACTGCGCGATCGATATTCTCGAACAAACGCCGGTCGAGAAGCTCAATCTCAATAACATTCTCGACGCCGAGGGCATCAAGAAAATCACCGAGCTGACGGCCCGCGAGCATATGCGGTCGAACGAGATCGCCCGCGAAAAAGAGAAGGTCATCAAGAAGCAGGACGTCGAAGCCGCTGAGGCGATCTATCAGCTCGAAAAGCAGCGGGTCGAGGCCCAGGAGAAGCAGAAACGGGAGATCGCCGCCATCACCTCTCGCGAAGAGGCCGAGGCCGCCAAAATTCGCGAAGAAGAGCGCCTGCGCGCCGAGTCGGCCCGCATCCGCACCGAAGAAGAGCTGCAAGTCGCCGAGCAGAACAAGGACCGCCAGATCGTCGTCGCTCGCAAGAGCAAGGAACGCACCGAAGCGGTCGAGACCGAACGCGTCGAGAAAGATCGCTTGCTCGAAGTCACCGAACGCGAACGAGTCGTCGGACTCGCCTCGATCGCCAAAGAAAAAGAGATCGAAGCCGAGAAGCGCGACATCCAGGAGGTCATCCGCGAGCGGGTCACCGTCGAGCGCACGGTCGTCGAAGAACAGCAACGCATCAAAGACACCGAAGAGTTCGCGACGGCCGATCGTGTCAAGCGCGTGGCCGTGACGAAGGCCGAACAAGAGGCCGAACAACAGCTCGTGATGAAGGTCAAGGAGGCCGAAGCCTCGAAGCGAGCCGCGGAGCTTCACTCCGACCAGATCGTGATCGAGGCCGAGGCTCAGAAGAAGAGCGCCGAGCGCGAAATGGCGGCCACGAAGATGCACGCCGAAGGTAAGCAGGCCCAGCATGCCGCCGAAGGGCTCGCGGAAGCTCAGGTCATCTCCGCCAAGGCCGACGCCCTCGAAAAACAAGGCACGGCTGAGGCTGAAGTGCTCAAGCTCAAGTTCGTCTCCGAGGCCGAAGGCATTCGCGAGAAGGCCGAGGCGATGAAGCTCTTCGACGGCGTCGGCAAAGAGCACGAAGAGTTCAAGCTGCGGCTCAATAAGGACAAAGACATCGAGATCGCCGCGATCGACGCCCAGCGCCAGATCGCCGATGCCCAGAGCCGCATCGTCGGCGAGGCGCTCAAGAGCGCGAAGATCGACATCGTGGGCGGCGAAACCACCTTCTTCGACAAGATCGTCGACTCGATCACCAGCGGCAAGCGCATCGACCGCATGGTCGAAGGCAGCCGCACGCTCACCGACGTCAAAGACACGTTTTTCAACGGCGACGGCGAGCATTTCCAGACGCAACTCCGCCAGTTCGTCGGACGCTTCAACATGAGCTTCGACGACATCAAGGATCTGTCGGTCGCGGCGCTCGTGGGTCGAATGATTTCGATGGCCGACGACGACAGCGAGCGGGGCCAACTCAAGCGGCTGCTCAACGCCGTCCGCGGCAGCGGGTCGGCCGATAAACGAGTGTCTTCGCTGGGACTCAATCGCGAGCCGGCGAAGAACTGAGCCGCTGTATCAGAACTGCCGAGTTTAGCCGCGACCGAAGGAAGCGCTTCGTTCGGTCGCGGCTAAGCGTCCTCTTGTGTTCCGAACCGCCATGTCCGACGCCGCTCCCGCCGAAACGCTCGACCGCGGCACGTATGAACTGCTTCGCGAGCGATTGCGGGGGCACGGCCGCGAGCTTGCCGAGCGGGTCGAGAAACTCAATGCCGCACGGAAGGCGACCTTCGGCGGTGTCGAACCTGAACTCGCCGCGACGGAACGCATTTCGACCGAGCACAACTGCGTGCCGCGCGACATCGCGGCGGTCGGCGGAACGCTGCTGTTCGGATTCAACGTTCATTTCGGGCTGAAGGCCGAGCGATCTCCCGCCGACGTCTTCGCCGCATACAGCTTCTCCGAAAGTCGCTTCCATCCGCGGGCGCTCGACTTGCTCGACGACGCGGCGTTTCAGAAGGACTTCAAGGACGTCTATCGGTTCTACAAAGACGCCTCTTTCGAAAAGTTCGTCAGCCGCGGTCCGCTGCTCTACATGCAGCTTCGCACCGGCCCGGGCGAAGGCGATATTAAGACCTTCAAGTGGGCGGCCGTCGGCGACTTGTTGAAGTACGTCGACAACCGCAGCGATCACGAACTGCGGCTTCCGCCCCAGCATGAATTCGATTGGCGGCGACCTCGCCGGGAAGACCACGTCTACGGGAAGCACCCGCACGTCAATGTCGCCGACAAAACCTTCGTCGAAACGATCGGCGGCGATCTGACGATCAAGATCGAGAACAACACCGACACCGGCCAGGGCATCTATGCCGAGCCGGTCGAGAACGCCGATCAGACGCTCGACGACGCGGAGATCCGCTACGCCACTTTCAGTTCGCTCGTTCTTCTGAAGATCAAACCCTATCAGGAGGCAGGTGATCGCCACATCGTCTACTGCGAGAAAACCCGCCGGGCCATTCGGCTCGACGGCATCTCCAACTGTTGCCGTTTGCTGCCCGCCGACCAGGGCATCATCTATCCCGCTGGTTATCTGCTGCACACCGGCGATGGCAAATCCTTCGACGGCGTACCGGAGCACGCCAACTTTGAGCAGCGGATCGACGCGCCGAACGGCGAAGATTTCCTATATATCTTCTACGACCGCACCGCGGGGCTGTACGTTCTCATCCGCTACAATGTGATCGCGCAAGCGGCCGATCCGCCGCTGCTGTGCCACGGGTACACGTTGTTTTCCGGGGGCGAGCTCGTTTGCTTCCGCGCGCAGCCAGAATCGCAGCGGCATCATGCGATTCAAATCTGGCGAACGCCTTTCACCGCCGAAGCATTGCTGCCGGAGGCCGACTCGAGCTCCGACCTGTTCAAGATCGGCAATCGCGAAATCGTTCACGGCCTGTCGGAATGCCACGAAATCCTCACGCTGCTCGATAAGGAAGACACGTTCGGCGATCTGTACGCCGAGGTCGCTCAACGGGCCGGCGATCTGCTCGATAGCTACTACTGGATTCGCAGCCCGGCGACGTTCCGGCTCGACGAATCGCTTGAGCAAGTTCGGTCGGCGGCGTCGGCGGCGATCGACGAGTACGTCAAAGTCGCGCGGGCTCGCGAAAACGCGAAACAGCAGACGGAAGCCCTGCAGGGCCGCGTCGGCGAGGCGGTCGCGACGGCAAATCGACGGGCCTATGAATCTGTCGCCGACTTCACGGCCTCGCTCGCGGAGCTTCGCACGCTGCGCGGCGAAGCGATCGGCCTGCGTGAGGTGCGCTACGTCGATCCGACGGTGATCGACGCTCTCGAACAAACGCTGGCCGCGGAGTCGGAGCGGATCGCCGGTCGTTGCATCGCCTTTCTCGACCGGCCGGACGCGCTTGCTCCCTTTGCGACGACGCTTCAAGAGGAACGGGGCAAGCTCGACGGCATCAAGACGGCTCGTGATGCCAAGGAGTCGGACGAGCGGGTCGCCAAGGTCGCCGCCGATCTCGAATTGCTGATCGAAACGGTCTCGAACCTGCCGATCGAAGACGCGACGCAACGCACCCGAGTCGTCGACGCGGTGTCGGCCGTGTTCGCCACCGTCAACACGTTGCGAGCCGAGATCCGCAATCGTCGGAAAGCTCTCGCCACGACCGAAGGCGCAGCCGAGTTCGGATCGCAGCTCAAACTGATGTCGCAAGCCGTCGTCAACGCACTCGATCGGTGTGAGACGCCGGAAAAGTGCGACGAACAATTCTCCCGCCTCTTGTTGCAAGTCGAGGAGTTGGAAGGCCGCTTCGCGGAGTTCGACGAGTTCGCGGTCACGCTCGCCGAGAAGCGGGAAGAAATCGCCTCGGCCTTTGAAACGCGGAAGACGTCGCTGCTGGAGGCCCGCGCCAAGCGATCGGGCTCGCTGGCGGCTGCGGCGGAGCGGCTGCTCGGCGGCATCGGCTCGCGGGCGAAGACGCTGGATTCGGCCGACGCGATTCAGGGCTATTTCGCCGGCGATCTGACCGTCGCCAAGGTGCGCGACCTCGCCGGTCAACTATCCGGTCTCGGCGACGCCGTCCGTGCCGACGGATTGCTCACGCGGCTGAAATCGCTTCGCGACGATGCGATCCGCCAGCTCAAGGATCGACAGGACCTCTTCGCCGAAGGTCCGGGAGTCATCAATCTCGGCGGCTATCGGTTCGGCGTGAACACGCAGCCGATCGATCTCACGACGGTCGTTCGCAACGGCCAACCGCAACTCCACCTGACCGGCACGCGGTTCTACGAGCCGGTCGATGACGCCGAGTTGCTGGCCGCTCGCGAGTGCTGGGATCAGGAATACGTTTCGGAAACTGCCGAAGTCTATCGCGGAGAGTTTCTGACACACTCCTTGTTCGTCGAAGCCGCCGAGGCTGGCATGCTCAAGAAGGTGGCAAAGTTCGCCGATGCCGAACTGGCGATCTGGGTCGCCGAACGCATGGCTCCGCGCTACTCCGAAGGCTACATGAAAGGAGTCCACGACCGCGACGCGGCGGCCATTCTGAAGGCCCTTATTAAGGTTCACGAAGCATTGGGGCCGCTGCGCGCTGCTCCGCAGGCGCGGGCTCTCGCACGCTTGTTCTGGCGGCATGGGTGCCCGGAGCGAACGAAGACACGTCTGGATCAGCGTCTGAGCGCGCTTCGCGAGCTTTCCGCCGTCTGGCCCGACCGAATCGACGCGTCGCCGTTGCGAGACGATCTGGCCGCGGCGCTCGGCGCCTTCGCGGGCGCGACGACAGCTCTCTCCGAACACGATGCGGTCCACGCAGCGGCTTTCCTCGTCGATCGACTGCTCGTGGGCGACGAATTGCCCGTCAGCCAGCGCTCCGCGGAGATCGCGAAGGCGTTCCGCGGCGACCTCGTCGTTCGCAACGCCGAAATGCGCTTCCGCCGGGCGACCGAGACCGCCGGCGATGACGTCGCCGTTCGCTTCGAACTTGCGCGAAGCTGGCTCGCCGCCTTCGTCGATGTGAAGGACGTCGAGGCGGCGTCACTGATCGATGAAGCGGCCGTTCTGCTGCTCTCGAACGACGAGCCGGGCGAAACGATCTCCGCGAAGGCATGCCGCGAGCTGAAGGGGCTGCTCGGCGATCATCCGGTGATCGACAAGGGGCGTTATCGGCTCGACTACTACCGCTTTTTCGAACGGCTGCGGCATCACATCGAGTCGGTGGTGCCGCGCTTCCGGCAGTACGTCGATCGCAAGCACGCCGTCATCACCAAAGCGCGTGATGAACTGCGTCTCGAAGAACTCAAGCCGCGCGTGATGGCGTCGTTCGTGCGAAACCGCCTCATCGATACGGCATATCTGCCGCTCATCGGAGCGAATCTCGCCAAGCAGATCGGCGTCGCCGGCGAAGAGACGCGCGCCGATCGCCAGGGAATGCTGCTGCTGATCTCGCCGCCGGGCTACGGCAAAACGACCCTCATGGAGTACGTCGCCGACCGTCTCGGGCTCGTGTTCCTCAAGATCAACGGACCGGCGATCGGGCACGCGGTCACGTCGCTCGACCCGTCGGCCGCCCCCGACCTCGCCGCCCGCGAGGAATTGAAGAAGCTCGGCCTCGCGTTCGAGATGGGCGACAACGTGATGATCTACGTCGATGACATCCAGCACTGTCATCCCGAGTTCCTGCAGAAGTTTATTTCGCTATGCGATGCCCAGCGCAAGGTCGAGGGCGTGTGGCGCGGCGAGGCCAAGACCTATGACCTGCGCGGACGGAAGGTGTCCGTCGTGATGGCGGGGAACCCCTACACGGAGAGCGGCGATAAGTTCCAGATCCCGGACATGCTCGCGAACCGGGCCGACGTCTATAACCTCGGCGACGTGAGCGGCCGGCACCGCGAAGCCTTCGAGCTGAGCTTCATCGAAAACTCGCTGACGTCGAACGGCACTCTGTCGCGTCTCGCGGCACATCCGCACGATGTGATCGGCGTCGCCGGTCTGGCGGCGGATAAAGATCCATCGTCGGTCGATCTCGAGGGCAACTATGCGGCCGACGAGCTTTCCGCGATGGTCGCAGTGATGCGGAAGCTGCTGCGGGTGCGCGACGTGATCCTGTCGGTGAACGCCGAGTACATTCGCTCCGCCGCGCAGGCCGATGAGTTTCGCACCGAGCCGCCGTTCAAGCTTCAAGGCTCGTATCGCAACATGAACCGCATCGCCGAGCGCGTGCTGCCGGTGATGAACGACGCGGAACTCGACGAACTGATCCGCACGAGCTACCGCAACGACGCACAAACGCTGACCACCGGAGCCGAAGCGAATCTGTTGAAGTTTCGCGAGCTCGTCGGCTGGCTGTCGGACGAGGACCGACAACGGTGGGAAGTAATTAAGCAAACGTATCGCCGGAACCAGAAGCTGCGCGGCCTCGACGAGGGGGACCGCTTCGGTCAGGCGATCGCACAGCTCGCGTTGTTCGCCGACGGCCTGTCGGATCTTCGCGGCACTCTGTCCGATGGCATCGAACGCTTGGCGAACCGAACGGAGACGGTCCCGACAATCGATCCCGCGCAGACGGCGATCGCCGACCGACTCGAAGAGCTGCGGGGCGCTTTCGGAGCGATGGTCAAGGCCGTCGAGATAAATCGTTTGCAGCCGGCTCTGGCAGCCTCAAAACCAAATGAGCCCTCGAAGCTGACGATCGATCCCGAGATCGTCCATCAGTTCGCGGAACTCTTGCGGGCAAATGCACCGTCACACGTGCGGATCGTGGACGGAGACGGACAGACCTCCGCCGGTCCTCCGGCGGCAATCACGGTCGTCAACAAGATCCCGCCGGCGCTGCTGAACCTGTTGCGTGATCAGTTCCGCCTCATGGAGGCGTGGCTGCGTCCCGTGCTGTCGGCGTCGGAGCGCCAGTCCGACGAAATGAGCGATCTCGCGGCGCAGATCAAAACCTGCCTCGCCGACTACGAACGGCTCGTGGGGAGGATTGAGGCGACGCGCGGGGAGGGTCGCTAGTGGACGTCGCAGTTCGACTGCCGGGTCGGTGCCACTGGCTTTGCCAGTGCAAGCGTTGAGACGGCGGCACTGGCAGAGCCAATGGCACACCTCAGTTCAAGAGCGACGAAACACTAGCGGCATGGCGCCTGAAGGATGGCGAAGCTGCAAGCGTTATTGCGGAGCCGGTGCGAACGAAGACGCCGGTTTGCGATCGAGGAGCTTCCTCAGTGGATCGCCCACCTGCTTCTCGATCTCGCGATTCAGAATGCCATTGACCGCTCCCGTCGCCGCGCGACGCGCCAGGTCTTGCAGGGCTCGCGGATCGGGGGCCGGGCGTGAGAGCGTTCCGCGGATCGGCACCCGTAGCGACTGACCCCCTAGCGCCGTTGCGACGCGTTCATCCTTGAACCATTGCGCGTCGAGCGGAATCTCAGCGATGAGATCGATCGATTCATCGAAGCCGACGCTGCCGGATGTCGAGACGATCGGTCCGTCGGCGTCGCCGAGTCGGACGGCGAAGCGGTCGTGGTGCACGCGGCCGCCTGCGATGCGAAGACGAACCGCTTGCTGTGGAGCGACGAGCCGCAGGTCGGAGCCGCTCGTCGCATCGCGACCGGCGATCCGTCGGACTTGCCCGATCACGTCGATGAGCGATCGGGCGAATGGACCTGGAGTCGCATCGAGTCCCGCGATGAGCAGCGTCGCTTCGGCGTGCGTTTCCGTCGGTGCCGCAAGCGGCGCGGTGCAGGAATCGACTTCGAGTGACGCGGTGCCTTGCACGGTGGCGGCATCGGCGAGCGTCGGCGTCGCGTATCGCAGCCACCGGCTGCACATCTCGGCCGTGACCGTGATCGAGTCGGCGATTCTGCCCGGCGCAAGCCGTAACGGAAATCGGCCGTTCAGTTCTGCAGAGGCTGAACCCCGCATTCGGCCTTTTCCGACCGGCCAGTCAAACCGCTCGAACTCGAGCGAACCTCGCTCCAGTCGGGCTGAAAGCTCCCCGCTCCCGACGGCCAAGCCATAAACGTCGAGCGAATCCCAGCCGAAACCTGCCCGAGCCGTTAGACCCGGATCGACGATTCCGGCACCAAACAACGGGCCGCGGAGAGCAAACGGTTTCGCTCCCCGCCCTTTCGCGATCACGTCCGCCGGCCACGCGTGAATTCGCGGTGCGAGCAGGGGCAGATCATAGCTCAGACCCGCCGTCAGATCGGCGCTCCCACTCGAACTGACGTGATCCAGGCGTCCTTTGGCATCCACCCCGATCCCACTTGCGACGATCCGCATGGCCGTGACATCCAATGCGTCGCCCAGGCGGTGATAACGGGCCGTCAGTGACACTTCGGCGCGGTCATCCGACCAGAGCGGGCGCCACTCGACTCGACCGCCCGCCAATTCCAGAGGCTTCGTCAGCACGGGACGCTCGAACTCGAACTTCGCATCGACGAGCGTGGCCGTCGCGTCCGACTTCAGATCCGCCGTGCCCTGCACGACACCAGAAACCCAGACGGGAGGCCGCGAGGGGAGTACGTATCGGGCGAGCCGGCCGATCCCGCCACGAATCTCGAAGTGCCCCGATACCGCCTTGTCGGTCGTCAGCGGCCAGTGGATCCCGGTCCCATCGATCATCGCCGACTCGCTCGTGAACTTCGCGGTCGGAACGGTCAGCAGTCCCGACGAGAGATTCCAGGAGGCGTTGCCCGTCAGCCGAGCGACAGGCTCGTCGAACATCCGGTTCGCGAAGCCCAGGCGAAAGTTCTTCGACTCCGCATCGAGGCTGCTCACTCTTAATGACGATCCTGCGAAAGCGATCTCAGCCTTGGCGTCGATCTGGCCGGCGATCGTCCACGAGGTCGCCTCGGGAAGAAGTCTCCACGCGCGGGCACGATTGAACCAACGCGTCGAGTCCCCCTTGGCCGTCACGGAGAGCTTCCAGTTCGCCCCCGTGGCGAGCCGGACCGGTTCCATCAGAACGGCACGGACTTCATCTTTTTCGACGCTTTGCAGGGAGATCGTTCCCGAACGGATCTCCGTCACGCCGCTTTGAGTTCCCTCGCATTCGGCGGAGGCATGGAAGCTCAGTTCCCGTTCCGTCCAACGGCGTCCCGCTAGGCTCAGCATCAGATCGCGGACGGCCCCGGTGGCATCGACATCGAAAACCTTGTCCGCAGCGCCACGTTTGATCGTAATTCGACCCTCGGCACGACCTGCGAGGGCATCAGCGGGCAACTCGACGAACCGCGAAAGATTCTCTCGCAGCCGATCGAGATCCGTGTCAAACGTCAGTTCGGCCGCTGTCGCCGACCCTGCGCCTCGTAGCGTCAGAAACTCTGATTCGGCATGAGCGCTTTCGACGGTCAGGCCCGACTCCGTTTGCACCGCCACGAGGTCGAATGCGAACGGCTGACGCCAGACGATCGGATTCTCGGCCGAACCGGCGACGATGTCCGAGGCTCGCAGCCGAATGGTCCCTCGACGGCGGCCTTCCTCGCCGGACGATTTTACGTCGATCGCCAGCGTGCCCGACTGCACCGGCTGCCGGAGCCGCAGGGACTCGGGAAGCGCAGCGGCAATGCTTTTCAGGTCCGCCGAGCAGTTCAACGAGAACTCGTTTGCGAGCAGCGCCTCTACCTGCGGAAGCAGACCATTTTCCGATAACAGCGTTCCCAGATCGAAGCTGCCGTTCACGGTCGCTGTGCCGACATCACTGGAAAGCTCGAGGTCATCAAGCGTGAGAAGAGAGCCATCGGCGGATGCGCGTCCCGCAAGCGACGCCTCTTCGAGCAACAAGGGATGCGCGTCGCTGACGCCGACTCGCTCGAATCGCATTCGTCGTCCCGCGACTCGACCGTCGACATTCCAGGAGGAGCCGTCGGCCGGCGCAGTGACTAGAACGTCTGCCGTTGCGGTTCCAGTGACGCGTGCCGCGACCTCGAAACGATCGAGCCACGACTGGAGCGCCCCGAGCGGCAGATCTTTGGCGACGACGGAGACGTGTGGTTCCGCGTCGCGCCCGTCTCGCCTCACCGATCGCACGGTGAAGGTTCCGGGGTGCTCGCCGTCGGTCAGCGTCCCGCCAAGCTCGATGTGATCGGGAAGCGAATCGCCGGCGTTGCGGCTGATCGTCGCCGAGACGTCCTTCAGCGAACCGGCGGCGCGTTCACCATCGAGCCGCGTCCAAGCAACCGCTGCGTCGACAACTCTAACCTCGAAACCTGATCCGCCTCCTTCGCCATCCAAGAGCGGCGCCAGCATCTCTTCGACGTTGCTCCCGCCCGTTTTGAGTCGGACCGACAACTCGGGACGAGTCAGCGTGAGAACACCGAAGCCCTTCGACCGTCCCGCCAGGAGTGCCAGCAAGTGTTGCGACGTGCGAAACTCCTCGACGCGCAGGAGGTCGTGGCCATCGACGTCGCTCAGTTCGACATTTCTGAGCACCACGGGCGAAAGCCAGCCCAGGGATGCATGCCCGATCTCGGCCTCGCCGGCATACGCGGGAAGAACGGCATGCACGAATCCATGCCGCAAACCCGACCGCGCCACGATGGCCGGAGCGAACCACACGACCACGAGCACGGCGAGCAACGCCACGGCAATCACGCGGCCGCTTCGGCCGTTCGGCGGCACCTGCCGAGCGGCGGCAGGCTCGGGAGCCTCCTCCGGCGCATGAAGAGCGAGCGTCGCTTGTGACACGGCCGATTCTCCGGCCCCACCCCCGACGGCTGAGTCCAGGTGTCGGCTCGGTTCTCTGAAATTCTTGTGAAGTCGTGCGACCGCGGCCCGGCGCGCGGCGTCAGCCTACGGTTCTCAAGACTAGGATTCGGCCGGTTTTCCCGTCGGCGTCCAGTCGCATCCCGGACCTTCCACGGAAAGCCGCCTTCCACGAACCGAACTCGCATGTTGCGTCGGTGTTAGGGGACCGGTATCTTTTGTGACATCGCGTGTTCGCTCGAATCGTCACAATGCAACGCGACGACGAGGAACACGCGGCCCCGGCGATTCGGCGTCATTTTTTGACGCCCGCCGTGCGACTTGAACGGTTTTGCGAACCCGAGGGACGCCCGAGTGCTCTGGTCCGAAGACCCGCAGCGGCGTTCGGCCCGCCGGAACGCCGGCGGGACCGGTGTTTTCGTCTCTCGGCCCTCCCCGCCCCGCGTCGAACCTTCGATGCCGGCGCCTCTCGTACTTTCACGGATCAATCGCCGATGGTGACCGCCGTGCTCAAGCGGCCGACGCTCGTGCTCAACCGGAACTGGCAGCCGATCGGCGTCGCCAGCGTTTCGCGTTCGCTGGTGATGGTTTGGAACGACACCGCGCGGATCGTCGATCCGACCGACTACGCGCTTTACACCTGGGAAGACTGGTCGCGGCTCAAGCCGGCCGACGGCGAGCCGGTGATTCGCACGGTGCAGTTCGAGATGCGCGTGCCCGAGGTCATTTCGCTCACGCGGTACGACCGGTTTCATCGCAGGACGGTGCCGTTCACACGACGGAACCTGTTCCGCCGCGACCGGTTCATGTGCCAGTACTGCGGGGCGAGCCCAGGCGGCAACGAACTTACGATCGACCATGTCGTGCCTCGCTCTCGCGGCGGAAACACGAACTGGGACAACTGCGTGCTCGCCTGCGTGCGCTGCAATCATCGGAAGGCAAACCGCACGCCGTCCGAGGCCCATATGGCGATCCGGAAGCACCCGGAGCAGCCGCAATGGAACCCAGTCTACGCCGCGCGGAACATCAAAGTCGAAAGCTGGGAACGCTTTCTCAGCGAGGCGTATTGGAACATCCAGCTCGAAGACGATTGAAACACGCAATCATCGAGAGCGTCGAAGCCCACCGGCCACAACCGGTGGGCCTCTTTCGATGAGGCGTACCGCATCGCCCGCGCGACGGTCGAGGGGGTGCGGGTTGGGTGGCATGCCTTCGCCAAGGGCGTAGGCATGTTCCGCGATCACATGCTTACGGCCATTCGGCCGAAAGCATGCCACCCATCAATTGAGCCGAGTGTGCGTAACAGTCGATGGCGTGCGGCGTACTTGTTCAGGCTGCTTTGAGGCGGTGTGGGCCGGTCGTTTCCTGTCCTGTTTAAGGGGCACTTGCGATGTCGTTCGAAATCAATGTCGTGCGCGGTCGCTCGAAAGGCCGCCTGACGTTTTCCCACGGCGACATCAGTGTGGATACCGACTGCTGGTGGGATCCCAAAGTCGTGGCCGTCGCCGGAACTTACACCGGCTACGCGACGCACATGGCGAACAAGAAAAACAGCCGGGGCACCAAACGCGAAGCCATCTGGTTCGGCAAAGCGGTGCCGATCGCCCGTCGCACGCGCAAGTCCAACGACATCTTCATCCACATGGGCACGAGCGCCGGCTGGTCCGACGGCTGCATCGTCGCCGCTGAGGATCAAGTGCTGAAAATCTGGAACACGATCTCGCCGAAAGAACAGGCAAACGTCACGATCGTGATTGAAGATAAGGAGAGTTGAAAAAGTGCTCACTGCTCGGCAGGAAGACCGGGGCGTTCTCGCGAGTTGATGGTCGAGCGACATCACGACCGGGGCTAACGACTCCTAAGAACCGGCCCCGTCAGCCCCGGTTCCCCATGCGACTTCAACGCAGAAAGCGTTTCAGCACCGCAGCCACCCCGCCGCCGAACGACACGCATCACTGGGCGGCGGGAGTTGACTCGGATTTCAAAAAACGGTGACCCGCCGCTCCGGTGCATGCGATGGTTAGGCGGCATACTCCCGGGGTAACGAAGACGTTCCCCAGCCACCCGCCGAGCCTACATTCCGGTCGTGACTTTCAGTCCATTCAGCAGTGCTCGACCAGACTTGGAATCGCCCTCGCCAGACTTGGAATCCCCCTCAAAGGTAAAGTATATCGGGCTATCGGTAACCTGAAGCGACTCGTCCTCGATCCGGTTGCCCATGACGTCGTAGAAGGTCAGCCCCTTGGGGGCGGTTAGCGTCAGGGCCGGCCCCGCCCCGCCCCACAGGAAGCCGACAAACGCGTCACCCTTCTGGAAGATGTGGGCCTCCAGCCGCTCGTCCAGCGCCACGGGCCCGTGATACTTCGCCCCGTCCAGGAAGTGGCTGGCGATGGTCAACCCCACGCCGTTGACGCGCAGGCTGCCGTCATATTCGGTGAGCTCTTTCCCACCCACCCATGCGGTCGGCTGCGACGGGCTGGAGTTGGTGAAACGGGCGAAATAGTGGAACCATCGCTCCATTTGTCCCAGTGAGAGGCTTTGGAGATAGTTCTTGACGCTGTGCTTGGTGTAGGTGTGCAGGTCTTGGAGCTCCCGCTGCCGATACCCTTGCTGCTGAAGGGCCGCGAAGCCGGGGAGTGTGGTGAAGAAGGAATTGCAGGTCGGGCCGGTTTCGGTGTTCCAGCCGGGTTTCTGATACGTCGCGAGCATGTCGGCGTATTCCCGGAACGGCTTTTCATCATTGCCGTAGAAATGCACGGAAAGAATGTCCACGGCATCCGCGCCGGCGACCTTCATGGCCGCGTCATAGAACTCGCGATTGAACCCGCCGCCGGCCATGCCGATCACCTTGGCCTGCGGATCGGCGCGCCGGATTGCCTCGGCAGTGACCTTGAGGACATGCCCATAGTGTTCGCCCCCTTGAGCCTTCTCACCCAGCTCGCTATTCGGTTCATTGAAGACCTCCCAGTGCTTCACCGAATCTTTGTAATGATCGACCGTAGCAAAGACGTAGTCCGCCCAGTGCTTGAAGAACTCATCTTGCTTGTCTTCTCTCCAGATGCCTGGGTCGCGCACCCCTCGCCCGCCGGTAAAGGGAAGAACATACGGCTGCATCCAAGGTTGATGTCGATAATAGGATCGCATGTTGAACATCTGGAGCATCAACAGGATGTTGGCGTCGTCGGCGTTCTTGATCAGCTTGTCGAAGAACTGGTATTGGTCCTGCTCCGGCTCGACCGTGGACCAGCGGACGATCTGCTTCTCAAGCACCCAGTTGAAGTTGGCACGCTTCAGAATGGCCAAGGCCTTGGGGTCGTGGAGGTGAGCATCGGTGCCGAGTGTGCCTTCTGGATACTTGCTGTTCAGGTGGAGATTAGGCGGCACGACGGAGTAGACCATCTCCGCCTGGGAATCCCCGGCCGTGAACAGGATG
>JACCRE010000094.1 GCA_013813775.1 Planctomycetaceae bacterium
GGAACAAACAGCGACCCTCAACCCTCAACAGTCAACCGTCAACTCGACGGGCTATCTCCTTCCTTTCGAAATCGCCAGTATTCACTTGCTCGTCGTGCTGATTGGTGCCGCCTATCTCGCGCGGGCCAAACGTCGTAGCCTGACCCTTGACCCCTGACCTTTTTTCAAATGCTCACTCATTATCTCACCGTCGCTGCGGTATTGTTCGTCTGCGGAGTCGCCTGCATGGCGACGAAGCGGAACGCGATCGGCGTGCTGATGGGTGTGGAATTGATTCTGACGGCGGCGACCTTGAACTTCGTCGCTTTCAGCCGGTACACGCCGCTGGGGATCGACGGGCAGGTGATGGCGTTGTTCGTGATCGTGCTGGCGGCCGCCGAAGCAGCGGTCGCGCTGGCGATCACCTTGAACTTCTATAACAATCATCTCACGATTGACGTCGATCGCGCGGATGAGCTGAAGGGCTAGTCTGTCTCTTCAGAGTGCCCGTCGAAGGGAATCGACGCCGACGCGATCGCACTTTCCCGTCTCTTCGACGTCAGGCGCTCTTCGATGGTCGCTCGCATCTTACTTCTGTTTGTCACTGGTCTGTTCACGGCGACCGCATCGGCCGCCGAGAAGCCGTTGCGGGTGCTGTTCCTCGGCGACAACGGACATCACCGGCCGGCGGATCGGGCCGCGCAGTTGACTCCGGTGCTTTCCGGCCGGGGCATCGACGTCACCTACACCGAGGACATGAGGTCGCTCGACGACGGTTTTCTGTCGAAGTTCGACGCGCTCTTGCTCTACGCGAACACCGAGCGCATCGAACCGCAGCAGGAAGCCGCTCTGCTGAGCTACGTCGAGAACGGCGGCGGTTTCGTGCCGGTCCACTGCGCGAGCTTCTGCTTTCAGAACTCGCCGAAGTTCATCGCCCTCGTCGGCGGGCAGTTCAAAAGCCACGGCATGGGCGACTTTGAAACGAAAATCGTCGCACCCGAGCACCCGATCATGGAGGGCTTCCTTCCGTTCGCGACCTGGGATGAGACGTACGTTCATACGAAGCACAACACCGAGAACCGCACGGTGCTGCAGGTGCGGGCGGAAGGCAACGATGAAGAACCGTGGACGTGGGTTCGCTCACAAGGCAAGGGCCGCGTTTTCTATACGGCTTATGGGCACGACGAACGCACATGGATGCAGCCGGGCTTTCAGGCGTTGATCGAGCGGGGCATTCGCTGGGCCGCGAACAAGGGCGAGGTCTTCGACGGCACCGAGCGACCGCGCGAAGGGCTGAAGCCTTTCGAATACGCCGAGGCGCTGCTGCCGAATTATGTCCCCAGCAACAAATGGGGCACGCTCGGCGAGCCGATCCGCACGATGCAGTTGCCGGTCGAGCCGGAAGAATCGCAGAAGCATCTTGTCGTGCCGGAAAGCTTCACGCCGAAGCCTTACGCCGCCGAGCCGGACATCGCCAAGCCGATCGCGATGGCGTGGGACGAGCGCGGGCGTCTGTGGATCGCCGAGACGTTCGATTATCCGAACGACCTTCAGCCGGCGGGTCAGGGCAACGATCGCATCAAGATTTGCGAAGACACCAACGGCGACGGCAAGGCCGACGCGTTCACGATCTTCGCTGAGAAGCTGAGCATTCCGACAAGCCTCGCCTTCGCCTACGGCGGGATCATCGTGCATCAGGCCCCGGACACGCTGTTCCTCAAGGACACCGACGGCGACGGCAAGGCCGACGTTCGCGAAGCGCTGTTCACCGGCTGGGGCACCCGCGACACGCACGCCGGGCCGAGCAACCTGCGCTACGGTCTCGACGGCTGGTACTACGGCATCGTCGGTTACGCGGGATTCCGGGGAACGGTCGCCGGTGAAGAGCACGAGTTCCGCCAAGGTTTTTATCGCTTCCAGCTTGAGCGGTCGAAGTCGAAAGACTCTGCTCCGACCGTGTCAAATCTCGAGTTCCTCCGCAGCACGAACAACAATTCATGGGGTGTCGGCTTCAGTGAAGAAGGGCTGCTGTTCGGCTCGACGGCGAACGGCTGTCCGAGCGTGTTCGTCGCGATTCCGAATCGTTACTACGAGGCCGTCCGCGGCTGGAGCCCGTCGGTTCTGCCATCGATCTCGCCTAGCAACCGGTTCTTCCCCATCACCGAAAAGGTGCGACAGGTCGATCATCACGGGGGCTTCACGAGCGCGGCAGGCCATGCCCTCTACACGGCGCGAGCCTATCCCGAGCAGTATTGGAACAAGACGGCCTTCGTGAGCGATCCGACGGGGCACCTCACGGCGACGTTCGTGCTCAAGCCGAAGGGCAGCGACTTCGTCGCCTATAACTCGTGGAATCTGGTGGCGAGCGACGACGAATGGACGGCACCGATCGTCGCCGAGGTCGGCCCCGACGGACACATGTGGGTCATCGACTGGTACAACTACGTCGTGCAGCACAACCCGACGCCGGCCGGCTTCGAGACTGGCAAGGGGGCCGCACACGTCACGCCGTTGCGCGACAAGCGACACGGCCGCATCTACCGGATCGAGTATGATGCGGCGAAGACGACCGAGGCCGCGCCGCTCAATCCCCAGAACACCGACGGCCTTGTCGAGGCTCTCGGTCGCGACAATCTGACGTGGCGGCTGCATGCTCAGCGGCTGCTGATCGAGAACGGCAACAAAGATGTAGCGTCGAAACTTCTGAAGGCGATCGCCGGTTCGAAGCAAGATGCGACCGGCCTCAATGCCGTCGCCACGCACGCGCTTTGGACGCTGAACGCTCTGGGCGCTCTCGATACGAACGACGACGCCCGAGCCGCGGTCACTGCACTGAAGAATGATTCGGCGGCGGCACGGCGCGCGGCGGTGCTGGTTCTTCCTCGCGACGAAGGCGGAGCGAAAACGCTGTTGGACGCGGGGATTCTCGAGGACGGTGAACCGCAGGTGAGGCTCGCCGCGCTGCTGGCGCTCGCCGAGATGCCTGTTTCCGACGAGGTCGCGAACGGCGTCGCGACGGCGCTTATCGATTCCGGCGTGTCGAACGATCGCTGGTTGACCGACGCGGCGACCGCCGCGGCTGCCTCGCATTCGGGACCGTTTCTGATCTCGATGGCGAAACAAAAGAACCTGTCGCAGGAAGCGATCGCCGTCGTCGGGCGAGTCGCCGAGCACTATGCGCGAGCTGGTAAGACGAACGACGCCGTTCGCGTGCTGACGGCGGTTGCGGAGAATCTTCCGGTCGCGGAAGCGGCGCTCGAAGGCTTCGCGGAAGGCTGGCCCGGGAACACGACCGTCAAGCTCGATGCCGCGACGGAGGAGGCTCTCGTCAATCTCTTCGGCAGGCTCTCGGCACAGGGGCAGGGGCGTCTCGTGCGCCTGGCGTCGATCTGGGGCAACGAACGCTTCGAGAAATACGCGAGCGAACTCGCCGAGGGCTTTCGGAAGACGGCCGCCGACGCAAAGAAGCCCGACGAAGAACGTATCGCCGCGGCGCGGCAGCTCATCGAGTTCCGCAAGTCGGACGCGAAGGCGGCCGAATCGATTCTGAAGCTCGTCACGCCGCAGGTTTCGCCGGAACTCGCCGCGGGACTTGTGAGCGCGATCTCTCTGAGCGACGCAGAGGACGCCGGCCCCGCAATTATCGAACGCTGGGGCTCGGCGACGCCGTCGGCTCGCGAGGCGGCGGTACGGGTGCTACTCTCGCGACCGGCGTGGACGCAGGCATTGATGAATGGCATCGAGAGCGGCGAGTTGCAGCTCTCCGACCTGTCGCTCGACCAGAGGCAGGGGCTGGCGAACCACCCGAGTCGGCGGATCGCTGAACGGGCCAGGGCACTACTCGCCAAGGGCGGCGGGCTGCCCAGCGCCGACCGTCAGAAAGTGATCGAGGAGCTTTCGCCCCTCGTGCTGGAAGGCGGCGACGTCGCGAAGGGGAAGCTGGTCTTCACGCAGCAATGCGCCAAGTGCCACAAGCATTCGGGCGAGGGGACCGAGATCGGCCCCGACCTGACGGGCATGGCCACGCATCCTCGCGAGGAATTATTGATCCATATCCTCGACCCGAGCCGCAGCGTCGAGGGCAATTTCCGCCAGTACACGGCCGTCACGACCGACGGACTGGTGCTGAACGGGCTGCTGGCCTCCGAGACGAAGGCCTCGGTCGAAATCGTCGATTCCGAAGGCAAGCGGCATCAGGTGCTGCGGGAAGAGATCGAAGAACTCGCCGTCAGCCCCAAGAGCGTGATGCCGGAAGGCTTCGAGAAGCAGGTGCCGCCCGAGGCCATCGCCGACTTATTGGCGTTCATGACGCAGCGAGGAAAGTACGTGCCGCTCGATCTTCGCAAGGCGGCCACGGTCGCCAGCGACGAGGGAATGTTCACGAACAAGCAGGCCGACGCCGAACGGCTCATTTTCTCCGACTGGTCGCCGAAGACCGTGGAAGGCGTGCCGTTCTACCTGGTCGATCCGCAAGCGGGACGCGTACCGAACGCCATTCTGCTCTACAGCCCGAACGGGCAGTTCCCGCCGCGGATGCCGAAGTCGGTGCGGCTGCCGGTGCGCTCCTCGGCGGCGGCGATTCACCTGCTGAGCGGCGTCGCCGGATGGGCGCATCCGTTCGGCGAAGACGGCACGGTCTCGATGATCGTGCGGCTGCACTACGCCGACGGCAGCACCGAAGGCCACGAGCTGCTGAACGGCGTCCACTTCGCCGATTATATTCGCGTCGTGGACGTTCCCGAATCGAAGCTGGCATTCCGGCTGCGCGGACAGCAGATTCGCGCTCTCGCGGTTCGTCCGCAGAAGAATGCGGAGATCGCGGAGGTCGAATTTGAAAAGGGGCCGGATGAGACGGCCCCTGTCGTCATGGCTGTCACGATCGAGACGGTCGGCTCTCGATCGGCGGCTAATCCCTGATGACGCTCCGGTCGCTGACGCTTCCGGCTCCCATTGCCGCATTCATCCCTCGCGTCGCATCACGCAACGTCCGCTGAGGTTTTTCCCGGCGAGATACTTCGGATTGCCGATCCAGGTGACGTTCGCGTACGGCACCGTCACGCTCACGGCGATCTCGTCGCCGGCCTTTGCGCTGCCGACTTCCGTCGAGCCGCCGTTGACCTTGACCGAGACCGTCGCACCGTTGATTCCCGCCGCCGTCAGGAGATCGTTGACGGCGCTCGTGACGCTGCTCGTCGTGCCGGTCGTGATGGAACCCTCCCGAGCGCCGATGCGTGCGGCATGCGCGAGCACTTCGGTCGCCATCACGGCCCGCCCGATCTCGAGCATGCCCATCACGAAAATGATCAAGACGGGTGCCACGACGGCGAATTCGACGAGAGCCGCCCCGCGGCGGCGAGTCACTCGTTTTCGGATCTGGTGTGGAGCGTTCAGCATTTGATGGGTCTCCGGCAGGCTGGGCGAACGTGGTTGGTCGCCTCGGCCCATGCGTCAGAACTCTAGTGCGCGTTACAAACAACTGCTGGCGGATTCCGACACGAATTACAGTCACGAAACCGGTTCACGGCGACGGCGTCTCGAAGGGATAGATCAAGCGTGCCGTCGATTCGACTTCGACCGGGCTGCCGTCGGACGGGTATTTTCTCACCTGGAGCAGCTTGAGCGAACTGATCCGATCGGCGCCGAAAGTGATCGTCGCCCCTTCGACGGAGTCAGCAGAGTTGTAGCCGTCAAACACAGGTTTGATGTCGCCGAAGGAAACCGGCCCGCCTAAGTCTGAGGCCGTGTTGACGCCCCACGCGTCTCCTTCGACGTGGCTGAGACCGAACTGGAACTTGCCCCCCGAGCGTTCCATGTACTGTGTCCAGATCACTCGCTCGCCGACGCGGATCAGCGTCGGGCCGGCAAAGCTCTTATACGTCTTCAGGGCGTCGCCGTCCCAGATTTGGATCTGGCCGCCGCCGGCGTTGAATTGCGGCGTATCGTGGTGATTGATGAGAAACAGGGCCGTCTTCGGCGATGCCGTCGCGGGTTTCATCATCACCACGACCTGCGGGGCGGGGAAGCTCAGGTCGGGAGTGTTGAGGATCAACTCCCAATCTTCTTCGATTCGTGAATAAAGCCCCGGCACCGCGGAAGCGCTCTCCGCCAGGGTCAGGCAAATCATCGCCGCGAGCGAAATCGACAGAACAGGTAGCTTCAGGCTTCTCATAGTGCACCTCGGTTGTTTCTCTTGGTGTTGTAACGACAGGTGTTTCGGAGTGTCTGTGCAGGCTCAGCGTGTCAGCCGCAGTGGCGTATAGACGAAATTGCTGGAGGAGCCGGAGCCGCCTCCCTGGGCGGTCGGATCCACTGTGTGGCATGGCTGGATCGTGATGTACTTGTTGGTGGTGTTGAGCCGGACGTCGAGGATGGTGCAGCCGACGAAGCGGACGAGCGTGTACTGGCTGTTGTCACCGTTGCCGACGACCTTCTCGTGCAAGGCGATGGTGCGGGGCTGGCCCTTGATCGCCAGCAGGGCGTCTTTGAAGCCGGCGCTGATTCCGGTGTCGCCTGACACTTTGAGCTTGCCGTCGGAGCCCAGCTTTACGTCTCCGCCCATCAGGTCGAGGTCCGCTTTGTTCGGCCCGTAGAGAATCTGCCGTTCGATGTCGGACGAACTGTTGTTGCCGGAACCGATGTCCCACGTGCCGAAGTTACCCGGCGTCATGTTCTTCGTCGGGTAGAGCTTCATCTCGTGTACGGTGTCGGCACCGGCGGTGACGCCGTACGGAGCCTTGGAATTGTGGGTCCACGCATCGGGACCCAAGCCGGCGCACGCTTTGTCCCAAATGTCGTAATCGAGAGTGAACGGCAGCAACGTGCATCTTTGGTTCGAGTAATTCGAGTTGAACTTGAAGCCGGTGACGCCGCCCTCGTAAGTGGCCGTCGCTGTCGCTTCGAGCGGCAACGAGCCTTGGTTGAAGATCCTTGCGAAGAACAGACCGAGTTCCCCGTTGCGGGCGGTCGTTCGCTGAACTTTGACCTTCGCCGAGTTGTACGGCGTGCGAGTCGTGTCGAATGGGCTGGCCGGATCTCTGGGGTCGGCGATGTAGCCGTACTGAACGTCGCTCGACGCGATGGTGAGCGACACGCCACCAGCGGCGTTGGCGGCAGCGAACTTCGCGGCCTGGGCATCTGCATTCGTGAGGGATTGAGTCGTGCCGCCGGACAGCAAGTCGCGGTCGAACAACTGAGATGCTGACGCTAATGCCGCGGCGTCGGCGGCGCTTTGCATCTGGCCTCTCACGAGCGAGATGTAGCCCAGGTCGATCGAGAAGGCGAGCATGCCGATGAGCACGACCGCGAGCGCCGCGACGAGCGGCAGCACGGCTCCTCGACGTTTCGAGGCTCGTAAGGGCGAAGACTTCAAGTTTCCGATCATCGTTCAATCCGCCGTTCTAACGGGACCTGCGAACCGGCGCGCGGGAATGATCTCGCCGCGGACGACCGCCGGACACACAACCGAATCGTCTCGGCCTCGCCCCGAACCGACAGGGTTCGGCGATGCACGTCCTTGCGGCTCGCGTTTCATCCGGGAAAAGCCGCGCCGGAAGACGGGGGACACTTCCGAGCCACGCAAACGTAGGTCAGGTTCCGAAGGATTCAAATCGGATGGCCAAAAAATCGTGACGAGGCACACAACTGCTAAAGTTTCCCACCGGCAACGCCGCACGGGTCGGGCGTGTCGACGAACGGCGACATCGGCCTGGCTGACGATCCGCCGACGATCGCGTACCATGCCGCGACGTTCACTCGCTCGCGGCCGACGGCATGTCCGACAAGCCTTCTGAACCTGAAATGGTGATTGGCCCGTTCCGGTTCGGTTCGGCGAGCCTGACGGTCGATACGGCGTCCGGCCCGCCTCTCGAGAGGTGGGCGGGGCCGCTGCACTTTTCCTTGTGGTGCCAGCAGGCGTCGCCCTGGTGGATCGGCGACCTGCTCAATGCCGGCGACGCGAGATTCGGAGAGATGTTCTCGCAGGTGTGCGAAGGCGCCGTATCGGCCGATCAGCTCCAGCGATACGAATCCGTCGCCCGCCGTGTGCCCGCCGAGAATCGCCGGCCGGGATTGTCGTGGTCGGCGCACGCGGCGGTCGCGCGACTGCCGCATTCAATGCAACGTAAGATGCTGAAACGTGCCGAGGACGCCGGTTGGACGAGCACGGTGCTGCAACGCAAGGTGCGTGAAGAGATCGAACGCCGCCGACGGATGGGCAAGCCGCTCACGGATGAATCGGACGACGTGATCGACGAACCCGAGTACGGCGTCGATCCCTACGAAACGTTGTAGCGACAGGATGCTGACCAGAAGCCGCACATGCCCTTCCGGAAGTACGTGAACCTCTTTCTCGGACGACGGATCGAGCGCACCGATCCCCTGTCGGCATTGCTCGCGGCGCCGACCGATCTGCCCGCGGCGACGCATGGCGCGTCGTGGCTCGTGCAGCTCCGGTGGGCGGCCGCGATCGGGCAACTCATCACGATCGCATTCGTGCGACTCGCGCTGGGCGTGCCGCTTCCCGTGGGGCCGTTACTGACGGTCGTCGGCATCACGGCGCTCTCGAACCTGGCGCTGGCAATCTGGTCGTCGTCTCGACCGGAAGTGGACGAGCGTCGGGATCGTGTAAAAACGATCGACGCAACGACGGTGCCCGTCTTGGGCCTCGTCCTGCTGCTCGATCTGCTGCTGCTGACCGTGCTGCTGTCTTTCAGCGGAGGACCGACGAACCCGTTCTACATCTTCTATTTCGTGAACCTCTGCCTGAGTGCGGTCGTGCTGCCCCGCGGCTGGGCCTGGGCCGGTTGCTTCGCCGCGATCGTCTGTTTTGTCGTGCTCTTCTTCTCCTATCGACCGCTGCCTGAAATGTGGACGGCGGCCCATCTCGAACCGATCCAGGCAGGCGATTCGGTGACGCGCGCACACGCGGGCCTGTTGATCGCGTTCATGGCCTGCGCAGTCGTGGTGGTGTACTTCACGAGCCTGCTGCGCGACCAGTTGCAGAAGAGCGAGCATCAGATTCGGGCCTTCCACGCCGATCGGGCGCGGACTCAAAAACTGGAAGCGCTGGGAACTCTGGCCGCGGGAGCCGCTCACGAACTGGCCAATCCGCTGGGGACGATCGCCGTCGTCGCCCGCGAGGTCGAGCGACGCGTCGGCGGCACGCCCGTCGAGCCCAAGGTCGCGAATGACATTTCGCTGATTCGCTCGGAACTGGAAACCTGTCGGAATATCCTCAAGCGAATGAGCGCCGATGCCGGACAGGCGATCGGCGAGGAACTCATCGAGGTGACTGCGGGCGAATTGATCGGCGAATCGCTCGAAGGACTTCGAGAGACCGAGCGGGTCGCGGTAACGATCGATCCGGCTGCCGAAGACACGCTCGTCGTCGTGCCGCTGGTCGGTCTCGCGCAGGCCATTCGCGGAATCATTCAGAACGCGCTGGCGGCGTCGGCGAATGTGCAACAGGTCCGCGTCAAAGCGGACCGTTCCGATGGCCGCTTGCGATTGCTCGTACGGGATGAGGGCGTGGGCATGCCGCCTGCCGTGCTGGCCCGCGTCGGCGATCCTTTCTTCACGACGAAGGATCCGGGGCGCGGCACCGGTCTCGGGGTTTTTCTGGCTCGAGCGGTCGTCGAACGCCTCGGCGGCAAGCTGACGATCGACTCGATCTCTGGGCGAGGTACGACCGTGACTATCCTTCTGCCGGTCGCCCCTGGCTAGAATGAGCCGGGTCGGACCGTGACCACACCGGAACCGCAACGCGAGAGAATCGGCGATGTCGCAGGACTCCCTCACAACGGGCGTCAGGCTGCAAACATGCCTGATCGTCGATGACAACGAGCTTTTGCGAAACCGTCTCGCAGAGGCGATCGCCGAACGCGGCTTCCGCACGCGCACAGCCCGCAACTACGACGAGGCGGTTCGCGCCGTTCGCGAGGAGCCGCCGGAACTCTCCGTCATTGATCTAAAAATGCCCGGCAAGAGCGGTCTTGAACTCGTGCGGGCCATCAAGGATCTCTCGCCCGAGACCAAGTGCGTGGTCTGCACCGGTTTCGGAAGCATCGCGAACGCCGTCGAAGCGATCCACGCCGGGGCGGTCAACTACGTGACGAAGCCGGCGGACGCCGATGAGATCCTCGCCGCCTTTCGCAAGAGTGAGGAACCCGACCGCGCCGTCGCCGAGACCGACTATCAACCGGTCACTCTGGCGGAGGCCGAGTGGGAGTACATTCAACAGGTACTTACCGATTGCAACGGCAACATCTCGAAGGCCGCGCGACTGTTGGGCATCGAACGCCGCACGCTGCAACGAAAGCTCAAGAAGATGCGTCCGTGAGCACCTCGGTCGCACTTTGCACGGCGCGTCAGAATGACGCACAAATGCGGCCCTTCGCCGCGTCGCGATTTACTTCGCAAGCTCTTAGAATCCGAGACCGATCTTCGGGGAACGTTCGCGCCGCGGCGTGGACGTGCTTCGCACCCTCCCCTCCGAACGCTTGCTTCGCCGGATCAGCATGGGCAGGTTCACTTTCCCGGCCTGGGTCAACAGTCTCGTCCTTCCCGGATTGGGGTTGATCGGGCTTGGCGTGCTGTATCTCAGCGTGCTGGTGCCTTACGCGCTCTCGCCGGAGACGCTCGTCGCGGGCTATCAACCGACGCAGCCAGTCCCATTCAGCCACGCGCTGCACGCCGGCCAGCTCAAGATGGATTGCCGTTACTGTCACACGCATGTGTTCGACTCGGCGCACTCGAACGTTCCGGCGACCGCGACGTGTGCGAACTGCCATAACGGTTCCAAGGCGCCGGACGGCACGAACTCGACGACCGCCGTGCATACCGAGAGTCTGCGTCTCGCCCCGGTGCGTCACAGCATCGAGACGGGCGAGTCGATCGAGTGGAACCGCGTCCATGACCTGCCTGACTATGCATACTTCAATCACAGCGCGCACGTGAATCGCGGCGTGAGCTGCGTCGAATGTCACGGGCGCGTCGACAAGATGGACGTCGTGAAGCGCGTGAGTCCCATGAACATGGGCTGGTGCCTCGATTGCCATCGCCATCCGACGGAACATTTGCGGCCCTTGGAGTTCATCACCAAGCTCGATTGGGAGCCTCCGCAGGGTCAGACGAAAAAAGAGGTCGGGGAAAAGGTTCGCGAGGATTTGGGAATCCGTTCGCTCACCGATTGTTCGACCTGCCACCGATAGTAGTTCGGTCTTCCGCCCGGCGGGCGCAGCCGCCGGGCTTCACGAACGCGACCTGCCGTTCAGGGACGCTGAAGACGACGTAATTATCGACATGTCTCAGACCGAAACCGCGACTCCTTCCGCCGGCCCTGATCCGGGGGCGACGTACTGGCGAAGTCTCGATGAATTGCAGTTCACTCCTCAATTCGAGGAATACCTGCATCGTGAGTTTCCGCAGGCCGCTTCGGAGTTTCCGAAGGGCATGTCGCGACGGCGCTGGCTGCAATTGATGGGGGCGTCGCTGTCGCTGGCGGGAGTGGCCGGTTGTCGCTGGCAGGCGGAAGAGTTCCTTCCCGCCGCCACGCGCGTTCCCGACTACGTCCCCGGCGAACCGCAGTTCTTCTCAACGCTGCACGAGCTGCGCGGTTTCGCCCGTGCCCTTTTGGTGCGGCAGTTCGATGGTCGACCGATCAAGGTCGAAGGCAATCCTGAGCATCCTCAGAGTCACGGTGCGACGGACGTCTTCGCTCAAGGCTGTCTGCTCGACCTGTACGACCCCGATCGCATCGGCCGACCGCTTGGGCTCGAGGGGCGGAAGGCCACCGAGCGAACCTGGGAGCAGGTCGAGGGATCGGTGCGGTCGCTGGTCGAGCGAGCGGGTGACGGCGCAAAGCTGCGAGTGCTCGCGGGGGCGTCATCGTCGCCGACGCGGCTGCGGCTGGAGCAAGCCCTCACTGAACGATTTCCGCAGGCGAAGTGGGTCGAGTACGAACCGATCTCGCGGCAGAGCGTCGAGCAAGGTGCTCAGCTCGCATTCGGGCAGCGGTTGCGTCCGCATTACAAGTTCGACGCCGCGGACGTGATCCTGGTCATCGACGGCGATCCGTTCGGTGCCGACCCCGATCAGATCAATCATGCACGCGGCTGGGCCGCGCGTCGGACGCCCGAAGACGGTCCGATGAACCGCATGTACGTCGTCGAAAGCCAGTATAGTTCGACCGGCGTTGCGGCTGATCATCGTGAGCCGGTCGCATCCTCTCGCATCCCGCAGTTTCTCGACGAACTGGAAGCGGCGATCGGGCAAGCCACCGGCGGCGGGGAGCCGCAGAGCGCGAATGCCTTTATTCGCGCGCTCGCATCGGACCTTGCCGAGAACACCGGAAAAGGGCTGATCTATGTAGGTCCGAGGCAGCCGGCCGCGGTGCATGCGCGGGTGCATCGGCTCAATGGGCGACTTGAGAATCTGGGGCAGACCGTCGTCTTCACGGAAGAGTCGAATCCCGAAAGGCCCCCTTACGCCGAGGCGATCGCAGAACTCGCGAAAGAGATGAACGATGGCAACGTGGAGACGTTGCTGATTCTGCGCGGCAATCCCGCCTACGACTCGCCGGCCGATGTGGAGTTTGCCGCCGCGCTGCAGAGGGTTCCGAACGCGATTCATCTCAGCGAGTATCGCAACGAGACGACGCGGCACTGCCGCTGGTATCTGCCGGGTACTCATGCCTTCGAGCAATGGGGCGACGGTCGCACCTATGACGGCACGCTGTCGATTCAGCAGCCTCTGATTGCCCCGCTGCACGGCGGCCGGTCGGAACTCGAAGTCCTCGCGATGCTGCTGGCGGAAGGCCCAAGGACAGGCGAGCAGATCGTTCGCGAGACGTTCGGCGATGTCGTCGGGACCGACGATACGGCTTGGAAACAGGCCCTGCACGACGGCTTTGTCGCTGAGTCGGCCCCGGCGGCGGTTGAAGCGTCGGCACAGGATGCCGGCGGCGCAGAAGCAGGTGAATCCGCGGCGCTCGCCGACGGCGATTACGAGATCGTGTTCTGCGAAAGCGAGCAGGTCTACGACGGTCGTTTCGCGAACAACGGCTGGCTTCAGGAAGTGCCCGCCTTCCTCACCAAGCTCACGTGGGACAACGCGGCGATCCTCTCCTATGTCGATGCCACGAAGCTGGGTGTCGAATTTCAGGACGTCGTGAGGATTTCTTTCGACGGCCGCAGCGTCGAGTTGCCCGTCTATGTGTTGCCGGGGCAGGCTCTAGGCTCGATCGGCGTCGCGCTCGGTTATGGCCGGACGGCGGCGGGACTGGTCGGCGGATTTGAAAGTGAAGACGACGATCGGCGTTCGCCCGTCGTGGGTGTCGACGCTTATGCTCTTCGCACGACCGGGGCGATGAACTTTGCGGCGGGCGTTAGGGTTGAGAAAGTCGCCGGTCGGACACATCCGCTGGCGACCACGCAGGATCACTTCGCGATCGATCCGATCGGTCGGAATGAGATCAACCAACGCGTGCCGCTGCTCGTTCGCGAAGGCACTGAAACGCACTTCCACGAGCATCCCGACTTCGTGCAGCACGCGGTGCATCATCCGCCGCTCGAGTCGCTCTGGACGAGTCCCGACTACTCGAAAGACCATGCCTGGGGCATGGCGATCGATCTTTCGAAGTGCGTCGGCTGCAATGCGTGCGTCGTCGCCTGCCAGAGCGAGAACAACGTGCCGATCGTCGGCAAGCAGCAGGTGCTCGCCGGCCGTGAAATGCACTGGATGCGGATCGATCGCTATTTCCGCGGCAATCCGGAGGGACGCACGGCGGACAAAGGCGGTCCCGTCGTCGTCGGCCAGCCCGTTTTGTGCATGCATTGCGAGCACGCCCCCTGCGAGCAGGTCTGCCCCGTCGCGGCGGCGGTTCACGATCACGAGGGCCTGAACCTCATGGTCTACAACCGCTGCGTGGGCACGCGGTATTGCAACAACAACTGCCCGTACAAAGTCCGCCGCTTCAACTACTTCAACTGGAACAAACAGCCGGCGAACAAGAAATACCGTTCGCTTCCCGTGTTGGGCATGAGCGGGGAAAAGGTGCTGGAAGACGCGAGCCAATCGCTCGCCGGGATGGTGTTCAACCCGGAAGTCACGGTCCGCAGCCGCGGCGTGATGGAGAAATGCACCTACTGCCAGCAACGCATCGCGGCCGCCAAGATCGAAGCCCGCAACCACAACGTGCACAGCGACGACCCGGCGGTTCGGAAGAGCCTGAAGGTTCAGGACGGAGCCGTCCAGACGGCTTGTCAGCAGACGTGCCCGACGGACGCGATCGTGTTCGGTGATTTGCTCGACGAAACGAGCCGGGTTTACAAGCTGCACTACATGCGGCAGCCGGAGGCGAACGTTCCGCCGCATCCGCGATCGTACGCGATGCTCGAGGAGTTGAACGTTCGGCCTCGCACGGCGTATCTCGCACGCATCAAGAACCCGCATCCGTCGCTGGCGGACATCGAAGCCTACGCGATCCCGCCGCTGGGGCATGCTTCAGGACATCACGACACGCCGGGCGACCACGCCCACGAAGAACACGGCGACGAAGAGGATCATCACGGTTGAACGACGGGCCGGCGGCACCGGTCGACACGAGTGAATCTGGCGCGAAATCCGGCCGGCACGGCCGGCCCTACGGCTGAAGGCGACATGACCGATCCCGACAAGGCCTACAACGTCATCGACGAGCCGCCCGGCGTGCGCACGCCGCTGGTGACCGGTCGGCACTCGTATGCGAGCCTGACCGACACGGTCTCGCACGTCGCCGAGATGAAGACCCCGCTGGCCTGGTACATCGCGTTCGCGATCTCGGTCTTCTGGGTGGGGGTTCTGGGCGTCGGCGTGATCTACCTGATCTCGACGGGTGTCGGTATCTGGGGCCACAAGAACCCCGTCTACTGGGGTTGGCCGATCGTGAACTTCGTGTTCTGGGTCGGTATCGGCCACGCCGGAACACTGATTTCCGCGATTCTCTTTCTGTTCCGGCAGAACTGGCGGACGGGCATCAACCGCTTCGCGGAGGCGATGACGATCTTCGCCGTCATCTGCGCGGCGTTGTTTCCCGGGATTCACATCGGACGTGTGTGGCTCGCGTACTGGCTGGCTCCGTATCCCAACCAGATGGCGATGTGGCCGCAGTTCCGCAGTCCGCTGATGTGGGACGTGTTCGCGGTCAGCACCTATTTCACGGTGTCGCTGCTGTTCTGGTACATGGGGATGATCCCCGATCTCGCGACGCTGCGCGATCGAACGAAGAGCCGCATCGCAGGTCTCGCTTACGGCCTGTTCTCGCTTGGCTGGAACGGTTCATCGCGGCAGTGGCACCGCTACGAAGTCGCCTACGGCCTGCTCGCCGCCCTCGCGGCGCCGCTCGTGTTGAGCGTGCATACGATCGTGAGTTTCGACTTCGCCGTGTCGCAGTTGCCGGGCTGGCACACGACGATCTTTCCGCCTTATTTCGTCGCGGGTGCGATCTTCAGCGGCTTCGCGATGGTGATCTCGCTGGCCGTTCCCGCCCGAGCGTTTTTTGGGCTGAAGGACATCATCACGCGGCGGCACCTCGAGAACATGTGCAAGGTCATCACCGCGACCGGCACGATGGTCGGGTACGCCTACATGATGGAGTTCTTCATCGCGTGGTACAGCGGCAGCCCCTACGAGAAGTTCGCGTTCATCAACCGTGCGCTCGGACCCTACGCCTGGGCCTACTGGACCATGATCTCGTGCAACGTGATCAGTCCTCAGGTCTTCTGGTTCAAATGGGCTCGCACCACACCCTGGTTTATGTTCGTGGTCAGCATCTTCGTGAACATCGGCATGTGGTTCGAGCGGTTCGTGATCACCGTCACGTCGCTCAGCCGCGATTTCCTGCCGTCGAGCTGGGACTACTTCCGCCCGACGACCTGGGACGTGCTGTTCCTGATCGGCAGCTTCGGGCTGTTCTTCACGCTGTTCCTGCTGTTCTGTCGGTTCCTGCCGGTGGTCGCCATCGCCGAAGTGAAAGGAGTGATGGCGCCCGTCAATCCGCCCGAGCACGCCGAGTACCGGACCCAGCTTGTGCACTGAGCCGCTGCACGTGCATTTGACGACGCATTCATCAAGCTCACGGCAAACACGACGCCACCATGGCCGATAACACCACCTCGTCAGACCTCGACGAAGACCTCGCCGACGTCGCGCACCACAAGGATGTGACGTTCGAGCCGCGTCTCGCCGGCGTCGTCGCCGAGTTCGATCGGCCGGAAACGTTGATCGCCAGTTCGGCCGCTGTCCGCGACGCCGGTTACACGCGCTGGGATACGCACACGCCGTTTCCCGTTCACGGCATCGACGCCGCGATGGGGATTCGGCGAACGATCCTGCCCTGGATCGTCTTGATCGGCGGCCTGACGGGCACGACGATCGCGATCGCGATGCAGTATTACATGAATGCCTCGGAGGACGCTGAGTTCGGGCTCGGCTGGCCCTTCGCGGGGTATCAATATCCGATCAGCGGAAAGCCTTACTGGAGCCTGCCGGCGAACATTCCGATCGCGTTCGAGCTCACGGTGTTGCTCGCGGCGTTTTCGGCGTTCTTCGGCATGATCGGGTTGAACCGGCTGTTTCGCTGGTACAACCCGATGTTCAAGCTCGAACGCTTCCGGCTGGTCACGAACGATCGCTTTTTCCTTGCTATCGATTCCGGCGATCCGAAGTTCAACGCTCAGGAACTGCCGGGGATGCTGCGAAGCTTGGGTGCGACCGCCGTCGAAGAATGCTGGGATGACGAACCGCGTCGCCTGCCTTCGAGTTTCGCGACGGTGGGACTCGTGCTGTTCGCCCTGGCTCTCGTGCCGCCCGCGCTCGTGATGCGGCATCGATCGGTGAGCTGGGATACGCCGGAATATCATCCCGTGCAGGACATGGACTTCCAGATGAAGTTCAAGTCTCAGCAACGGAATCCGTTCTTCGCCGACCAGCGGGCGATGCGTCCGCAGGTCGAGGGAACGATCGCCCGCGGACAGATGGTCGGCGACAGCCGTTACTATCTCGGAACAGAACCCGGTCAGGCGATGGCCTCGCTGCAACAACCCGAGGCCAATGCCGACAACGCCGGGGCTGCAGGATCACAAGAGCTGCGAGCGACGGATCAAGCCGCGGCCGAGGCGGGGCAGACTGGCCCTACTCCTCCCGCAGGTCCGCCCGCTGCTGGAATGAATGAGAATCAAAACTGGACCGACGAAATTCCGATCGCCGTCGACGAGCGATTGATGGCCCGCGGACAGCAGAAGTACGAGATTTATTGCGCTCCGTGTCATGGATTGGGAGGCTACGGAGACGGCCTCGTCAACCGGCGAGCCTTGGATCTCAAGGCCCCGACGTGGGTGCCGGTGCCTTCGCTGCACGCTCCTCAAACCCGCAAACGGGCCGACGGCTATATCTATGGTGCGATCACTCAGGGCGTGCGCAAGATGCCCGCCTACGGTAGTCAGATCAAGCCCGACGATCGCTGGGCGATCGTGCTGTACGTGAGGGCGTTGCAGCGCAGCCAGGGCGCCCCGAGCGAAGATGCCGGTAATCCGTAATACATCACTTTCGCCTCGCGTTGCGAGGCGGTCCGGCGGACGACCGCCGGCTCACGTTTGAGACCCGACGCCGCGATGCATCACCACCACGTCGATCCCGCCTCTCTCGATCTCAGCCGCACGGTCGCCGACCTGGGGCCGTCCGTGAACCGTTGGCCGCTGCTCATCGGGGCGGCGGGGCTGGCGACGGCGATCGTCGCAGCCGTCGTGCGGGCCTTCATCGTCGATGGCGAGAACAGTCTTGAGCGGTTTCTGTTCGCCTATCTGCACAGCTACCTGTATTTCCTGTCGATCTCGCTCGGCGCGCTGTTCTTCGTGATCGTGCATCACCTGACGCGAGCCGGCTGGAGCGTGACGGTTCGTCGAGTCGCCGAAGTGCTCGCCGCCAACTTGTGGCCGACGTTCGCGCTGCTGTTTCTGCCGATACTCGTCGCCGTCTGGATGCGCAGCGGTCTCGTGTTTCCGTGGTCGGATCCGGCCTATGTCGCCGATCATCCGGTGGTGTATCACAAGATCGGCTACTTCAACGTGCCGTGGGATCGGGACGTGGCGTTTCCGCTGTTCTTCACGCTGCGGGCGATCCTCTACTTTGCGGTCTGGGCGTTTTTAGGTCGCGGTTTCCTGCGTCGCAGCGTCGAGCAGGACGCGACCGGCGAACCGTCGATCAGCAAGCGGTTTGAAGGTCGTAGCGCGTGGGCCGTGCTCGTTGTCTTTCTGACCGTGACCTTCGCGTCGATCGATTGGGCGATGTCGCTCGATCCGGAGTGGTTCAGCACGATGTTCGGCGTGTACTACATCGCCGGCTGTGCCGTCTCGTTCTTCGCGGCGCTGTGGGTGATCGTCTACTTCCTGCAATCGCGTGGGGTTCTCGTCGAGGCAGTGACGGTCGAGCATCAGCACGACATCGGCAAGTACCTGCACGGTTTCATCATCTTCTGGACGTACATCGCCTTCTGTCAGTTCCTGTTGATCTGGTACGCGGATCTTCCGGAAGAAACTCAGTGGTATCTCGTGCGTCAGAACGGCGGCTGGCAATGGATCGGTCTGACGCTCATCCTTTGCCATTTCGCGATCCCGTTCTTCGGCGTGATGAGCCGCCATGTGAAGCGGAATCGCAAGGCGCTGCTGTTCTGGTGCGTCTGGATGCTCGTCTTCCATTGGTTCGACATTTACTACATCGTGATGCCGCAGGCGGCGCACGGATCACTGCCGCTTGGCCTGATCGACGTGGCGACGGCGGTCGGCATCGGCGGAATCGTCGTGGCGGGGACGGTGCGGACGGCCGCGGGGCACGCTCTCGTTCCGATTCGCGATCCGCGGCTCGCCGAATCGCTCGCGTTTCATAACATTTGACGGATACCGGAACCGCGACCGACTGACGCGGCTCATCGCGGGTGTCGCCCGACGGCGAGCCGCCTACAATGAAAATCGACGTTTTGGCCCGGCCAGACACAAACGCCATGGCAGCGGAACACGACGACCATAAAGCGGCGTACGACGACATCAACGTGCGGTCCATCGCGCTCGTCGTGGGCGTCGGATCGGTGTTGATTTTCGTCGCGATCGTCGCGGTGCAGGTGATCTACTACCGCTATTCGCAAAACGAATACGTGCAAAAGGTCGAGAACGCTCCGACGACCACGGTCGATGCGGTTCTGACCGCTCAGCGAGAGCGGCTCGCCGTCGCCGGAGAAGGCGCCGTGCCCGAGAACGGCGAGAAGAGCATTCCGATCGAACAGGCGATGAAAACCGTCGTCGCCGAGTATCGGCAGAAGCAATCGGCGGAGAAGAATGCCGAGACCGAGACCTCGGAAAGCGAGACTAGCGCCGCGGAAGGCGACGTCGCGACCGAAGCGACCGCCACGGAGTGATGATGAGGCTTTGGATCGGCAGAACGATCGCGTCCGTCGCCGCAGCCCTGCTGCTGGCGAGCGGATCGCTTCGCGCCGAATCAGCGATCCTCGAAGCGCAGCCGGAAGAACTGAAGAACGTCGGTGTCGACGAGCATCTCGACGCTCAATTGCCGCTCGACGCCGCTTTCCGGAATGAGGACGGCCAGATCGTCCGTTTGGGCGATTACTTCAAACGCGGCACTCCGGTGATCCTGTCGCTGAACTATTCGAACTGCCCCATGCTGTGCAACACGCAGTTGACCGGCTTGACCGAAGGACTGCGGGAGATCGAATGGGTTTCGGGGCAGGAGTTTCAGATCGTCTCCGTCAGTATCGATCCGTCCGAGCAGCCGCATCGTGCGCTGGAGACGCGACAGAAGTATTTGCGACTCTATCGCCGCAGCCGCGACGGCTGGAATTTTCTCGTCGGCGGTCGCGGATCGATCGAACGAGTCGCCGAGGCCGTCGGCTTTCGTTACAAGTACCTTCCGGCGAAACGCGAGTATTCGCATCCTGCGGTCGCGGTGCTCTGCACTCCGGACGGGCGAATCTCGCGATACCTCTACGGCGTTCGTTTTCCCGAGCAGACGCTTCGTCTGTCGCTCGTGGAAGCGTCGGAAGGCAAGATCGGAACCGCCGGCGATCAACTGCTGTTGTATTGCTTTCATTACGACCCGCTGACAGGCACCTATGCACCGCGGGCGGCGCGAATCGCCATGAGCGTCGGCTGCTGCCTGACGGTCGCGCTGCTGGCCGGCGGATTGGCGATGCTTTGGTCGCGCGACGCATCGTCGCTGACCATTGAAGCATCAACGGAACTTCATCATCCAACTAACGCGGACTGAACTCCGCTCGACGAGTGCGACCGTTATGACTTTGTTCCGACTCCTCGCGCTTCCGGCCGCCGGCGAAGCGTCGCTCTGGCTGCCGGAGCAGGCTTCGACGGTCGCCGCAAGCGTCGACGAAGCCTGGTGGCTCGTCTATTGGGTCTCGGCGGTCTTCTTCGCGATCATCGTGGTCGCGCAGGTCTACTTCATGTGGGCCTACCGCCGTCGCGCGGGCTGGACCGAACAGAAAACCGCGCACCACAATTTCCCGCTCGAGTTGACCTGGTCGATCATTCCGTCGCTGATCATCGTCGTGATGTTCGTGAAGGGCTTCCTCGGCTTCCTCGACATGCGGATGCCGCCCGCCGACACCTACGACATCACCGTCGTGGCGAGGAAGTGGAGTTGGTCGTTCATATATCCGAACGGGGTCGTCCATCCCGAGTTGCACGTGCCGGTCGATCGCAACGTGAAATTGGTCATGTCGTCGGACGACGTGATCCACAGCCTGTTCGTGCCGGTGTTCCGCGTGAAGCAGGACATCGTGCCGGGCCGTTACAACTATCTCTGGTTCAACGCGACCAAACCGGGTACCTACGATCTGGAATGCACCGAGTACTGCGGAACGAATCACTCGGAGATGCGGACGAAGACCGTCGTTCACGAACCCGGCGGCATGGAGCGATGGCTCGAGGACCGTATCGAAGACATCATGAAAATGCCGCCGATCGAGTTAGGAACGTTGCTCTATAATCAGCGGGGCTGCTCGCAATGCCACATGGTCGACGGCAAGGGCGGCACGGTCGGGCCGAAGTTCGAACAGACCTTCGGTAACCGGCATCAGTTCACGGACGGCTCGCAGGCCGTGGGCGACGAGAATTACATCCGCGAATCAGTCATGAACCCGCAGGCGCAGGTCCGCACGGGCTTCCCGCCGACGATGCCGACCTATAAGGGCCTGTTTCGCGAGGCGGAAATTCGCGGTCTGATCGCGTTCATCAAATCACAGAACCCGAAGTTCAAGGCCGAGGCCGAGCGAGAATACGCGAAGCCTGCCGGAGAGACCGAAGCCGGCGACGCATCACCCGACTCGGACTTACCGGACGGCGGCGCGAACGGCGCCGCGTCCGCGGACGAGAACTGACTGTTGCACCGGCGTGAGACGCACGACGACCCTTCACGGTCCCGAAGAACATAAGGCACTCTCATGGCGACGATTCTCGAGACACGCCATGCCGACGTGATGCCGCTGGGGCACGCGCCGCAAGACAACTATCTGACGCACGGGCGGGGCTTTTTGTCCTGGGCGCTGACGCTCGATCACAAGCGGATCGGCGTGATGTACCTCTGCGCCGTTTGCTCGGCATTCCTGCTGGGCGGCATCTTCGCGATGCTGCTCCGCACGGAACTGCTCATGCCCAAGAACGGGCCGGAAGACGTCTTCCTGTTCACCCGCGACGCCTACAACCAGCTCTTCACGCTGCACGGGGCGATCATGGTGTTCCTGTTCATCATTCCCGGCATCCCCGCCGCGCTCGGCAACTTCATACTGCCGATCATGCTGGGGGCGAAGGATGTCGCCTTTCCTCGGCTGAACCTGTGCAGCTTCTATCTCTGGCTGGTCGGGGCGCTCTTCTTCGTACTGATGCTCGTGACCGGCGGACTGGACACCGGCTGGACCTTCTACACGCCCTACAGCACCTCGACCTCGACCGCGGTCGTGACGGCCGTGTTCGGAGCCTTCATCCTGGGCTTCAGCTCGATCTTCACCGGGTTGAACTTCATCGTGACGGTCCACACGATGCGGCCGCCGGGCATGACTTGGTTCCGGATGCCGCTGTTCCTGTGGGCGATCTATTCGACCGCGCTCGTGCAAGTGCTGGCGACGCCGGTGCTGGCCATCACGCTGCTGCTGCTGATCGCCGAGCGGACGCTGGGCATCGGCATCTTCGACCCGGCGCTGGGCGGCGACCCGGTGCTGTTCCAGCACTTCTTCTGGTTCTATTCGCACCCCGCCGTCTACATCATGATCCTGCCGGCGTTCGGCGTGATCAGCGAGCTGATCACGACGTTCAGCCGCAAGCACATCTTCGGGTATCGCTTTATCGCGTACAGCAGCGTGGCGATCGCGATCCTGGGCTTCCTGGTGTGGGCGCACCACATGTTCGTGTCGGGGCAGTCGGCGATCTCGGCGATGGTGTTCAGCGCGATCACCTTCACGATCTCGATCCCGACGGCCATCAAGATCTTCAACTGGCTCGCCACGATGTACAAAGGGTCGATCAGCTACGCAACCCCCATGTGCTACGCGCTGGCCTTCATCTTCCTGTTTACGATCGGCGGACTGACGGGCCTGCCGCTGGGAACCCTCTCCACCGACATCCACCTGCATGACACCTACTTCGTTGTCGCGCACTTTCATTACGTGATGATGGGCGGCACGCTCATCGCGTTCCTCGGGGCGCTCTTTTACTGGTGGCCGAAGATGTTCGGCCGGATGTATCACGAACGGCTCGGCCAGATCAGCGCCGTGATCGTGTTTCTGGGCTTCAACGCGACCTTCTTTCCGCAGTTCATCATGGGCGCGAAGGGCATGCCGCGCCGCTACGCCAACTACCTGCCCGAGTATCATGCGTGGCACGTCGCCTCGACGATCGGCGCCTATACGCTCGGAATCGGGCTCGTGATCGCGGCGATCGCCTTGATCTGGGGGCTGTATCGCGGCAAGCGCGCCCCGGCGAATCCGTGGGGTTCGGCGACGCTCGAGTGGCAGTGCAGCTCGCCGCCTCCGCACAACAATTTCGACGCCCCGCCCGTCGTCGGCGATCCTTATGCGATCCATCAGCTCGTCTACGATCCCGACCAGTCGGCCTGGGTGCCGCGCCAGGAGAAGATCGTCGAGTCCGAGGCGATGCTCGAGCGTCACACCGACGCCGGCACGACCGGACATTAGCGAGCGCGGAAGAATCGAGAAGGCGGAAGACGGAAGCGTCGTCCGCGACGGAAGAGGCGGGTGAAGACCCGGATAGTTCACACGACGAGTCGGCGTCAGTCGGAAGCCTGACCTACGCATACGAGAGTCTCCATGTCCGCCACCGCCGATCCTTCGACCGCGACCGCCGATCCTCATGGAACGGCGGGCCACGGGCATGGCCACGACGACCATCACGAGCCGTTCCTCGCGCACCACTTCGAGTCGTGGCAGCAGCAGTTCGACGCCGGCAAGCTGGGCGTGTGGGCCTTCCTCGTGCAGGAGGTGTTGTTCTTCAGCGGCCTGTTTTGCGCGTACGCGGTCTACCGGATGCTGCATCCGGAGGTCTTCGAGTACGCCGACCAGTTCCTGTCGGTGCCGCACGGGGCGTTCAACACGGTCGTGCTGCTCTTCAGCAGCTTGACGATGGCGTGGGGCGTCCGCTGCGCGATGCTGGGCCAGCGGAACGGACTGATCGGCTGCCTTGCGGTGACGCTGTTTTGCGCGGCTCTGTTCCTGGGCGTGAAGGCGTACGAGTATTCCGAGAAGTATCACGCGCAGTTGATCTGGGCGGGCGCTGATCCGCTGACGGTTTCACCGAGCGGCATGCAAGCCGGGGCCGGCCACTTGCTCGAACTTGATCCCGAGAAGCGCGCGGTGGGCGAGCAGCTCGAAGAGCGGCTCGCTTCGACGCTGCACTACCTCGAATTCGGCATGGGGGTGGTGGGCCTGCTCACATTGGCGGCGGCCGTGGGGATTTACTACGCGAAGCCGGAACGCATCGGACTGGCGGTGGTCTTCGGCGCGATCTCGCTCTCCGCGATCGCGATCGTGATCGGCGCGATGGCGAGCATGGGTATTCATCACATGATGCATGCGAGCGGTCATGAGGCCACGGCCGATTCCGAGGCGGAGGCGGCGCACATGGCCGAGGCCGAGGATGAGCCGCCGGTCCATACGGCGACTCCGGGCACCGCCGAAATTGCCGGCTCGACGCACGGCGCTTCGGTCAAAGCCGAGCTCAGCCGGCCGCAGCGTTTGGGAACGTTCTTCGGCATCTATTACGCCATGACCGGCGTCCACGCCCTGCACATTCTCGGAGGCATGGTCGTGCTGACGTGGCTGCTGGCGCGGGCGGTCAAAGGGCATTTCACGCCGAACTATTTCGGACCCGTCGATTACGTCGGCCTGTACTGGCACCTTGTGGACCTCGTGTGGATCTACCTGTTTCCGCTGCTGTATCTGATCGGATGAAAAGGTTCCCGCAATGTGGTTGCGTGGCCTCAGACGATCGCACGAACGGGTCGAATAGGAAGCAGAGAAACGTATTTATGGCCGCACACGCTCACGATCACGCCGAATACAACCCGATCGGGCACGTCGCATCGAAACCGATGTTGTTGACGGTGTTCTTCTTGTTGGTCGGGCTGACGGCGCTGACCATCTGGCAGGGCACGCAACTCGAACTCGGTACGTGGGAACTCATCATCGTGCTGGTGATCGCGACGGCGAAAGCGTCGCTCGTGGTGCTGTTCTTCATGCACTTACGCTACGACAAGCCGCTGAACGTGTTCGCGTTTCTCTCGTCGCTGTTGTTCATGTCGCTGTTCATCGGCCTGACGCTGGCCGATGCCGTGAATTACCAGCCGGAAGTCTCGGCGAAGGAAGAGGACGCCGCGTCACCCTGACAGGCGACGTGCTTGCGGATGGTGAAGGCTGTCATGGCGCTCTCCGATCACCTCCGCGCGAAAGACTGGACCTTCACCGGCACGTCGAGGGTCGCTCAACGGCGCAACGAGTTCGCGCTCTACGTGCTCATCGGCTCGCTGGGCATGTTCTTCTTCGCAGCTCTGCTCGGTTACGTGCTGATCCGGCTGCACGCGCTGCGCGTCGGGGACAAGGTGCCGCCGATCGAACTGCCCTGGATCCTGTGGGTCAGCACAGCGTTCGCAGTCGTCGGCAGCGGTTTTCTCTGGCGTGCGCTGCGGTCGGTGCGCCGTGAGCGACAGGATCTGTTCCGCCCTCAACTCGTGGCGGCATTTCTGCTGGGGGCGGCGTTTTGCGTCACGCAGACGATCGGCCTGTCTTTCGTGCTGCGAGATCATCTCGCCGTGATGAGAGCTCGTCCTCCCGCTCCGGCGGCGACTGAGCAACCGCCGCAAAGGCCGACGATCATCGTGCCGCCGTTGGGAGGACTGCCGCAAGGTCTTCCGAGCAACCCGGCCCCGATGGCGGACTACCCGGTGCGAACTCGGCCGGAGATGACGTTGCATCTGGAGGGATTGTTGTTTGTGCTGATCCTGCTGCACGCCTTGCACTTCGTCGCCGGCATGATCGCGCTGACGATCGTGACCCGACGAGGGCTGGCAGGGCGCTACGACCACGAATACCACGGCGGCGTGAGGCTGTGCGCCCTCTACTGGCGGTTCCTCGACGTCGTGTGGATCGCGCTGTTCGGCACGTTTCTTCTGACGACGTAGCCTCCGGAGCGAGGCACTTCCCTTTTCGATTGAGACGTTCCTCTCTGGCCGGTGATCGCCCTCGCTATGAGGCGATCGACTGATAGAGTCGCTCGACATCTTCGCGGCGGCACAGATCGGTGCCGGGCGTCATCACGGTCGCAGTGCCCGACGCCACGCCGTACCGCACCGCGTTCCAGACGGTCTCGCCGCGCGACAATGCCGTCGCGATCCCGCCGACCATGCTGTCTCCGGCCCCGACCTTGCTTTGGATCGGGACGTCGGGGCAGCGGATGGTTCTGGCTCCGTCGGCCGTCGCGACGATAACGCCTTCCGCTCCAAGCGACGCGGCCACGACCTGCGTCGCGCCCGACCGCACCAACTCGCAGGCGGCAGCGGACAATGAGGCTTCGTCGTCGATCAGGCAGCCCGTCAGTTGGCTGAGTTCGCGGCGGTTCGGCTTGATGAGGAATACGCCAGAACCGATCGACTCGCGGAGCGCCGCTCCGCTGGTATCCACGATCACGCGGGCTTCGGTCGGCAAACGGTCGATGAGGCGACGGTAAAAGTTGATCGGCGTTTCGGGCGGAAGGCTGCCGCTGAGGACGATCACGCGGCAGTCACGGGAACGATCACCGACGGCGATTCCGCATGCCAACTGCTCTTCCCGCGAGAGCGGGGTGCCGGGCATGCCGAACCGGTATTGCAGTTTCGTCGCCTTCTCGAAGATGACGACGTTTTGGCGCGTCATGCCGCTTACGGAGATCGCCGCGTTTTCAACGCGATGCGCCTCCAACAGCTTCGCAAGAAAATCGCCCGTGATGCCGCCGGACGTCCACACCGCCAGCGATCGGCCGCCGAGCACATTGACGACTCGCGCGACGTTGATGCCCCCGCCGCCGGGATCGTAACGCGGCGCGTCGCAACGCAGCTTGTCTTCCGGCACGACGCGAGCGACCGACGCCGAAACATCGATGCACGGATTCACGGTCAGCGTCAGAACATCGAACACGCTCCGCCTCTGAAATGTGAAACGGCCGGCAAGGCGCCGGCCGGTCTCGACGGACGAATGAACGCGTTTTACGTCCCCGAACGTTCGAGCACCCAATGCACGGCGTGCCGGGTCAGCTCGGTGCTGTTGGCGAGATTGAGCTTCGCCTTGAGGTTCTCGCGGTAAGACTCGATCGTCTTGGGGCTGAGTCCGAGATTCGCCGCAATCTCGCGAGTCGTCATGCCGGAACCGATCTGCTCGAAGACCTCCAGTTCGCGATCGGATAATCGGTCGATCGGGCTGTGATCTTCGAAGCCGTCAACGCCGATGGCGCGCGTCAGCATGCGCTCCCGCATCCGCGGACTGAGGTAGTACTTTCCGCCCAGCACTTCGCGAACCGCCTCGATGAGCTTCCGTGTGGCCTCGGCCTTGTTGACGTAGCCGTCGGCGCCGGCACGAAGCACCCTCTCGGCGTACAAGGTCTCATCGTGCATCGAGACGACGAGCACCTTCACGTCCGGAAACTTGGTGTTGATCTCTTTGCACAGCTCCAGCCCGTTGCCGCTTTTGAGCGACAGGTCGAGCAGGACCAGGTCGGGCTTCGCCTTGCCGATCATCTCGATCGCCTGAGCGGCGTCGCCCGTCTCGCCGGCGAGCTCCATGTCGGCCTGATTCGTGATCAGCCGGGCGTAGCCGTCGCGAACGACGGGATGATCGTCGATGACGAAAATCGACTTTCGCGTGAGGGTGGACGGCGAAACATACTCAGACGAAATCGTCGAGATAGCCAAGGCGTAGCCCTTTCAAAAGACGCATTGCAACCGCCGCGCGCTCGGTCGGACAAATGACAAACTAAGTCGCGTGCGCGACTATTTCAACGCGCCAAGCACCTCAGACGCCACCGGGAACAATCCTAGGGAGAGAGACTGCTGCATTCCGCAACGTCGCTCAGCCCGTCACCTGCCTCCGGCGACGGCGGTCTTCCGTCAGACGGATGGTTTTGCGGCTCGCCGGAAGAAACGTCCGCAGCATTTGATCGGCGTCGGCGAAACGTCGCTTCGGATCGATCGAAAGAGATCGCCGCAGCACTTCCATTAAGTCGGGATGCACCTTCCGCCGCAGTGTCGACGATCCGGCAAGCGGCCACTGAAACGGCCACTCCGGCCAATGTCCCGCGAGCATCCGATAAAGAATGACGCCGGACGAGAAGACGTCGGAACGCGCGGACGGGCGTCCCATCGCCTGCTCGGGAGCCATATATCCGACGGTGCCGGTTCCCGAACCGCGGATCGTCTTCTGGGCGATCTTCGCGATCCCGAAGTCGGTCAGCCGCAAGCGTTCGCCGGGAAAAAGGATGACGTTCTCCGGCTTGATGTCGCAATGAATGATGCGGTGCCGGTGAGCGTAAGCGACCCCTTGCAGAAGCTGCTCTCCGAAGTCGAGAGCCTTCTCGACGCTCAATCGCCTGCGAAGACGGTCGGAGAGCGTTCGCTCGCCCAGCGGGAACGCGATCACGAACTGATCGCCGATGAAACTCGCGTCTTTCAGCGGCAGTATGTTCGGGTGTTCAAGTCTCGCGATCAGCCGGACCTCACGGCGGAAGTGCGAGAGCATCGCCGGGTTGACCGCCGACTGATGGGGAATCTTCAAGGCGACCTTGATTCCCTCAATCGTGTCGGTGGCCTCGTAGACGGCTGCGAACCCGCCATCGGCGAGTCTCCGCTCGACGCGGTACTTGCCGAGTTTTTGCCGAACCTTCAGCACTGAGGCACGTTTGGCGGAAAGCGCGATCATCTCCGTCTTTATCGGTCGAAGGCTCCTGTCGCTCTAATTCTCGATAGCGTCCGACATGTGGCAAGGCGCATCGGCATTTATTCGCCGACGGAACCGACTTCGCGTTTCCCGAAGACCACAACGTCGGTCCAAGTCATCCAGAAGGAGGGCTGCGCCGGCAGGTAAGCGGGCGAAGACGGCGTGGCGAGACGCAGAAGTTCATCGCGGTCCTTCGGGGTGAGGTCGTTCGCCACTCGCTCGGAAAGCTCATGCAGGTAAGTTTGCAGGAAGGCTTCGTCGGCGACGGAAAGCGGCGGCGAGCGGTCGATGACGATGGAAATCCGTTGAGCGGGACGCAGGCCCGCGTCGAGCATCATCGCTTCCAGAAATCGGCCGGCGTGGGGCTTCTCCGCCGAGGCGCTGTCAGAAGCGGCGCTTCTCTCGGCGGTGCGGAGGACGATCTCCAGCTCGGGTGGCCAAGGCAGTTGCAGCTCATGCAGCCGGTCGTTCTCGAGGATCGCGACGGTGCCGCCCGGCCGCGTCACCCGGACCATCTCCCGCAGGCAATCGAGCGGTTCCGGCAGGGAAATCAGGCTCTGGGCGCACCAGACGAGGTCGAATGAGCCTTCTTCGAACGGCAATCGTTCGGCCGCGGCCGCGACAAACTGCGTGCGAGGCGAAAGGGAACGTGATCCCCAGCGGCAGGCCGACGCCCATTCGAGAAACGCCGGCGAGACATCCAGGGCGGCGATGCGAGACCGGGGACCGAGCACGGCGTCGAAAGTCGCTGCGTAAAAGCCGTCTCCGCAGGCCACATCGAGCACCGCGAGGTCTTTGCCGCTCCAGTGTTCTTCCATAAACTCGCGAAGCTCGCGGTGATGTGCCGCATGCCGCGCCGCCAGCAGCGAGGCGTATTCGGGAAGCCCTTCGTGTTCGGCGGCCGAAGTCACTCACGTCTCCTCAAGGCCGTGACACTCGGGTGGGGATCGGGGGAGAAACGGACGATGAACTCGGAATACGGAACTTCGAAGTCGAATGTCCCAGGTCGAAAAGACCGTGGTGGAACTCTTTGTCACAAAGGCGCAAACAGAATCAGCGAACTGAAGCCTTTTGCGTCTTTTGTGCCTCTTCGCGGCCAAGGGACTTTTGGCAACTCGTCTGCAACGTAACGACACCGACCTCTGACTTCCGAAACATTTTCTTCCGTTCGCGAGTTTTGTCCCTCCGCCCGATCCTTGTGAAAGGACTTACGTCGATCGTTCGGGTGCGCGCTCCGTAAGGTAGAGGATGCGTGTGAAGATCGCACGGCGGAATCCCGCGACGGCAACCTAGTGCTTTGTCACAGCTTATTTGTCGGGTAGACCGATTTGAGCTTTGTTCGGGCGTCGTCGATCTTCATCTGCCAGTCGACGCCGCGCTGGGTGGAGTTCACGTCGGAGCACCAGGCCGCTGTTTCTTCGCGGAGAGCTTCGACATCGCCGAAGCGTCGTCCCGCGACGCATTGCCTGGTCAGCGAACTCAGCTCGTTCTCGGCGACGTTGAGCCAGCTGCCGTGCTTGGGCGTGTGGTGAAACTCGATCCGGCGGACCAGTTCCCGGGCCCGCTGCGGCTCGAAGGCCTCATAGAACGCTCCCTTCGTGTGCGTGTTCAGGTTATCGCACACCAGAAGCACCTTCTCGCACTTCGCATAGCGGCCTTCCAGCAGACGGGCCGTTTCGATGGCCCAGTCCACCTTGGTCTTCGTCTTTCTCACCGAGACCTCGCGCCAGCCGGCCAGCGGTTCGGTGAACATGAAAATGTTGGCGGTCCCCGCCCGTTCGTATTCATAATCGACCCGTTTGCCGTGCTCCTTCGTGGCGGGAATCGGCCTCCGTGTCTCTTTGAGCAACTGCACCGGCTGCTCGTCCATATTGAGCACGGGATACCTCGCGTCATACGGCTTCTCGTGGACTTCCAGCACGTCTTCCATCGCGCCCACGAACTCGGCGTCGGCTTCGGGAGGGATCACCCAGTATTCGATCTTACGGTTTGTCATCCCGTTTTTTTGAGCGTGCGACGGATGGTCTCGTGGCTCACCGACTCGACGATCTCCAACTCGACGACTTTGCGGGCCAGAAGCCGCAGCGACCAGTTGGTGTAGCCTTTCGGCGGCGGCCCGAGTCGCATGGCGATCACGTGGGCCTCCTGCCTGCCGTCGAGCAGTTTCTCCACCGGCGGCTGCGCTCGCTCGGCCCGGTGCAACGTCTCTTCGAAGCCTCGTTCCACCAGTCGCCGTCGAAGTCTCTCGACCGTTCTCGTCCGACAGGAAAAGGCTTCGGCGATCCGTTCGTCGGTCCAATTCGGGCCGTCGGCATCGGCCTTCAGCAGTACCTGCGCCCGCCGCACCTTCTGGCTGGTTCCCTTGAGCTTCCTGATCACAGTCAGCAACTCGTTGCGTT
>JACCRE010000102.1 GCA_013813775.1 Planctomycetaceae bacterium
CCCCCGTCCCCACTCCCGAGGGAGAGGGGGGCGGGATGCATCGTTGTCGAAGACGCTCGCGGCTCGGCGGGAGCCTCGCCCTCCTGCGTCGCTGTCCCTGACCCCTGACCCCCGACCCCCGACCCCTTTCTCAGAATGGGAAACCGCACGAACACGCTGCGGTGCGTCGTGAGCCTTCGGCCGTCGGCGACTTCCATCTGGCTGTAGGCGCTGCCGGCGAGGCCCGACCAGGGCATCACGTCGTGGCCGCGGGCGATCTTGCCGCGCTGGTGGCACTTCTTGAGGAAGGTCCAGATCGTCTCGTTGTTCTCGGTCGAAAAGGTGAAGTAACTACCGCCCCAGTTGCGATTGCCGAGCCGCTCGACGATGCGGTGCGCGAGGTCACGCACCGTCTCGCCGCTCGCGGTTTGATAGCTCACCAATCCCCCCTCTCCCTGGGGAGAGGGGACGGGGGTGAGGGGTTGCCCTGCCGCATCGGCCGCCTGCTTGCCTTTCGAATAACTCGCGGATGTGGAGGTGAAAGAAGCGATGGAACCGCCATCACTCCCCTCACCCCTAGCCCCTCTCCCTAGGGAGAGGGGAACTGATCGATCCTCGCCCGTCAGTCTCCCCGCCCCCCGCTCCCCCGCCTCCCCCGATCCCCCGTCTCCGAGATCGTGGCCGAGCGCCTCCGCGAGTTTCCGAAGCTCATCCGGCCGATCCCAGTCCATCCAGTAGCCAAGCCGGATCGATTGCTCGGTTTGTCGAGCGGCGAAGCGCAGCACGCGCCTCTTGCACTCGTTGACGAAGCGGTCCATGCCGAAGCGTTCGATGTCGTGCTTCGTCGCCAGGCCGAGTTCCTTCTGCACTTCGACCTCGACCCACAGACCCTGGCAATCGAAGCCGTTCTGAAATCGCAGGGCTTTGCCTTGCATCGCCTGGAAGCGTTGGAAGGCGTCTTTGTAAGTACGGCCCCAGGCGTGGTGCACCCCCATCGGGTTGTTGGCGGTGATGGGCCCGTCGAGAAAGCTCCACGGCTCGCCGTTCGCGTTCTGAGCGCGCAGCTTGTCGAAGATGCCGCGCTCGTTCCAGAAGCGCAGCATGTCGTGCTCGCCCTTGAGAAACTCAGCGTCGGCGACTTTCTGAAAGGACATCGACTCACATCCTGAACGATAAAAGGCGAGCGGCGGGCGCGAGCCTGCCGGTGCTTGAAAACGAGGGCGAATTCTAGGGATCGCCGTCCCGGATGCAAAGCAGGTCACGCAATCCGAGCCGCGACCGTCAGGGAGCGCATTGCGGCGACGGCTCGTCGAGAAACGCTCTCTGACGGTCGCGGCTCCGATTGTGTTAGTCGATCTTCGCCAGCACCGTGGCGATCAGCTTCTCCAGCCGTTCGCCGCCGGCCTTGGCCACCGCGATGATCTTGTCGATGTCAGCCGGCTCCAGCGCGTCGGGCAGGCAGAGGTCGGTGATCACGCTGAAGGCGAGCACCCGCATCCCGGCGTGGCGGGCGACGATCACCTCGGGCACGGTGGACATGCCGACGGCGTCGGCACCCATGCCGCGCAGCATGCGATACTCGGCGCGAGTTTCGAGGTTCGGCCCGGGTACGGCGACGAAGACGCCCTTCTGGAAAGGGATCGCCAAGTCCCGAGCCGTGTCTTGCGCGAGCTTCAGCAGCTTGCGATCGTATGGCTCGCTCATGTCCGGAAACCGCGGCCCGAGGCCGTCGTCGTTCACGCCTCGCAGCGGGTTGTCGGGCATGAGGTTGATGTGATCCTCGATCAGCATCAGGTCGCCGAGATCGTACTGAGGGTTCATGCCTCCCGCGGCGTTCGTCACGATCAATATTTCGGCACCCAGGGCCTTCATCACGCGAACGGGAAACGTCACTTCGCGAAGGCTGTAGCCTTCGTAGGAGTGGAAGCGACCTTCCATCGCGACGACGGGCACGCCTTCGAACGTTCCCGCGACCAGCCGGCCCGCATGGCCGGGCGAGGTGGAACGCGGAAAGCCGGGAATGTCACCGTAGGGAAACTCGACCCGATCGCGAATCGCTTCGCCGACCCCGCCCAGCCCCGTGCCGAGGATCATGCCGACTTTAGGGGTGCCGTCGTAACGGCGCCGCAGCTCGCCGACAGCCTTCGCGATCGTGTCGGCGAGATCCTGCATCTAAGGGGCGATTGAGGGGGACGGAAGAACGGCAGGACGGCGAAGTATGAAAAGGGAGAGCGACAGCGGCGGATCGGCCTTCTCCGTTCTTCCCTTCTTCGTGCTTCCGTTCCGTCAGAATTCTTCGTCATCTTCGAATTCGTCCTCGTCGTCATCGTCGTCGTCGAATTCGTCCTCGTCGTCGTCGTCGAGATCATCCTCGTCGTCGAATTCCTCGTCGTCGAGATCCTCCTCGTCCAGATCTTCTTCGTCCAAGTCTTCCTCGAGATCGTCGTCGAGATCCTCCTCGTCGTCCTCGAGGTCGTCGTCGCCGAAGTCGGCGTCCTCATCTTCGTCGAGCAGGACGACGTGAGGCGGTTGCCATGACGCTTCTTCGAAGACCGAACCGGCCGGGCCGCTGCCCTTCACTCCTGTTGACGCAATCACTGTAACCATTCTTGATCCTCGGCCCCCGCGGTCGGCGATCCCGATGAACGTCTGGAATTGAAGCCACACGCGATTTTCAGAGGCCTTCATGGCCGCGCTCCGATCGCGAATGTTCCGCCGAAGGCCTGCGGCCGGCTTCGTTTGTGGCGGAAAGATGCACCTGCTTAGCCGACAATTTCACCTTTGTCAAGCAGCCTAACGCTGTGGAATCGGCGGCTTCTGAAAATCGCGTTTGGCCCCTGTGCTTCGCGGCAGTTTTGTCGCGTCACGGGCCGCTCAGAACCTCAGCGAATCGATTGGCCACCACGATGATTCCGATCATCAGCAGCGCGGCGATGCCCATCCATTCCAGTCTCGGAAGCCGCTGTTCAGGTCGAACAATTTTATATGTCCGGTATGGGGCTTGCGCCACGATGAACAGCAGAATCAGCCAACCGAAGCGGTGGTGCGACAGCGAGGCCGCCACCTCGCCGTGCATGAACGCGATGATGCTGCGCGTCACGCCGCATGTCGCGCATTCGATGCCGAGCCAGCGGCTCGCGCAGAGCGTCGGCAGCGGGTACGCCTCGAACCCCGCGAGGGCGACCTCTCCCGCCGGCTGAGTCGTCATCAACGCCCCAAGAACCGGCACCGAGATCGCCAGACAGAGCAGCACGGCGTGAAAGATTCGTTCCGAACGGCCTCGCTGGAGCGGAACGGCCTCGAAATCGTGTGGGCAGGCGGCCATGTCGAGATTCTAACAGGCTCGGTTTGCGGAGCGACGTTGACGCACCCACCCGGGGAACGTATTCCTTTGACGACCAGCAATCGCGGTGGCCGTGATGAGAAGTCAGAGATGCGATCGTGAAGGACCGCATCGCGGCGTCGACGTCGCTCTCGACATCGGCTCCTCGACACAACTTCCTGGCGGTCGCGGCTCTGAAAGCGTTCCCCGCAGACATCGATCGATCACTTCATGAGCATCGCTTCCGACTCGACCGAACGTACTACCGCCGACGTCGCCGTCGTGGCGCGTGAAACGGCGCGGCGACGCACATTCGCGATCATCAGCCACCCCGACGCCGGCAAAACGACGCTCACCGAGAAACTGCTGTTGTACGCCGGCATGGTCAACGAGGCCGGCATGGTCCGCGGCCGCAAGAACAGCCGCGCGGCGACGAGCGACTGGATGGCGATGGAGCGCGAGCGCGGCATCAGCGTGACCGCGACGGCCCTGTCGTTCGAGTTTCGCGGGCATCGCATCAATCTGATCGATACGCCCGGCCACCAGGACTTCAGCGAAGACACGTATCGCGTCCTCAACGCCGCCGATGCCGCGGTGATGGTGCTCGATGCCGCGAAGGGCATCGAAGCCCAGACGGAAAAGCTGTTCCGCGTGTGCGCCGATCGCCGCGTGCCGATCCTCACGTTCATCAACAAGCTCGATCGTCCGGGAGCCGATCCGCTCGAATGCCTGTCGCAGATCGAGCGGATGCTCGGCATCGCCGCCGCGCCGGTCAACTGGCCGGTCGGCGTCGGTCGCGAGTTCCACGGCGTGCTCGACCTGGCGACGGATGTCGTGCAGACGTACAAGCCGGTGCCGCACGGTTCGCTGGCCGTTCCGACGGAATCGGCCCCGCTGTCGGAAGCGCGCGGCACGCTGCTGACCGACGAAGAAGCCGACAAACTCACCGACGAGGCCGACCTGATCCGCACCGCCGGCGTGCCGTTCGATCATGCGAACTTTCTCGCGGGTACGCAAACGCCCGTCTTCATGGGCAGCGCTCTGACGAATTACGGCATCGAGCCGTTCCTGAACGGCTTCCTCGCGCTGGCGCCGCCACCGGGACCGCGACCGGCGGTCGCCGGAGATGTGCCGCCCGAACGGCCGGACTTCACCGGGGTCGTCTTCAAGATGCAGGCGAATCTCGACCCTCGTCACCGCGACCGCATCGCCTTCGTGCGGGTCTGCACGGGACGCTTTCAGCGCGACATGGAAGTCACCGTCGCCCGCACCGGCGAGAAGTTTCGCGTGCGTCGTTCGGTGAGACTCTTCGGACAAGAACGCGAGACCGTGGACGCCGCCTTTCCCGGCGACGTGATCGGCATCGTCACGTCGGCGTCGCTGCGTCTCGGCGACAGTTTGTGCGAAGCCGATCCGGTGCGCTACACCGGTCGCTGGTCGTTTCCGCCGGAACGTTTCGCCGTGGTGCGGTGCGACGACACCGGCCGACGCAAGCAGTTCGCCAAGGGCATCGAACAGTTGGGTCAGGAAGGCGTCGTGCAAATCCTGAACGACCCCACCCGTTCGACGCTGGAGCCGGTGCTCGCGGCGGTCGGTGAATTGCAGTTCGACGTGGTGAAGTTCCGCCTCGAATCGGAGTACGGCGCGAAGACGGCGATCAGCCCCCTGCCGTATCTCACGGCGCACTGGCTTTCGGGGCCGGCGTCGGCGCTTGCCGATCCACAAGTCCGCGGCGACGTGAAGATCGTGTACGATCATGACGGGCGTTCGGTGCTGCTTGCGGAAACGGATTGGGCCTTGCGAATGATCAAGGAACGCAATCCGGACTTAGCCTTCGATCCCAACCCGCCTGCCGGCGACGCCTGAACCGAGCGGCGACGTCAACGCGCACCGACGAAGCCTCAACGAGACCGACGATGGACAAACGGACGAAAAAACGGATTGACGCGCTGCGCGCGAAGCTCCAGAAGAGCGAGCAGTTGCTCTCGGCCGCAAAACGTCAGCGTGACGACGAATCCGAAGTCGTGCGCCTCGAACACGAAGTCGCCGCGCTCAAAGCGGAAATCGATCGCGCCAAGGCGGAATGACGCCGGTGGCAGTTAGCGATTCGCTCGTCGCGGTAGCTCGTGGGACGAGGTCAAAGCACACGCTCGGCAGGCCTGCTCCGATGGCGCGTGAGTTGATCTTCACGCCTGAAGCCGATCGAGACGTCGTCGAAGCTTACCTCTTGTACGAACGTGAACGAACAGGGCTCGCCAAGCTCGCTTTCCCACTTGCTTCTGATCACGCATACGTCTTGTAGAAGAACGCCACCGTCAGCACGGTGCCGATCGTGGTGATCACGGTGCGGGTGACGCGGGTGGGCAGTACGCGGGCGAGCTTCACTCCAACGAGGCCGCCCGCAATGGCGGCGAGCATCATCACGAACACCTGCGGCCACCAGAGCACGTCGTCGTTCTTCAGCCACGGCATCATCGATGCCAGCGGCAACAGGTCCATCGCGACGAACGTGATCACGGCGATGCCGTTGATCGCCGTGGCGAGGCCGTTCTTCAGTCCGTTCATCGCGTGCAGGTCGTCCATGCCCGACAGCGCGAGCGCCGCGAGCATCAGAATGCCGATGCCCGCGCCGAAGTAACCGCCGTAGACGGCGATCGCGAACTGCGACACCGCCGTCGCCGCGGTCAGCCGGCCGAGATCGGGAACGGATTGCGCGTCCTTCCGCAATCTTCTTGTGATCGCCGGACCCGCGGCGAAGAGCACCGTCGCCACGAGCAACAGCCAGGGAATCAGCAAGCGAAACGTCGATTCGCCCGTCGCGAGCAGCAGCAACGCCCCGAGCAGCCCGCCGACGAAGCTGATCGCGAACAAGGCCCGCCGGCCGCGCTGGGCCTTGAGTTCCGGCAGATAACCGATCGCACTCGCCACGCTTCCCGGCCACAAGGCCACCGTGCTCGTCGCATTCGCGATCTTCGCCGGCACTCCGGTGAAGATCAGCATCGGCAACGTGAGAAACGTCCCGCCCCCCGCGATCGAATTCATCACCCCGGCACCGAACGCGGCGGCGATGAGGAGGAAGGCGTCGGCTAAGGACATGGCGAGAGTAAGCAGTAAATAGTTAGCAGTCAGCAGGGAATGCGGTGTTCGTGCCACCGAGCAACTACTTACTATTTACGACTCGCTATTCGCCATCCTCACGATGCTTCCCGAAACCTCAGGCTCGGTTTCTCGATCGTGACGACGGTGTTCGCGGGAACCGACTTCGTGAGGGTCACGCCGGCGCCGATCACGCTGCCGCGGCCGACGGTCGTTTCGCCGCCGAGGATGCTCGCGTTCGAATAGACCACGACGTCGCGCTCGATCGTCGGGTGTCGCTTCGTGTGGCGGATGAGCGTGCCGTCGGCGCCTTTGGCGAACGACAACGCTCCCAGCGTGACGCCCTGATAGAGCTTCACGTTCTCGGCGATCTCGCAGGTCTCGCCGATGACGACGCCGGTGCCGTGATCGATGAAGAAGCTCGGCCCGATCGTCGCGCCGGGATGGATGTCGATCCCGGTCTGCATGTGGCTCCATTCCGACAGCATCCGCGGCACGAGCGGCACTCCCAGCTTGTGAACTTCGTGCGCGATGCGATGGACCGTCACCGCTTCGAGGCCGGGGTAGCAGAAAATGATCTCGTCGAAGCAGCCGGCGGCGGGGTCGCCGTCGAAGGCGGCTTGAACGTCTTTCGCGAGCGTCTCCCGAATCGACGGAATCGTTTCGAGGAAGGCGATCGCCTTTTCCTGACCCATCCGCTCGAAATCGATCGCGCGCGCCTTGTCGCAATCGAGCCCGTGCTTGCGATCGTGATCGTGACGCAGCGCACGGGCGAACTGCTGCGTCAATCGGTCGTGCAGCGAATCGATCAGGTCGCCGACGTGGTACGTCAGGTTGCCCCAGTGCAGGTTCTGCCGGCCTCGATAGCCGGGAAACAACACCTGTTTCACGTCTTGCGCGATGCCGACGACGACGTCGACGCTCGGCGGCGGGCAATGGCCCAGGTGATGCAGAAAGGCGAGATCGTGATACGACGCCACGATCCTGTCCGTCAGTTCGGGAAGCTGCTCTTTGAGACGGAAATCGGTGGCCATTCAGGCAATCCCGGCGGCGCGACGCTCGAAGAAAACCGGCCGCGACGCGAATCGATGATTCTAGGGCGGTGAAATCCGGTGAGCAACCGCCGTGTGCGGCGCTTCCCCACCCACCGCGCAGACCGTCACAACCGGCGTGAGTGTGATCGGTCATCCGATCGACGCCGGTTGAGCGATTCGTCCGTCCGCCATCTCTCTTGCCGTCGGACCCACCGCGGGCCGTTTAGGTTCAAGCGCGAAGCATTCGAAGGCCGATTCTTGACGGGAGGCGACGGCACGCCGCCGCGCCCGAACGGAACCGGCCGTGCGGATGTCTCGGGAACACCTCGCGTCGCTTGCGGATGAGACCGAACGGCAGTGGCGATCGCCGCGGCCCTCGTCGGCGGGATTGCGGCAGATAGCTCGCGGACTGTTGCTCGCGACGTCCGATGCGAGTTCGGCCGCCGAGACGCTGGCAGCGGCTTCAGAGCCGCTCGTGTGGCGGAGCCTGGAAGCCTCAGACAAAACCGCCACTGCCCCGAATCAGCTCACGAATCCAGTCCCAACTCCCTGGGGAGAGGGGTCAGGGGTGAGGGGACGCCTTGCCGCTTCATCCCCGCATCTTCCAGGCTTGGCGACCGTCTCGCGAACGGGCGCAAGCGACATGGGACGTCCACCTCGCCCCTCACCCCCGGCCCCTCTCCCCAGGGAGAGGGGAGTTCCGTCAGAGCCTCTTAACGATCCCGTCGAGGCAATCCTGCAGCGCAGCCTTCTCGCCGCACGCACCACCGCCTGGTTCGCTGTGCATTTCGTGACGCTGCAATCGCAGGCCGAGGACCTGGTGCTCGCCGCGCTGCTCGCCGACGCGGGCTGTTGCCGGCCGCGACGAAAATCACAGCGTGACGCTGTTGTTCAAGCGAACGATGTCGAGCATGTTCACGTCGGAGCGGCCTTCGCCGCGGGGTTCGACGATGTTCCGGCGTCACTGTCATTGCACATCGCCCGGCATCATGAGCGATCCGACGGAACGGGCTTTCCGGAAAGGCTCAAGGCGTCGCGACTCACCTTGGGCGATCGCGCGATCGCCGCGGCGGTGCGCTTCGCCGAGCTGTTCGACGGCAGCCCGCTCGCCGCGGCGAAGCGATTGCACCATGAGGCACGGCTCGGCGCGTTCGATGCCGAACTGACGGCGAATCTGTTGTGGTCGCTGGGAGGCGAGTTTCCGGCCGACGCCGACTTCGGCCGCGGCGCCGCTCGCACTTGGATGCTGACCGATCACGGCCGACGCCGATTGCGGATCGATCAAGCTCATCCGGCGAGTAAAGGGCCACACTTCCTGAAGATCCCGACGCGAGTGAGTGGCACGCCCTGACGGAGGAAGGGCGTGGCGAGACGTATCGCGCCCACGCCCATCCCGTTGGTCTGGGCGTGCCACCCTCTCACACCGATGCCGCAATGCAGCGGCCCTCCAGTCTCCCCGCATGGCCACGGTTACCGCACGCAAGCCGCGATTGAAGACCGCACCCGCCTCTCGGCCGGCGGTGAAGCAGGATCGTGCGCTGGTCGCGGCGGAAGAATACTGGTCGGAAACGCGACGGCCCTTCGCGTGCCTTTTATTTCTCGCGCCGCTGCTGATCGCCTACGAGATCGGCGTGCTCTGGCTGGGCGAGGGCCGCGAGGAACTGCTGCGCAACGGCGCCGACGTCTGGATGCGGTCGTGGCTCTACACCGCTGGAGTCCATCAGAGCTTCGCGCTGCCGCTCGTCGTGATGGCGTTGCTGCTGCTCTGGAACTTCTACGGCTACTTGCCGTGGCGGGTTCGGGCGGAAACCCTCGCCGGCATGTTCGCAGAGAGCTTGATCTTCGCGTTCGCGCTTGTCGTCGCCGGTCAGGCGTCGGAACTCGCCTTCCGACGGGCCGGGTTGCCGACGGCGTCGATCGAATCGCCGGCGAGCGGCGGGGGGGAGCCCGCCGAGATCATCGCGTCTTCTGGAAGCCTCGACGAGAGTGAGACCACTGAAGACCTCGGGGGGGTGACGCCCCCCGCTCACCAGACGAAGACTCGCCTCGCGGTGGCGCGAGCGTTGACGTTCGTCGGTGCGGGGATCTACGAAGAGGTGCTGTTCCGGTTGTTGCTGCTTCCCGCTTGCTACACGTTGTTTCGCGTCTTACAAGCGGGGCCGCGCGGCAGTGCGGCGCTGGCGGTCCTCGCGACGAGCCTGATGTTCTCGCTCGCGCACTACGTCGGCCCGGCGGGAGACGCCCTCGTGCCTTACACCTTCTGCTTCCGCACGCTCGCCGGCGTCTACTTCGCGGTCCTGTTCGTGAAGCGAGGCTTCGGCATCACCGTCGGCGCGCACGCGGCCTACGATCTCATCGTGGGCGTGCTGTGGGTGGGATGACGGACGAAGGGCGGCTTTCATCGAACCGATTCGCTCTCGGCTGCGCCGCTGCGAAGTCGTCGGTCATTTGCCTTTCCGCTTGAACGCCACGATGCCCAGCGGCGGAGCGAGCACAGTCAGGCAGTAGGGACGGCCGTGGCACGGGATCGGGGCCGCCTTCGTGCCGCCGAAGTTGCCCTGGCCGCTGCCGCCGTAGAGCGGAGCGTCGCTGTTGAGGATCTCGACCCACGTGCCGCCGGCGGGCACGCCGATGCGGTAATTGGATCGCACGAGCGGCGTGAAGTTGCATACGACGACGACGTCGTCTTCGCGCTTGTAGCCCTTCCGCAGAAAACTGAGCACGCTGCCCTCGGCGTCGTTGGCATCGATCCATTCGAAACCCGCCGGGTCGCAGTCGAACTCGTGCAGGCCGCGCTCACCGCGGTAAGCCGTGTTGAGGTCGCGGACCCAGCGCTGCAATCCTTTGTGGCCCGCGTTATCGAGCAGATGCCAGGCGATGCTCGAATCGTGGTTCCATTCCTCCCACTGCCCGAGTTCGTCGCCCATGAACAGCAGCTTCTTGCCGGGCTGCACGAACATGTAGCCGAACAAGAGCCGCAGACTCGCGAGCTTCTGCCAGTCGTCTCCCGGCATCTTCGCGATGAGCGAGCCTTTGCCGTGCACGACCTCGTCGTGCGACAGAGGCAGCATGTAGTTCTCGCCGAATGCGTAGAGCATGCGGAAGCTCAATGCGTTGTGGTGATACTTGCGGTGGACCGGGTCGTGCTCGAGGTACTTGAGGCTGTCGTGCATCCAGCCCATGTCCCACTTGTAGCCGAAGCCGAGACCGCCGACGTAGGTGGGCCGGCTGACCATCGGCCACGCCGTCGATTCCTCGGCGATGGTGACGACGTCTGGATATTCCTGATAGACGCGTTCATTGAACTTTCGAAGGAACGAGATCGCTTCGAGGTTCTCGCGTCCGCCGAAGCGATTCGGAATCCACTCGCCCTCTTTGCGCGAGTAATCGAGATAGAGCATCGACGCGACGGCATCGACCCGCAGCCCGTCGAGGTGATATTTGTCGATCCAGAAGAGCGCGTTGCTGATCAGAAAGTTGACGACCTCGTTGCGGCCGAAGTTGAAGATGAACGTGCCCCAGTCCTGATGGGCGCCCAGCCGCGGGTCGGCGTGCTCGTAGAGATGTGTGCCGTCGAAGTAACCCAGCCCGTGCTCGTCGCGGGGAAAGTGCGCGGGCACCCAGTCGAGGATCACGCCGATGCCGCGCTGGTGCAGCGTGTCGACGAGGAACATGAAGTCCTGCGGCGCGCCGAAGCGGCTCGTCGGAGCGAAATAGCCGACGGTCTGATAGCCCCATGAGCCGTCGAACGGATGCTCGCTGATCGGCAGCAGTTCGACATGGGTGAAGCCCATCTCGTGGCAATAGTCGGCGAGTTGCGGAGCCATCTCGCGATAGGTCAGCCAGCGATTGCCCTCCTCGGGCACGCGACGCCATGAGCCGAGGTGAACTTCGTAGACCGACATCGGCGCGTGCTGACCATGGACGCCCTTGCGGATCGCCAGCCATTCGTCGTCCGACCAGTCGTAGCCTTCGATGTCCCAGACTTTCGAGGCCGTGCTGGGACGCATCTCGGCGGAAAAGCCAAACGGATCGGCCTTATCGACCCGGTATCCGTTGTAGCGCGAGCGGATCGCGTACTTGTACGCCGCGCCTTGATTCACTCCGGGCAGGAAGCCTTCCCAGATGCCCGACGAACCGGTCGGATTCAGTGGATTCGAATCCGAGTTCCAGCCGTTGAAGTCGCCGATGACCGACACGCGCTCGGCGTTCGGCGCCCATACGGCGAAACGCGTTCCCGGCGTGCCGTTCTGCTCGTCGAGGTGCGCGCCCATCTTCTCGTAGGCGCGGAAGTGGCTGCCTTCCGACCAGAGATGCACGTCGAAGTCTGTCAGCGCTGCCGTGCTCATAACGTCGCTTTCACGTTGATTGATTCATATGCGAATGATGTGTCTTTCGAAGCCGATCGGCTGCGGCCCGCGAATCCAGTTCCCCTCTCCACTGGGGAGAGGGGAAAGGGGTGAGGGGATGTCCTGCCGCTCCCATGGCACGCCTCTCCGCGTTGAAAACCACCGCACGAAAAGACGCAAGCGAGACGGCACGTCAACCTCGTCCCCTCACCCCCGGCCCCTCTCCCCAGGGAGAGGGGAGGCATTTACTTCCCTCTTCGCCAGCAGCGCCTTCACGCCTCCCAACGGAATACGCACCCAATCGGGCCGGTTATTCAGCTCGTAAGAGAGTTCATAGAACGCCTTCGCCAGCATGAAGCCGTCGAGCAGGCTCGCGAACTGGTCGCTTTCCTTGGGAAGGAACGCCGCATCGCCGGCGGTCTTCACATACTCCGCCAGAAACGTCGCCGAGACGGTTCGCTGCCAGAGTTCCGCCCAAGGCAGCAGTCGCTCAAATTCGTGCGGTCGCGTCTTCGTGAACGCGAAGAGTCCCGCGTAGGCGGCGTAGTGGTACGACCGCAGCATCCCGGCGACGTCGCGGAGCGGCGAGAACATCTCGCGTCGTTCGTCGATCGTGCGCGTCGGTTCACCTTCGAAGTCGAGGATCACGTAGTCGCCGTCGACCCACAGCACCTGGCCGAGGTGATAATCGCCATGAACCCGCGTTTTGACCGCGGCAGGCACCGCGGATGTTTGACGAACGACGCGTTCGATCGCTGCCGGCCCCGCTTGCAGCAGTTCGTCGGCGTCGGTCGTCACTTCTGCGGGCAGTTGATCGCGGTTCTCCTCAAGAGTGCGTATCGCGCGTCGTCCTTGCGCGATGATTTCCTTGCGGACGGCTTCGACATCGGCCGCGGTGATCGGCTCCTTCGCGAACGCGGGATCGGCCGTTTCACTGGCCAGCGCCAGATGCATTTCGGCGGTGCGCTGGCCGAGCCGCTTCGCGGCGTGCGAATACTCGCCGACGGATTCCTTCCCAATGATGGGGTCGAGCGTGCTCGCCTCTGCTTTGCGGGCCGCTTGCTCGTAATAACGCGACAGCTCGCCCAGCGCGTGCTGCCAGCCGTCGCCCTGATTCGGTACGAGTTGTTGGACGATCCCCAGCGTCATGGGGCAGCGGGCCTCATTCTGGCAGTATTCGATCGCACCGGCGACGCGCGGCAGGCGATCGAAACGGCTGCTTTCCGTCAGAAAACGGCCGATCTCGTAGTCCGGATTCACGCCGACTTCGAGCCGGCGGAAGAGCTTCATCAGCAAGCGGTCGCCATAGAAGATCAGCGAGTTGCTCGACGTGGGCGGCCCGAGCTTCGGTGTGAGAGTTTGTGCTCGATCGCCGCGAAGTTCAGCGAAAGCCGACGTGGCCTCGGCATGCACGACGCCGTGGTGCGTCGTGAACGAACTTTCACGGCCGATCAGATCGAGCAGCGCGGCGCACACGGCGGCATCCACCAGAGCGTCGTGCAGCACCGCCTCGCCCGCCGGCGACCGCAGCCGCGCGACAATCGCAGTTCGATCCGCCATGTTCGCACTGGGCGCGATCGCGAGTGGCACGAAATAGAGATCGGCCTCACCACCCGCGAAGCGAACTTCGAGCCACGTCAGAAAGGCGATCGCCGGCTCCGCAGAGAACGGGGCCGAATCGACGATGCGAACCGATGCGATCTTGCGGGCCTTGCCGCCGAACCAGCGCTGTGACTTCAGGAACGCCGGCAGCGCGGATTGTTCCAGCGCTGCGCGGGCTCGGCCGTCGAGACACTGAGACCAGTCGTCCGAGAGTTCGATGGTTGGGATCGCGTTGGGGTCTGGTTCGGACATATCGCCACGAAATGTTTAACCGCGAACGCAGGTCCGCGAGTTGTCCTGAGTGATCCGGGGCTGGGTGGCACGCCCAGACCAACGGGATGGGCGTGGACGTGATATGTCTCGCCACGCCCTTCCTAACGTCAGGGCGTGCCACCCTCCCGAAACTCTCGGCTGTTCTACATGAAGTAATCAAAGTCGCGTTCGGTGCGTGCCTTCTTGCGCAGCCGCAGGACGTGCGCAGGCACGCCTCGTGGATCGAGAGACACGAAGTTCGATTCGCCGTGCCACAGGAAGTGCGCGCCGGTGAGCAGATCCTGCACCTGATACGCGTCGTCAACGTTCAATCCGAACACGTGCAGCGGCAACTTGATGTGGCCGGACTGCGGGTGATACGGATCGACGTTCACGACCGTCACGATGATATTCGAGTAGCCGGGCGTCGTTTTGCCGTAACAGACGATGCGTTCGTTGTCGGTCGGATAGAACCGCAGCCGATGGTCGAATTGCAGCGCCGGGTTCTCCTTGCGGATGCCGTTGACGAGCGCGATCAGCTCGCGAAACACGTTCGGCCGATCCCAGTCCCAATGCCGTAGCTGGTACTTCTCGCTGTCGAGGTACTCTTCGGCGCCGGCTTTGATCGGCGCGCGCTCGAAGTTCTCGTAGGTCGGCCCGTAGATGCCGTAGGTCGCACCCAGCGTGGCCGCGAGGATGTACCGAATGCGAAACCCTGCTTCGTCGCCCGTCTGCAGGTACTCGGGCAGGATGTCGGGCGTGTTCGCAAAGAGATTCGGCCGCATATATTCGCGGACCGACGTCTGATTGAGCTCGGTGAAGTAGTCCTCGATTTCCCACTTCGTGTTTCGCCAGGTGAAGTAGGTGTAGGACTGCGTGAAGCCGCTTTTGGCGAGATACTTCATCACCTTGGGCCGCGTGAACGCTTCCGACAGGAAGATCGCGTCGGGGTGCGTCTTCTGCACGTTCGCGATCAGCCACTCCCAGAAGCGGAACGGCTTCGTGTGCGGGTTGTCGACGCGGAACACCTTCACCCCGCGATCGGCCCAGAACATCACGACGCTCAACAGTTCTTCCCACAGCGCACGCCAGTCTTCGCACTCGAAATCGAGCGGATAGATGTCCTGATACTTCTTCGGCGGGTTCTCGGCGTACTTGATCGTGCCGTCGGGGCGGTGCTTGAACCACTGCGGATGCTCTTTGACGTACGGATGATCGGGCGAGCACTGAAACGCGATGTCGAGCGCGATCTCGAGGTCATGTGTCTTCGCGGACTCGAGCAGCCGATCGAAGTCGTCGAAGTCGCCGAGGTCGGGGTGGATCGCCTTGTGCCCGCCTTCGGCTCCGCCGATGGCCCAGGGGCTGCCGGGGTCGTCGGGACCGGGAGTCAGCGTGTTGTTCGGACCTTTGCGGAAGGCACGCCCGATGGGATGAATCGGCGGCAGATACAGAATGTCGAAGCCCATCTCGGCGACATAGGGCAGGCGTTTTTCAACGTCGCGGAAGGTGCCGTGACGGCCCGGTTCGTCGGCCGTCGAACGCGGAAACAGCTCATACCACGATGCGAAGCGCGCCCGCACCCGATCGACCCAAACCCGCAGCACACGCTCGTAGCGGTGTCCGAAAGTTCGATCGCCATGACGAGCCATCACGGTGGCGAGCGTTTCGTCGAGAGCCGCTTCGACGCCCAACTGCTGATCGCCGCGATCGATGATGTCGGCGTGACCGCGCAGCCAGTCGCCGTCGTCGCCGGCGCGCTTCGCCGTCTTGCGAATGAACGCGGCTCCTTCCAAGAGCTCGCTGGTGACGTCTTGTTGCGCTTCGGCCTTCTTCTGGAGATCGCGTCGCCACGTGGCGAAGGTATCGATCCAGGCTTCGAGCGCGTACTCGTGCCAGCGCTGCTCGTGAACGGGAAAGCTCGCCGACCAGCGGTCGTTGCCGAGCGGCGTCATTCGCACTTCCGACCACTCGCCGGTCCCTTCGGGACGGTACTTGAGCGTGGCCGCGAGGACTTCATGTCCGTCGGTGTGGATATCGGCTTCGACCTCGACGTCTTCGCCGACGGCTCGCTTGATCGGAAATCGCCCCCCGTCGATTTCGGGATCGACGCCTTCGATGATCACGCGAGACGGAACGTGATCGGATAGCGACTTCATGGGCCCTCGATGTTCTTGCTAAGTGCGCTCACGCGACTTCCCCTCTCCGCTGGGGAGAGGGGCCGGGGGTGAGTGGATATCTCACGCGCCGCTTGTGCCTATGTTCGATTTCGACTGCTGAATCTGGATTGTCATAAGCTCGGCTGGCAAGGTGAAGCCGCCGATTGCTCCCCTCACCTCTGCCCCTCTCCCCCTCTCCCCAGAGGAGAGGGGTTCGATTCGGAACGTCAACAAACATCGTGACGCATTGTCGGTCAAGACGAACCGTCTGGCTCCCCACGCGCGAGGTCCATCGTCCGGACCATCGACATCGCTCCACAGGGTGGATTCCCCACTTCATCTCACCGGGCGGGCATGAGTCGCTGGAACATGCCCTCCGCGCACCTTACCTTGAACGCCCACTGAGCTTGAACACTCGATGGCAACGTGGCCTAACAGGTGCGACCGATGATTCTCCGATTGTGCGCTCTTGCTTCCGTTTGCGTGTTCGCCGCGACCGCGGTCGCCGAAGATCCGGTCCCGAAGACCGACGACCTGCAACCGATGTTCAACGACAAGGACTTCACCGGCTGGAAGAAGGTCGGCGGCGATGCGACCTACAAGATCGAAGGCGACACGATCGTCGGCGAAGTCGGTCCCGGACCGAACACGTTTCTGCGCACCGAAAAGACCTACGGCGACTTCATCTTCAAGGCCGATCTCAAGCTCGAAGTGCCGGGGAACTCGGGCATTCAGTTCCGCAGCCATCAGAAGCCCGAGACCGACAAGAACCCGGACCGCGTGTTCGGCTACCAGATGGAAGTCGATCCCAGCGATCGCAAATGGTCGGGCGGCATCTACGACGAAGGTCGCCGCGGCTGGCTCTATGACCTGAAGGACAAGCCCGAGAAGCAGGCGGCGTTCAAGCTCGACGACTGGAACGAGTACGTCATCAAAGCCGAAGGCGATCACCTTCAGACGTGGGTCAACGGAGTGCCCGTCGCCGACCTGCACGACGCCGAAGACGCCGAAGGCTTCATCGCCCTCCAGGTCCACAGCGGCAAAGCCGGCAAGATCCTGTGGAAGAACGTGAGCATCAAGGAGTTGAGCCTTACCGAGACTTCGAAGTGATCTGCTCTGCGCATTGAGCGACGTTGCGTGCGGCCCCACGGCCTGAAGACCGTGGGCGTCGCGGTCACTCAACTTTCAACCCTCAACTCTCAACCCTCAACTTCGCAGTGCCCGACCGCCGCTATCTGCCGCCGCGGGATGAGATCCTCGATCTGATGGATCGCATCTATCGGTATCGGATGACGACGACCTCCGGCGGCAACCTGTCGATCCGCGACGAAGACGGCAACATCTGGATCACCCCGGCGCGGATCGACAAGGGCGGCTTGCGTCGCGACGACGTCGTGTGCGTGCGGCCCGACGGCGCGGTCGAAGGCACGAGAACGCCGTCGTCGGAGTTGCCGTTTCACAAGGCGATTTACGCGGCACGTCCCGACGTGCGCGGCATCGTTCACGCTCATCCGGTGGCGCTCGTCGCGTTCAGTCTCTGTCGAAAACTGCCGGACACTCGATTGTTTCGGCAGGCGCGGCACGTGTGCGGCGACGTCGGTTTCGCACCCTACGCGTTGCCCGGCAGCGAAGGGCTGGGGGCGAACATCGCCGCGACCTTCCGCGAGGGCAACAATTGCGTCGTTCTCGAGAACCACGGCGTCGTAACGGCCGGGACTTCGCTGCAAGAGGCCTTCGAGCGTTTCGAGACCCTCGAGTTCGTGTCGAAGACGCTCATCAAAGCCGGGCTGCTCGGTTCGCCGCGATTTCTGTCCGACGAGCAACTCGAGTTCGGCGCCGCGATCGATCGCAGCCTGCCGAGCGGTGAAAACCACCACTCGACGACCGCCGAGAAGGAACTGCGGCATCAACTCGCCGAGTTCGTTCGCAGGGGCTATCGGCAACGATTGCTGACGAGCACGCAGGGTAGCTTTTCGGCGCGGCTCGACGGCGAAGGCTTCCTGATGACGCCCTACCGCACCGACCGGTCGCGGATTCAACCGGCGGATCTCGTCGCCATTCGGAACGGCACCGCCGAGCCGGGCAAAACGCCGAGTCGTGCCGCGAAGCTGCATGCGGCGATCTACAAGCTGCATGGCGACGTCGGCTCGATTGTGAATGCCTTTCCCGTCAATGCGACCGCGTTCGGCGTGACCGGTCAGACGCCCGACATCCGCGCGATTCCCGAAAGCTACATCGTGCTGAGGGGCGTCGAGCGCATTCCCTACGGGATGCAACTCGACGACGTCGAATGCTTCGCGAGCCGCGTCAGCCTGGAGACGCCCGTCGCCGCGATCGAGAACGACGCGGTGCTCGTGCTCGGCGGCAACATCCTTGATGCCTTCGATCGATTGGAAGTGCTCGAAGCGACGTCGGAAGCCCTGATCAACAGCCGCGCGCTCGGCGGAGCCGTCCCCATGTCGGCCGCGGTGATCGACGAACTCGAACTCGCGTTCAACATGAGGCGTCGTTGAAGCTGCTTTGCCAACTTTGCGTGGCACTGGCTCTGCCAGAGCGAACCGCCATATCGCGATACTCGCTGAGCCAATCGCATCGATTCGTGATGAGCCGCGTGCTGACGATGATCACTTGCCGGACGGCGAAGGGTCTACCGCGGCGGCCGTCTCGAACAGAGACTTCAGGTCGGTGAGCGACGCGGGCTTCACGAGGTGTCGGTCGAAGCCGGCCTCGAACGCTTCGGCGCGATCTTCTTCGCGGCCATAGCCGGTGAGCGCGACGAGCAACGGCTGACGGCAGTTTCGCTGTCGGATGCGACGCGCGACCTCGTATCCGTTCATGCCCGGCATGGCGATGTCGAGCAGGACCACGTCGGGAAGGAACTCTTCGAGACAGTCGAGCGCCGTCGGTCCATCGTTCGCGACCCGAACCTCGTGCCCGATACCTTGCAATAACAGCGACATCGTGCGGGCCGACGGCCGCATGTCATCGACGACGAGCACGCGGCTGGGCAGGCAGTCGGTGCCTGCGGTGTTCGCGGAAATGCTTTGCGAAGCCGCCGGCTTCTCGGAGGCGGGCGGTGCGCAGACGGCTTCGTGCCGACCGAGCGGCAGATGGACCGTGAACGTCGTGCCCTTGCCGGGGCCGGGGCTGTCGGCTTCGACGGTGCCGCCGTGCAGCTCGACGAGCGTTTTGACGAGCGTCAGCCCGATTCCCAGACCGCCGTGGGCGCGATTGAGCGTCTGATCGACCTGCGCGAACATCTCGAAGATGCGGGCGAGCATCGGCCGCGGGATGCCCGGGCCGTTGTCCGCCACCGACACCGCCACGCGATCGGCCGCGCCGCGCTCGATTTCCGCCGAGACGTCGATGCGTCCGCCTTCGTCGGTGTATTTGGCGGCGTTCGTGAGCAGGTTCGAGAAGACCTGCACGAGGCGGGCCTGATCGCCGTCGATGCGCGGCGACGGATCGGGAATCGAGATCGTCAGGCGGTGCTTCCGCGCCTGGATGATCGGCGCGACGCCCTCGACCGCGGCGTCGAGCGTGGCCTTCAGATCGACCGGGTTTTTGTCGAGCACGATCTTGCCGCGCGTGATGCGCGACACGTCCATCAGATCGTCGATGAGGCGGGTCATCTGGCCGACCTGGCGGGCCATTGTGTTGCGCAGCCGGTCGAGCTCGATCGGATCGTCCTTCACGAACGGCCAGGCCTGCAGCGCGTTGCTGACCGGCGCGAGCGGATTTCGCAGCTCATGCGCCAAAGTGGCAAGGAATCGATCCTTGCGGCGATCGGCCTCACGCAAGTCCTCCTCGGCCTGTCGGCGGCCGGTGATGTCCATGAACACGCCGACGACATGGGTCGGTTCGACGAGCGCGTTGCGTCGCACTTCGCCTTTGTCGGCGACCCACATGACCCGGCCGTCGGCGAGCACGATGCGGTACTCGACGTCGTAATCGGCGTCGCCCCGCAAGGCTTTGGCGAGCTCGGCTTCGACGTGCGGACGATCTTCGGGATGCACGAGATCCAGGGACTCGCTCACCGGCCCGAAGCCGGGCAGGCCGGTGAGGTCGGCGGCGTTTTCGGATCGCACGACGACTTCGGCCTTGAGGTCGATCTCCCAGGCGACCATTCGTGAGGCCTGCAACGCGCGCCGCAACCGCTCTTCGCCGCGACGCAGCGCGTCCTCGGCACGCTTGCGTTCGGTGACGTCGCGAAAGGTGAGCACGGCGCCGAGAACGCGGCCGTCCGGCGTGCGAATGGGAGAGGCGTTGTTCTCGATTCGCCGTTCGGTGCCGTCTTTGCCGATCAGGATCGCGTGGTTCGGCTGTTTGACGCTGCGTCTTTCGCGAATGGCTTGAGCAGCCGGGCTGTCGAGGGTGGCCCGCGTGCGTTCGTCGACGATGCGCAACACTTCGGCGGACGAGCGGCCTCCCGCTTCGTTCGCCCGCCAATTCGTGAGCCGTTCGGCGGCGGCGTTGAGCGAGCGGATGTGTCCTTCAGGGTCGGTCGTCACGACCGCGTCGCCGATGCTGTGCAACGTGACGTGCAACAATTCGCGCTGCTCGTCGAGATCGCGGGCGACGGCGTGGCGTTCGAGAAACTCCCGTCGCAGCCGTACAAACGCCACCACGGCCAGTCCCAGGCCGACCGCGGCCGTCATCAAATCCGAGACGTGCGTGATGCGGAGAGCGCGTGCCGCGGCCGACCGTCGCGCGTTAAGGACCTTTTGTTCCGTCCGGCTGAAGTCGGAGGCCTTGTTCAGGACGTCTTTCATCAGGGCTTGGCCGCCGCCCGAGCGAACCTTGGCGATCGCGGCCGATCGTCCCTCGGTTCTGGCGATCTCCATCGTCGCCACCAAATGGTTGAACCGCGCGATCACGGCCTCGCGCAGCACTGAAATCGTCACACGCTGATCGGCCGTCGCAGTGAGTGAATCGAGGTTCTTCAGCTTCTTCGGCAGCGCTGTGACGGCTTCGTTGTAAGAGTTCAGGAACGGCGCTTCGTCATTGTCGTCGTCCATGAACGGCGCATCATCGGTCAGGAAATAGGCCCGCTGGGCCGTTTCCGCCGTCTGGAGCATCGACACCATCTCGCCGACTTCCACGATCAACAACCGGGAGTCGGCGGCGAGCTTCTCGCTGGCGATGAAGCTCGATTGATTGCGGTAGGAAACCCCGGCCGTCAGGGCGAAGAACGCGACGGCCGTGCCGAGGCCCATGATCGCCCAGCGGCTGATCGGCGGCGGCGTCACTCCGGCACCGATCGGCGGAGTCTCGGCATCGACGGCCGAAGGTGAGTTCCCGGTGAAGCGGCGCGGCATTTCCCGGCTCTACGGACAACAATGTGGGCCGTTCTCTCAGCGCGGTCGGACCGCGTCGTGATACTTTAGCTTGTCAAACTCGCGAAAGGCACCCCTACGCGATCGGCCAGACAAGTTTAGACGCAATCCGGTGAGCGACGTGCCTTGAAATCGCCTCAATGTCCCAAGCGGAGGCCGCTATCAGGGGAATCCCGGTTTATGGGGTCGGGCGGCAGCTCGAATTGATCGCCGGATCAGGCGCAGCTACCCTCCCAATGCCGGAGATGATGCGCGCCGTCGTCAAGACGATTGGAATCTTCCCGGGCTAAGTCGAAACGGGGCCGTTGATGCAGACGCTCGAAGATCCGGTGACGCAGGGACGCGAAATGGCCGTGCTGTTGACGGCACTGACCGATCTCAAGCGAGGGAAAGCGGGCGTCCGGCTTCCGGTGGAATGGACGGGCGTCGCCGGCCGCGTCGCCGACGCCTTCAACGACGTCGTCGATCTCAATGAACGCATGGCCGGCGAGCTGGCCCGCCTAAGCCGCGTCGTCGGCAAAGAAGGCAAGTTGAGCCAGCGGTTGTCGCTCGGCGACGTCGGCGGTCTCTGGCGCGAATCGGTCGATTCGGTCAACGAGCTCATCGGCGATCTCGTCCACCCGACCAGCGAAACCGCGCGCGTCATCGGCGCCGTCGCGCAGGGCAATCTTTCGCAAACGATGGCGCTGGAGGTCGACGATCGTCCGCTTGAAGGCGAGTTCCTCCGCACCGCGAAGACCATCAACACGATGGTCGATCAGCTTGGCTCGTTCGCGTCGGAAGTCACCCGCGTCGCTCGCGAGGTGGGCACCGAAGGCAAGCTCGGCGGACAGGCCCGCGTGAAGGGCGTCGCCGGCACCTGGAAGGATCTCACCGACAGCGTGAACTCGATGGCCGGCAACCTGACGAGTCAGGTCCGCAACATCGCCGAGGTCGCGACGGCCGTCGCCGGCGGCGACCTTTCGAAGAAGGTGACGGTCGACGTCAAAGGCGAAATCCGCGAGTTGAAGAACACCATCAATACGATGGTGGATCAGTTGCGCAGCTTCGCTTCGGAAGTGACCCGCGTCGCTCGCGAGGTGGGAACTGAAGGCAAGCTCGGCGGTCAGGCGAAGGTCGAAGGCGTCTCCGGCACCTGGAAGGATCTCACCGACAGCGTGAACTCGATGGCCGGCAACCTGACGAGTCAGGTCCGCAACATCGCCGCCGTCACGACCGCCGTCGCCAACGGAGACTTGTCGAAGAAGATCACGGTCGACGTGAAAGGCGAGATTCTGGAGTTGAAGAACACCATCAATACGATGGTGGACCAGCTTGGCTCGTTCGCGTCGGAAGTGACTCGCGTGGCCCGCGAAGTGGGCACCGAAGGCGCGCTCGGCGGTCAGGCCGACGTGAAAGACGTCGCCGGCACCTGGAAGGATCTCACCGACAGCGTGAACATGATGGCCGGCAACCTGACCGATCAGGTGCGCAACATCGCCGCCGTCACGACCGCTGTCGCCAACGGCGACTTGTCGCGCAAGATCACGGTCGACGTGAAGGGCGAGATTCTGGAGTTGAAGAACACCATCAATACGATGGTGGACCAACTCGGTTCGTTCGCGTCGGAAGTGACCCGCGTGGCTCGCGAGGTGGGCACCGAAGGCAAGCTCGGCGGTCAGGCCGACGTGAAGGGGGTCGCCGGCACCTGGAAGGATCTCACCGACAGCGTGAACATGATGGCCGGCAACCTGACCGATCAGGTGCGCAACATCGCCACCGTGACGACCGCCGTCGCCAATGGTGATCTCTCGAAGAAGATCACCGTCGACGTGAAGGGCGAAATCCTGGAGCTGAAAGACACCATCAACACGATGGTGGATCAGCTCGGTTCGTTCGCGGCCGAAGTGACCCGCGTGGCCCGCGAGGTGGGCACCGAAGGCAAGCTCGGCGGGCAGGCCAGGGTCGAAGGCGTCGCCGGCACCTGGAAGGATCTCACCGACAACGTGAACTTGATGGGCGGCAACCTCACCGTCCAGTTGCGCGACGTGTCGAAGGTCGCGACCGCCATCGCCACGGGCGACCTCACGCAAAAGATCACCGTCGACGTCCGCGGAGAGATTCTGCAGATCAAAGACGTGATCAACACGATGGTCGATCAGTTGAGCTCGTTCGCGTCGGAAGTGACCCGCGTGGCTCGCGAGGTGGGCACCGAAGGCAAGCTCGGCGGTCAGGCGAAGGTCGAAGGCGTCTCCGGCACCTGGAAGGATCTCACCGACAGCGTGAACATGATGGGCGGCAACCTGACGAGTCAGGTCCGCAACATCGCCGCCGTGACCACCGCCGTCGCCAACGGCGACCTCTCGCGCAAGATCACCGTGGACGTGAAAGGCGAGATTCTGGAGCTGAAAGACACCATCAACACGATGGTCGATCAGCTTGGCTCGTTCGCGGCGGAAGTGACCCGCGTGGCCCGCGAGGTGGGCACCGAAGGCAAGCTCGGCGGACAGGCCGACGTGAAGGGCGTCGCCGGCACGTGGAAGGATCTCACCGACAGCGTGAACTCGATGGCCGGCAACCTGACGAGCCAGGTTCGCAACATCGCTGAAGTGACGAAGGCCGTGGCCACCGGCGACCTTTCGCGCAAGATCACCGTCGATGTGAAGGGCGAAATTCTCGACCTGAAGAACACCATCAACACGATGGTGGATCAGTTGCGCAGCTTCGCGTCGGAAGTGACCCGCGTGGCCCGCGAGGTGGGCACCGAAGGCAAGCTCGGCGGGCAGGCCAAGGTCGAAGGCGTCGCCGGCACCTGGAAGGACCTCACCGACAGCGTGAACATGATGGCGAGCAACCTGACGAGTCAGGTGCGCGGCATCGCGAAGGTCGTGACCTCGGTCGCCAACGGCGATCTGAAGCGCAAGCTCACCGTGGAGGCGAAAGGCGAGATCGCCGAACTCGCGGACACGATCAACAGCATGATCGATACGCTCGCCACGTTCGCCGATCAGGTGACGACGGTGGCCCGCGAGGTGGGCGTCGAAGGCCAGTTGGGCGGTCAGGCCAAGGTGCCCGGTGCGGCGGGAACCTGGAAGGCCCTCACCGAGAACGTGAACCAACTCGCCGACAACCTGACCCGTCAGGTGCGCGCCATCGCGGAAGTCGCGACGGCCGTGACGAAGGGAGACCTCACCCGTTCGATCGCGCTCGACGCGCTGGGAGAAATGGCGGCGCTCAAAGACACCATCAACGAGATGATCCGCAACCTGAAGGACACGACGCTCAAGAACAGCGAGCAGGACTGGCTGAAGACCAACCTCGCCAAGTTCAGCCGCATGCTGCAAGGCCAGCGGAACCTGACGAACGTCGGCCGCATGGTGTTGTCGGAACTGTGTCCCGTGGTTTCGGCGCGACAGGCCGAGTTCTACGTCGTCGAAAACAGCGAGCAGGACGGCCCGCACCTCACCTTGCTCGCGAGCTACGCCTCGGAAGGCAAGGAGTCGCTCGGCAAGAAGATTCGGCTGGGTGAAGGCGTCGTCGGCCAGTGCGCCCTCGAAAAGCAGAAGATCGTGCTGAACAACGTGCCGAAGGGATATCTGCGAATCGCCTCGGGCCTCGGCGAGGCCTCGCCGCGCAGCGTCATGGTGCTGCCGCTCGCGTTTGAGGGCCAGGTGAAAGGCGTGCTCGAGCTCGCGTCGTTCCAGGGCTTCAATCCGACCCACGAGGCGCTGCTCGATCAGCTCACCGAGTCGATGGGCATCGTGCTCAACACGATCGAGGCGAACATGCGGACCGAGGGGCTGCTGCTGCAATCGCAGTCGCTCGCCCAGCAGCTTCAGTCGCGTCAGGAGCAGTTGCAGAACACCAACGAAGAGCTTCAGGAGAAGGCTCGGCTGCTCGCCCAGCAGAACCACGAGGTCGAACGCAAGAACAGCGAAGTCGAACAGGCCCGACAGCAGCTCGAAGAAAAGGCCAAGCAGCTCGCGGTCACGTCGAAGTACAAGTCCGAGTTCCTCGCGAACATGTCGCACGAGTTGCGGACGCCGCTCAATAGCCTGTTGATCCTGTCGGACCAACTCTCGAAGAACGTCGAGGGCAACCTGACGGCGAAGCAGACGGAGTTCTCAAAAACGATCCATTCGTCGGGCAACGACCTGCTGATGCTGATCAACGACATTCTCGACATCTCGAAGATCGAGTCGGGAACGGTCGTCGTCGACGCGAACGATTTGCGGCTCGCCGACCTGAAGGGCTACGTCGAGCGCACCTTCCGACACGTCGCCGAAGCGAAGGGGGTCGATTTCCTGTCGAGGTTCGACCAGCAACTGCCCAAGTCGATGATCACCGACGCGAAGCGGCTCCAGCAGATCATCAAGAACCTGCTCTCGAACGCGTTCAAGTTCACGCAGCACGGCCAGGTGAGTTTGACCGTCGAGCCGGCCTACGACGGCTGGAGTCCGGACGCGGGCGAGTTGAACCGGGCCTCGGGCGTGATCGCGTTCGTGGTCTCGGACACGGGCATCGGCATCTCCCCCGACAAGCAGATGATCATCTTCGAGGCCTTCCAGCAGGCCGACGGCTCGACGAGCCGCAGGTTCGGCGGAACGGGCCTGGGGCTGGCGATCAGTCGCGAACTGTCGCGCCTGCTCGGCGGTGAGATCAGGCTCACCTCGTCGCCCGGCCGCGGCAGCACCTTCACGCTGTACCTGCCGACCAGTTACACGCAGCCGCGCGTCGCCCGCAAGACGCCCTTTGGCGCCGAAGCGATCGCCGAACGGTTGCAACAAGGGTTTGAACGCTTCGCGGCGGCCACCGCCGACCTCGGCGATTCCGATCGCGGACCGGGTTCGCTCGGCGACGACGGCGCTCCGCTCGAGGGTCTCGTCAACGAAGTCGGCGACGATCGCGACAGTATCCGGCCGGGCGATCCCGTGCTGCTGGTCGTCGAGAACGATCTGGGCTTCGCCGGCATGATCCTCGACCGGGCTCGCCGGCGCGGCGTGAAGGGACTCGTCACGTCTCTCGGCGGAGCGGCGTTGACGATGGCTCGCGAGTACAAGCCCGACTTCGTCACGCTCGACATCCACCTGCACGACATCGACGGCTGGCGCGTGCTGGAGCGGCTCAAGAACGATCTTTCGACGCGGCACATCCCCGTTTGCGTGATCTCGACCGACGAGTCTCGCGATCTCGCGCTCAAGTCGGGCGCGATCGCGTTTCTGGCGAAGCCGCTGCAAAGCTCGGATCTGCTCGACGATTTGCTCGAGACGCTTCAAGGCTTCGTCGAGCGTTCGTCGAAAGGCTTGCTGGTCATCGAGCCCGACCCCGCACGCCGGGCGCGGATTCTCGAATGCGTCGAATCCGAAGACGTCGAGGTCTTCTCGGCGCCGGACGCTTCCTCGGGCATGCAGGTGCTGCGGGACCGTCCGATCGACTGCGTCGTGCTCGGCCCCGGCGCGACCGAGTTCGCGGATGATCTGGCTTCGGAGGGCGCCGATCGCCCCTTCACGCGACTGCCGGTGATCCTGTACGACGACTCGCCGGATTCGGCGCAAGGCAATGGCGAGGTTGACGGCTGGAACGGTCTGACGGACGTGTGCACCGTGCGACGCGCCCATTCGGCGGGACGGTTGCTCGACCTGTCGGCGTTCTTCCTGCATAGCGACGTCGCGAAGCTGCCCGACATGAAACGGGCCGCCCTGCATGATCTGCACGAGGCCGACGGCGTTCTGGCCGGACGGCGAGTGCTGATCGTCGACGACGACATGCGCAACATCTTCGCGCTTTCGGCCGCGTTGGAAGAGCACGACATGAACGTGCGCTCCGCCGACAATGGGCACGACGCGATCCGCATTCTCGAAGACGAAACCGACATCGAGCTCGTGCTGATGGACATCATGATGCCCGAGATGGACGGCATGGAGACGATCCGCGAGATCCGCAAGATCTCGCGTCTGAAGAACCTGCCGATCGTCGCCGTGACCGCCAAGGCCATGAAGGGCGACCGAGAAAAATGCATCGAAGCCGGCGCCTGGGACTATCTCTCGAAGCCGGTCGATATCGAACAGTTGCTCGCCGTTCTCAGGGCGTGGCTGCACCGCCAGGAGCACCGATAAGCCGTCCGCAGCGGCGCAGACGCACGCTCGGTGCGGTAAGATGCCTGCTCGGGATCGGGCCGCCCGGGCATAACGACTTGAGACGACGCCGATGGTCGATGAGAACACGACGAGCATACTGATCGTCGACGATCTGCCGGAAAAAATCCTCGTCTACCGGTCCGTACTTGAAGATCAGGATCTGAGCATCGTCACGGCGGCGTCGGGGGCGGAGGCCCTGAAGCAGGTTCTGCGCAACGACTTCGCCGTGATCCTGCTCGACGTGAACATGCCCGACATGGACGGCTTCGAGACCGCGCGTCTCATCCGTCAGCGACGGCTTTCGGCGCATATTCCGATCATCTTCCTGACGGCGTTCGCCGACGAGGTCCGCACGGCCGAGGGATACGCGACGGGCGGCGTCGATTATCTGCCGACGCCCGTGATTCCCGAGATTCTGCGTGCGAAGGTGCGGGTCTTCGTCGACCTGTATCGCATGCGGCAACAGGTCGCTCATCAGGCCGAAGAACAGGCGCGTCGCGCCGCGGCCGAGGACGCCGCGCGTCGTTCGGAGTTTCTCGCCGAGGCGAGCCGCGCCGTCTCGGGTTCGCTCGACGTGGAGACGACGCTTGCCGGGCTGGCCCGGCTGACCGTGCCGCTGCTGGCCGACCTCGCGGTCACGAGCCTCGTCACGCCGCGCGGCGAGTGCGGCCGTACACAGTGGACCTGGTGCGGTCCCGACGCGAAGGAAGGCGAATTGACGACGCCGATCGGACCGCACGGCCGGCTCGGTGAAGCGATCGGACACGTTGCATCGACGGGTAAGGCCGAGCATCTCGCCGATTTCGACGAGCCGGCGACGTCGTATTTTCCGACCGGAGAGCAGTCGGACCCCGGCCCCGTCTTCGCGCTTTCGGGCGCGCTCGTGGTGCCGCTCGTCGCGCGGGGCGAGACCATCGGCGTGCTGGTGCTGGGCCACGGACCGGCGTCGCGAGTCTTCGATCCGCAAGACGTCGCGATGATCGAGGATCTGGCGGCTCGCGCCGGGATCGCGCTCGATAATGCGTTGCTCGTCCGCGACATTCGCGACAACGATCTGCGGAAGGACGAATTTCTCGCGATGCTCGCGCACGAGCTGCGAAACCCGTTGGCGCCGATCCGCACCGGGCTCGATCTGCTCGACGCCGCCGGGGCCGAAGACGCGGTCGTCGCTCCCATGCGCCGTCAGGTCGAGCATATGGTGCGGCTCGTCGACGACCTGCTCGACGTGTCGCGGATCACCTGCGGCACGATCGACCTGCAGCGCCAGATCACCGACGTGCGCCGCGCCGCCGCCGTCGCCGTCGAGACGAGTCGCCCGCTGATCGAGGCGCACGAGCACGCGTTGCATGTGTCGCTGCCCGACGAACCGCTCGTCGTCGAGGGGGATCCGGTTCGACTGACGCAGGTGCTCACGAATCTGTTGAACAACGCCGCGAAGTACACGTCGAACGGCGGCCACGTTTCGCTCTCCGCCGAGCGAGAGGGCGGCGACGTCGTCATCCACATTTGCGACACCGGCGCGGGCGTATCGCGCGAGATGCTGCCGCGAATCTTTGAACTGTTCGTGCAGGCCGACCGCTCGCTCGACCGGGCGAAGGGCGGCCTCGGCATTGGCCTCACGCTTGTTCGACGACTCGTCGAAATGCACAACGGCAGCGTGCACGCGTTTAGCGAAGGACTGGGCCTCGGCAGTGAATTCGTCGTGCGACTTCCGGCGAGCGAGAAACCTCTTGAAGTTGTCCGGAACGGTCAGCCGCGACGACCGGCGGCGACGGACCGCATCCCCTGCCGCATTCTGGTCGTCGACGACAACGTGGATGCCGCGACCACGCTGGGGATGCTGCTTCGCCTTGATGGACACGAGATCCGCTTCGCCTATGACGGCCTTGCGGCTCTCGACGCCGCTGCCGAGTTCTCGCCGGAGGTCGTGCTGCTCGACATCGGCCTGCCGAAGCTCGACGGCTACGAAGTCGCGAAACGGCTACGCGCCCGGACCGAAACCGAAGGCGCGGTTCTGATCGCCGTGAGCGGATACGGACAAGAAGAGGATCGGCGACGTTCAAGAGAAGCGGGCTTCGATCACCATCTGACGAAGCCTGTCGATTTCGCCGTCCTGCGCCAGGTTTTGCCGCAAGCGTGTTCCGCCGTCTCGAACTCGGCGCGCTGATCGACCGTGGACCGCGAGGGATGAGAGATGTCCGCCGGGAAAAGTGCTGTCAACGGCTCGGTGTCGGGCTTCGTCGATCTCGCGCAGCAGCCCGTCATCGAGCCGGTGCCGGGTTGTCGCCTGCGAACGCCGTTCGGCCGCAATTTGATGCTGTCGTATCTCGAAATGGACGCCGGCGCCGAAGTGCCGTCGCACAGCCATCCGCATGAGCAGGGCGGCGTGCTCTTGTCGGGGATTCTCGAACTGACGATCGGCGACGAAACCCGTCGCGTCACCCCCGGCTCGCTGTTCCTGATCCCGCCGGACGTGCCGCATCGCGCGGTCGCCGTGGAGGGACCAGTGACGGTTCTCGACGTCTTCAGCCCCGTCCGCGAGGACTATGCGGCGCTGTCGAACCGCTATATCCCGACGACGGCCGCGCCGGATTCCGGGGCAGGCTCGTCAAAACGAACCGATTGACGCGCTGTCGCATGGCGTTTCGAGCGTCAAAGTCGCTGCCATCGCCACGGCCGCACCTTATGACCCCAAGAACATGGGTGTGCAGGCATTGAGTAGCCGTCTCGTGCTCAGAACCCGACGTAGTCTGGACCTTGGCAGTGTCATCACCCGTCGCTCCAGAGTCATCGGGCCATGTCTTCCGTCGTCGCCAGTCGCCAGAATCGCGCGAGCGGTGCGCAGCGCACCGTGACGGCGGTGACGGTCGCCGACATGATTCCGATCAGCCTCGCGACGCTTTCGGGCTCGACGTCGGTCGGGCTCGACGTCGGTCGGGCTCGACTTGTGCTTGAGGTCCGCTGAGGACGACCAACTCACGCTGTATCGCCGTTCCGACATCCCGATGGAGGCGGAGGATCTCGAGCGGCTGCGCAGCCGCGGCGTGAAGCAACTCTTCATTCGCCATAGCGATCGAGCCCAGTATCAGGCCTACCTGCGAACGATCGCCGACACGGCGTTCTCGACGAAACACTGCCACCAGCCGGGCGCGGTGACCGCCGCCGTCAACGAGGTCGTTCTCGACGTGCTGCAATCGGCGTTCGCGAGCGGCAACGACGACCACCTCATCGAATCGGCGAACGAACTGGGAACGCTGACCGCGAAGCTGATCACCAGCGATGGTTTCGCGGCAGGCGATCTGCTGAACGTGCTGCGTCACGATTACGCGACGTTCACGCACTCGGCGAACGTCGCCTTCTACTGCGGATTGCTCGCCGCGGAAACGGGGTTCTCTTCCGACGAGATTCAAAAAATCGTCGTGGGCGGGCTGCTGCACGACCTCGGCAAGCTCGACATCGCCGAAAAGATCCTGTGCAAGCCGGGACGGCTGAGCGAGTGGGAGTTCCGCACGATCGCGATGCACCCCACGATCGGATTCCGCCGCCTCGCACGTCGTTCCGACCTGACGGCCCACCAATTGTTGATGGCGTATCAACATCACGAGCGTCCCGACGGCCAGGGCTATCCGACGGGCTGCGTGGCCGAGGACATCGACCCGTGGGCGAAGATCTGTTCCGTCGTCGACGTCTTCGAGGCTCTCACCAGTTTTCGTCCCTACCGGTCGCCGATGTCTCGCAAACGGGCCATCGAAATCATGGCCGCCGAGCGAGGCGCCGCGTTCGACCCGGAGCTCCTGTCATGTTGGATACGGATTATTCAGAACTGTTCCGCATCCTGACGAATCAGGTCGCGTGGAACATCGATCTGCCCGGTGATCGCGATCGCTTCCTTCGCGACACCGGCCACGCGGCGAGCGTTCCCGGCGACGAGCGGCGTTCGCCTCGATTGCGCATCCGCACGCCGTGCCTGCTGATTCCGGAAAGCCCCCTGCCGGCGTTCCCGCGCACGAAGGAGCCGCTTGCGGTCTATACGGTGGACCTCTCGCGTGATGGCGTCGGCTTCCTCGCCGCAGTCCCCTTCCTTTCCGCAGAGACGATCCGCATCGTGTTGCCGGTGTTCTGGCTTCAGGCCACGATCGTGCGAGGACGGCGTGGGCCCCCGCTGTTTTCAAGGCTGTGCCGTGCTGACGCGAAAGCATCAACCTGACCTAGCCGCGTTTGACGGTATGGTGACGCCCCGCCTGCAGGCCGCTGTAACGTGACAGATCCGGCATAGTGCCTTTGTCACGGCTGTAAATGAAGGTTGGGTGCCACTGGCTTTGCCAGTGCTTCGCGAGAATGACGCCCCCTTCAGCACTGGCGGAGCCAGTGGCACCCCAAAACCAAGACGTGACAAAACAACCAGGTCAGGCGTCGTCGATCGCTTCGAGACCCTCACGGATCTCCTCTTCGCTTTCCGGACGGACGACGCGGGTCATTTCCCGCCCATCCTTAAGAAAGACCAGCGTCGGCCAGAGCTTCACGCGGTACGACCGGCCGAGCGGCCGACCGGGACCGTCGCCGACCTTCACGTGTCGAACGTCTTGGGCTTCCTCCAGCGCGGCCTCGATGAGCGGCTGCGCCCCCTGGCAATAGCCGCACCACGAAGCGCCGAACTCAAGCACGGCCGGCCCTTGCCAGGAATCGACCTCGTCGCGTTCCGGCTCCGGCTTGTCGTAGTCGTGGTCCATCGACATGGATGTTCTCCTGCTGCGATCGGGCGATGATCCCTGACGTCGATTGAGACGTTATGCTCGGAGGGACGCAAGCCCAAAAGGTCTCTCTCATGAAGCTCTTCCTCTCGATCGCCGCCGCGCTCGGGCTGGCTCTCGCCGTCTGGTTCGGCTGGCTGCTCAACGACCTGCGCCTCGAATTGAAGCGGTCGGCGCAGACGGTGAATCGCGATCTGCCGGTGATCCTGGCGAACACGCGCAAAAGCACCGAGACGCTCGCCGAGGTCAGCGGCGACATCAAGGAATTGCGAAATCTCGCGGGAGTCGATGATGCCCCGCGCGATCAGACGCTCGTGACCTACGCCGACAGCGTGCTCGATCTCATCGAAACGCAGGCCGATGCGAAAATCGGCACCGAAAAGCTGATCGGTAAATCGCTGTCCGACCCCGTGCCCGCCAAGGAGTGGGTCGCCGGCGCCCGGAAAGAGGCCGTCTGGCTGACCTTCCGCGCGAAAAGCCGCACCGAACTGCTCGATCGCCTCGTGCGCACCAAGTTCGGTTCCGATTGGAAAATCCAATTCGGCGACGCGCAGCCGCAATCGCTCCGCGAATGGCTCGTCGAGAATCATCCACCCACGGCGGAATCCGCGCAGCAACCTGCCCGAGACGAAACGCCCTGAGCGCGATTCGCGGTGCGTGATTCGTTGTCAGCCAATGGCCGATGGCCGATGGTTTTCAGCCTGCTTTCATTCCGTCTCCTGACTTCTGTCTCCTTATCTTCACCCCTCCTCCGTTCTCCCGTTCTTCCGTCCTCTTTCCTTCCGAAGGAAAGAGTGGAGCGCGCTCCCCTGTCCCGCCCGTTTCGACGCGGCGACACCGGCCCTTGCCGGTCGGACACCCCCTTGGGGGCGAGCCGAACGACACATCACGCACTCTGCGTGACACGCCGCCGTCGCGTGAGGTGGACGTCCGCCGCCAGGGCGGTATGGGTCAAAAGCTAGGCGGCTCTTGCCCGTACAGGCCCCAGGTTTGGTCATCTGCTCTCGACGCCATGGACCGGCGCAAGGCCGGGCACCACGCCGAAACGAACTTGCTCGGGCCAGCATGATCGGCGGTATCTAGAATTCGCCGCTCACAACCCGAACCAGCATCCAACCTCGCTCAGGTAGAGAGGCGTGGGAAGAGCAATCGGGGCTGTTTTCGCTTCGATTGTTGTTTTGTATGGAAATGCAGTTTGGGAGGCGGGGGATCGGGGGACGGGCGAGAAAAACCCTCAACCCTCAACCGTCAACCCATACGTGCGACGCAAAAGATTGCTCTGTCCGCGCCGTCAGGCGTGAGCTAGATTTCTCGATCTCTCCCCTCCTGCTCGCTCCCGCCCCGTCGGCCGTCCGACCGCCTTGCGTCGATCGGCTGCGTTTTCGTCGCCGTGACCATGTTGCCGGATGCCGCTGCCAGACGGGCGATCGTGTTCGCCGGCTGTCTGGGAATGATTTACACCCAGCTCACGATGTCACCGGCGGCGACGGAGTATGCCCGCACGCTCGGCGCGACCGGCTGGCACATCGGTCTGCTCGGGGCGCTGCCGACGCTGATGCTCGTCACGCAGTTCGCGGCGGCCGTCGTCGCAAATCGGCTGCGATACCGCCGCAAGCTGTGGATGACGATCTCGATCGCCGAGCGGCTGCTGTTCGTGCCGGCCGCGATGCTGGCCGTGTGGCCGACCGGTCTCTCGCGAGACGGCCAGCTTTGGCTGTTCATCGGGCTGACGGCCGCGAACCACGCTTTGCTGCACTTCTGCACGCCGCTGTGGTTGAGCTGGATGGGCGACTACCTTCCGCGCGAGGGCCTGAGCCGCTTCTGGGGCGTCCGCCACAACTGGATGCAATGGGCCGCGGCGGCGTCGCTGTTCGCGGGGGCGATCTGGCTGCGACGCAGCGGCTGGGACTTCGGACCGGCCTTCGGCGTGCTGTTGCTCGTCGGGGCGGTGTGCGGCACGGCCGACATTCTGATGTTTCTGCGCGTCCACGAACCTCCGGTGACGCCCGCCGACGAACCGCGCTGGCGCGACGTCTTCGCGGCCCCGTTCCGCGACGGCAACTTCCGCCGGTTCATCGCGTTTCAGTGCTACTGGAACTTCGCGGTGATGACTTCCTCGCCCTTCATCAGCATCTACCTGTTGCAGAAGGGCATCATGGGCCCCGACCGCCTGCTGCTGCTGTGGGCGGCGTCGTGGGTGGGCGGCGCGCTGCTGTCGAAGCGGCTCGGGCGGATCGTCGAGACCTACGGCAACAGACCCGTGATGAATCTGTGCACGGCCTTCAAGAGCGTCAACATCTTCGCGCTGCTCGTGATTCCGTCGGACCCGAATCTGGCCTTCTGGACGCTGGTCGTCGTGTTCATGTTCGACGCGCTGCTCAACGCCGGCATGTCGATCGCGCAGAACGGCTTCCTGCTGAAGAACTCCCCCGCCGGCAACCGCACGATGTACGTCGCGGCCGGAACGGCGCTCGCCGGCATCGTGGGAGGCGTCACCTCGATCGTCACGGGCGGCGCGATCGCGATGGCCGGCGATTCGACGGTGCGGATCGGTTCGTCGGTCTGGGGAGCGTACGAAATCGCCTTCGCGGTGAGCGTCGCGCTTCGATTGATCGGAGCGTGGCTCAGCCGATACGTCCGCGAATCGAGCACCGACACGACCGCGACCGAGGTGCTCGTGCAATTGATCGGCGTGACGCCGATGCGCGTGCTGCGGTTCCCGCTGGGCCTCTACCGCTCGCGGTTCGGCGAAGAGAAGCCCGCGCTCGAACCGGTGACGATCACGATCGCACCCTCGCGCCCCACGGTCCGCGAACACGCTCAAGTCGCGTGACGAACCGCCGATTGTGAGCCTGCGTACTTGCTGCGAAGCTGGCCGATGAACCACTCCTGCGTCATCGCGTACATGCGCAGTTCGAGCTTCCAACCCGGCTTCGGACTTCCCGATCATCCGAGAATTCGCCGCGAGCTGGGCGACGACGTCACCGAGATCGGCGCCGGTGAAGTCGCCTTCCGCACTTCCACTCTCCGTACTTCCACAATTCTTCAGAAGAATTGTTCGCCAGTTTCGGCACCTCCATGGTGGAGGTGCCGGGAGCACGAAGGCGCAGCGGTTTGACAGCGTGACCCCATCCGCTGACGATCGATGAGAGTTCCGTGTCAACTGGTGAATGAGGCGACGCGACTTGCGGAGTCGAAAGGCTGACAGGCATTTTGCCTCCGCTTCTCAAGGGGCCGAAAACTCCTCGTGAGAATCTCGCCCGCTCGACGTTTTCGCTTTCCATGCAGGCTCTCCACCCGGTCCACCATGAAACGACCTTCACGACGTCTCCGATGGCAGCTTGGTTTTGCGGCGTTGGCGTTCGCCGTCGCCGTCTCGCCGCAGCGGCTGGACGCCGATCTCAAGACGTGGGACGGCCGGCATTCGATCGAGGAGATCGAAGTCACGGTCGTCTATTTCGTACCCAGTGATCGAACGCCGCTGCCCGACTGGAAAGACCGCGTCGACTACTTCGCACGCAGAATCGAACGCTTTCATGCGCGAGAGTACGGCGGCCAATCGGTGATGACGGCGAATGTCCAGCCGACGCCCTTCGTGTCGAAGCGTACGACCGCCGAGCTGCGCGAAGGCGACGCGAATGCGATCTTCTTCCGAACGATGCGCGAAGCCGACGCCGAATCGGAGTTCGGCCGCGGCGAGCGGAAGGCCTTCCCGATCCTGCTTGTGCTGAGCGACATCAACTGGAAGCCCCTGGAAGACTTTTATCGCGTGCATCCGAAGGACGACGGCTACGAGTTCGAGGGCCAGCTCATCGACGGCTTGCATTTTCCCGGAGCCGCCTCGGGAGGCGCCCGCGCGACGTATCTTTCCGACCGCGGCGTCGGCTGGGGACTCGTCAGCGCCGACGGCTGGCGCGTGCCCTACCGCGGCAGCGATTGCGTCGTCTATCACGAAGGCGTGGGCCACAGCATCGGACTACCGCATCCCGAGCCGCAAAACGGCAGCGTGATGAGCCTCGCTCAATACCGCGGCTGGATCGGTGAATCGTGGCTCGACGACGATCAGAAACGCCGCCTCGGCTGGACGCCCTCGGAACGTCCTTTCGATCGTGAACACGATCTGTTCTCGACGTTCACGGCCCTTCCCGAGCCGCGCATTCCGAAGCCCGATGAGCCGGTGTCGCTCAAGCTGACGTGGCCGAAAGACGCGAATCCGAAGTCATGCCGGGTCCGCATTCAGACGGCCTTGTTCGGCCCGTGGCTCGACGTGCCGCAAGCCGACTCCAATCACTTCGAGTCGATGTCTCTCGGCGGCTTCGATCGGCCGACGCCGGTGAGCTATCGCATCGATGCCGAAACGCAGGACGGCGCTCAAGTGGAACTGTGGGGCTACTTCCAGGTGCGTGCCGAGCCAAACCAGATCCCATTGCCGCCGGAACCGGAATCGGCCGCAACATCGAACATGGCCGTCGCGGGTAAGGCACCCGATCATGCGTCGGCTACAGGTTCGGTCGCCGCCGAGATCGACCTGCTCTCGAAGATCGCTGTCGATCGCGACGCCGTGTCTGGTCAATGGACCCTCTCCGACGGTCGTCTCGATTCGCCGAAAGCATTTGGCGCGAGGATCGACTTGCGAGAAGACGTCCCTGCGGAATACGTGCTGACGGTGATCGCCGAGCCGCTCGACGAGCCGAACGGCCTGATCCTTGGTCAGCGACTCGACGGCAATCGATTTCTCGTGTTGCTCAATTACGGCGATCCGACGTCGCCAGCGAGCGCGATCGAGAACGTCGACGGGCTCAACGTCGGCCGGAACGAAACAAGCTCTACCGGGCCGTTGTTTCAGAAAGGCCGGCCTTCGCAGATCCTCTGCACCGTGCGTAAAGAAAGCGTCCGCGTGCTCGTGGACGGGCAACAGGTCATCGATTGGAAAGGGAAGCCGTCGCGATTGAGCCTCGGCGAGTATTGGGAGACCCCGAACGGCGGCTTGTTCCTCGGAGCCTACGATTGCCGTTACCGATTCCACCGCGTCGGCCTCACCCCGCTGGCGGAATCGAAGGACGAGCCGGCGAAACTTCCATAGTTCAGCAGGTGGATCAAGCGAATGATCGCCTTCGCGATTGATCGAGGCGATGGAGCCCAGACCCGGTTGAAATGCGAACGCCAGCGTTTCCAGCACGGACACCTTTCCGATGAACGCCCTAAGCTCAGCGCCGGCAGCGGTTCAGCAGAGACGTGTTGTGCGTACCACGTCGCGGTCAGAGCTCGCCGAACTTTCGGAGCTCGATCTCCCGGAATGCCGCCACGGCCTCAGCGTACTCCGGCGTGCCGGGTAGCGGGGCCGACAGCACGGCGGCCACGAATTCCGCCGGAGGGGCGTACCGGTGCGTCTCAACGTAGTGGGCCACCATTTCCGGGGCCGCGAAGAGCACGTCGTCGGCTGGCACCCCGATATTGCCGCCCGCAACACACTCCCCGCACAGCTCGCAACGGTGCCGCCCCCTGAACATGCCCCATCCGAGCGCATCCACCCCATGGCCCCACCGGCGACAGAACTCTTTGAGCCGGACCAGGAATTCGACAGGCACGTCGCCCGCCGGGAATGGGTGCTTGTCGGACAGCCATCCGATGGCGCGGACATGATCCCCTTGGACGACCATGCAGTCAGTGGCCATGTCCCGATACCATGACATCTCTCGTTCCGCTGGCTCCCACGATCAGACCGCCAGTGCGAACGGTCTTTCGTCGAAACGTTGATGTCGGCCCCGCGCCTTCTCGTTGACTCTTTAGAGTCGATCTTGGCCGAAGCTCATGGGAAGAGGCAAGGTCGCTTGCACTGGCGGCACGCCAGTGGCACCGTTTGAGCTCAGCCGCCTGCGTAGGCTGGCGAGGCCAGCCGTAGCAGGTCGGCTGCAGCGAAGAGTTAGGCATCGCCGCCTGGTCTCTTGAGCGATAGATCACGAATCAGATTCAGGTGCTTCTCGGAGAGCCGGACGAAGTGGATCCCGATTTCACGCGATCGGGGAGAGAAGACCAGGGCGGTCATCTGTCCGTCTCGGATGTCGCGTGAAACAAGCGCACCAGCGAACGCCTCGTGGGAGCTTGAGTTTTGCATGACGTAGTACAGAGTTCGCTCTTGAGACCTTTGCCACTGTAACCAGCCGCAGATCGTGATCTGATCCAGCCTAAAGAACGCGGATTCAGATAGCACGTATACCTCGTCGCTCGCGATGTCCAGTGTATGCGTGTGAGGCCATGCTGGTCCCGCCGGCGGTTGGCCGCCGGGAAGCACTGCTGGGATAGGAAAGGTGTTCAGAACAGTCTGGGCGGGCTCAAGGGAGAAGAGGAGTTCTGTTGAACGAAGCAGGAGTTCTGACTTGAGGTCAAGAAGCGTACGGAACTTCTTGTGCGGCTTCTTCTTGGCGGAGAAGAGAGGATCGGTGTCGAGAACATTGAAGGGGCCTGGAGCGGACCGGGCGAAGATTGCGAACTTGTGTTGCGGCCAGCAAAGAAGGTACTTAATCATCGGGAAGCACTCTTCGATGGTGCCCTTCATTCGCAAGGCTGGGAACTGCTTTTCTAACGGGCGAGTCCAGGGCTGGATCTCGTACAGCGTGAGACGGTGCCTCTTTGCCTTTGCGCGGGCGGCTTCTGTGAATCCAGAGGAAGACACTACGGCGCGGTGGGTTACCGCCTTCATGTCTTTGAGCTTTGCTGCCAATTGCTCGACGGAGGCTACGTCGAGCGGCCCGGCCTCGCGCTTCACCTCATATGCCATGAAGGCAAAGCGACCCTCCTTCCCTGCATCCACCGACACGGTAACGTCAACATCACGAGTCTTCTTGGCTGCGCGGTCATACACAAGATCACCGAGCTTGACTTCGACGACATCTGCGCTCCATCGAAGACAGCAGAGGCCTACGAGATACTGGACCAGCATTGGTGAGAGAGGTAGGGTGGTCACGTTCTGCGATGCCGAACGGCAGCCGTAACCGGGCGGCCGCGATAGACTCTGATTTCAAGACACACGCTGCCGGCCGCTCCGGTTCACGGCTTTGTTCGGCGGCGTGCGTTTGGCTCAAGGTGCTTCGCCTTGGTCGTGTGCGTAGCATTTGAAAACATCTATCAAGCCAGCGGCCTCATTCATGACCTTGACGGCCTGCTGTGCCGGCACATGTTTTGTCAGATTCAAGTGGTAAAAAGTCACGAACGCTGTTAGCGAATCGGACCAAGAGACTTTCTCCGCTGGACCGACAATACCAATGCACGGCTTAGGCGGTGCTCCACCAAACATCTTGTCTGAAAACTCCTTCGGCGGTTGTCCAAAGAACATCCTGTTCGCGAATGCACCGTCGCACGTTGAGAATGTGGTGAGAAACAAGCAATAGCCAGAAGGGCCGATGTAGCCCGTAGCCTTGCCAAGCCCAAGGAGCATGATTCTGAGTCCATCCCACGGGACAAACGCACCGTCGGTAAGGCCCAATCCGTTTTCGTTTCCATGCGCGGAAAAGTGCAGATGAGGAATAGCAAGAACCTCGCGGTCGCCTCGTTGCTGTCGAGATTTCGTCGTCTTGCCAATGCTCGCAAAGCACTCTCCGAGTGTCTTTATGTCTTGCACACGACGATATTCAGATGATATTTCGGCTAAGCGCAGCGCCGCAGACAACGCCTCACCTTCGGATCGCCCATCGCGAATATCGTCCGGTGAAAGCGACTCAATCACGAACACGGTTGGATCCAGAATAGGCATCATGTCAACGGACCCTCGCGGCTAGGACTTTGCCGCCTAACGTTGCGGATGAGCCGCCGGGCCACGCGGGGTGATTGCCGGTCGGCTCAATCCGCCTTGTTTGCCACCCACGGAGTTGGGCCTTGGCAAACGGGACAGGATACCGCGCACGGTCGACTCCGCGAACGAGTACGCGTCGCCCGGCGTCCCGAGCGATGGTGGGGTTGCCCCACCGAAAACGTGACGGACGAACCGAGGCGGCTCATCCGCAACGTTTGCCAG
>JACCRE010000113.1 GCA_013813775.1 Planctomycetaceae bacterium
CGACGAAAGAGCGCCAACCCCATCCCCCGATCAACGCAGCTCGCCCACCGACGCGCCACCGCTCTGCGCGCCGACTTGGACCGTTCTGCCGTTCGGCATACGCTTGTTTAAGGACTAGCGCAGGCCGAATCAGAGCCGCGTCGTAAGAGAGCGGTCATCGCGTCAAGCATTTGAACCGCTCCCTGACGGTCGCGGCTCTGACTCCTACGACAGCAGCATCTCCAGATCCTCGGCCGAGAGATCGCCCAGCACGTTCGCGTCGCCCTCAAGAATCCCGTCGGCGAGTTGGCGTTTGCGGCGCTGCAACTCGGCGATCTTTTCCTCGACGGTGTCGCGCACGATCAGCCGGTAGGCGAAGACGTTGCGCTTCTGGCCGAGACGGTGGGCGCGGTCGATCGCCTGGGCCTCGACCGCGGGATTCCACCACGGGTCGAGCAGGAACACGTAGTCTGCCGACGTGAGGTTGAGTCCCAAGCCTCCCGCCTTCAGGCTGATGAGGAACGCGCCGCAGTTCGGGTCCGACTGGAAGCGTTCGACGCGCTGCTTGCGGTCGCGCGTCTGTCCGTCGAGGTACTCGTAGGTGATGCCCGCCGTATCGAGATGCTGTTTGACGATGGCCAGCATGCTCGTGAACTGCGAGAAGACGAGCGCCTTGTGTCCCTCGTCGATGAGTTCCTGCAACTGAGGCACGAGCACGTCGAGCTTCGCCGACTCGTCCATCGGGTCGCCGTGATCGAGCAGCGACGGATGGCAGGCGGCCTGCCGCAGTCGCAAAAGCGCTTCGAGCACGTGCATCCGTGACTTGCCCATGCCCTCGGTCTTCACGACGCCCAGCAGGCTCTGCCGATAGTGATCGCGCAGCTCTTCGTAGAGCTTGCGTTGATGCTCGGTGAGATCGCAGTAGATCGTCTCTTCGAGCTTGTCGGGCAGGTCGGCGGCGACCTGCTTCTTGGTCCGCCGCAGGATGAACGGCTTCAGCGCCTTGCCGAGCAGGCCACGATTCTTGGCGTCTTCCTCTTCCGTTCCCGTGAACGAGCGGAACAACGTGCTGCGCCCGAGCATTCCCGGATTGAGGAACTCGAAGATCGACCAGAGATCGCCGAGATGGTTCTCGATCGGCGTGCCCGAAAGGCCGATGCGATGCTTCGCCTGCAACAGCCTGGCGGCCTTGGCGACCTGACTGCCCGAGTTTTTGATCGCCTGCGCTTCGTCGAGCACCACGTAGTTGAACGGCACGTCTTTGAGGTGCACGATGTCGCGCCGCAACATGCCATAGGTCGTGAGGACGATGTCGCTGCTCGCGAACTCGCGTCGCAACTCACCTCGTTCGGTGCCGAGGTACTCGATGACCTTGATGTCGGGCGTGAAGCGGGTGCATTCCTGCTTCCAGTTGAACATCAGCGACTTGGGCACGACGACGAGGCTCGGCCCCGCCTTCGGTTCCTCGCGCTTCGAGTATTCGAGCAACGCGAGCAACTGCACCGTCTTGCCGAGACCCATGTCGTCGGCAAGACAGCCGCCGAAATGGAACTCGCGCAGGAACCGGAGCCAGCCGAGACCTTCCCGCTGATAGGTCCGCAGACTGCCCTCGAAGCCGTCCGGCTCGGGGCACGGCTCGACCCCGTTGAAGGTCCGGAACTTCTCCGCCAGGGCGGCGAAGCGGTCGTCGACCTGCACCGACTCCTGGGCCGCGAGCAGCGCGTCGAGCAGTGCGACCTGATTGGCCGCGAACCGCATGTGATCGTCGGACGCGGTGCCGAGACCGGCGAGCAGCCCGAACCTTTTCGCCCATTCCTCGGGAATGATGCCGAGCGATCCGTCGTCGAGTCGCACGGTGGTGTCGCCACGGGCGAGTGCCGCGAGCAGTTCCGGAAACGGAACCGTGCCGCCGTCGAACTCGACATCGGCATGCAGTTCGAACCAATCGATACCGCTGGTGACACGAAAAGCCACGTCACCGGCACGCCGTACCGGCGAGCCGTCGGCGGCGACGTCCCAACCAAGCTCCATGAGCTTGCGGATGGCGGGGCCAAGGTCACGGGCCGCGACCTCGACGTCCGGTCCCCCGTCGCGGGTTTCGAGCAACTTGCGAAAGCCGTTATCCTGCAGTTCCGACCAGGCCCGCTCTTCGGCGGAGCGATCGCGGATCAGGCAGCGGTTGCGGTCGCGCTGCACGATCGCCCAACGGCCGCTCGACCCGGAGATCAATTCGCCGTCGTAATCGAAGCGGACGTGTCCGACGAGCCGCTCGAGATGCCGCAGACGCCCGGACGGAGACTCGATCACGAGCCGTTTCGCCGGCGACAGCTTGACCTCTTCGAGCCGCAATTGCTCCGGGAGCACGAGCCGCGGCAGCACCGGCATGTCGAGCAACCGATCCACGAGTTGCTCTTCCTCGCCCTGCGGACACCGCACCGGCGAACCATCGGTCAGAAAGCGAACCCAGCCGAACGCGTGATAATCGCGGAGGCGGGAAATCGTGCTCTCCGTAAGTACGAGGCCACCCGGCACGAGCAACTGGACGGATTCCTGCCGCAACACCTCGTCGCCGCGTACGATCGATGTCGCGAGCCGCCATTCGCTTTCGTCGCCCGTCGACTCGACGCGTACGGCGAGTTCCCACGGCTCGGAGTCGTCCCACTGGAGCGGCGTCCAGTTCTTCTCTTTCGAACCGAGATATCGCAACCGATTCGTACGACAGATCAGCGGCAGCAGCCGTTCGCAGAGCTCCTGCGGAATGAAATAGCGATAGACCGTCGCCGCAGTTTCGGTCTTGATCGCGGCGCCTTCCGACCGATCGGGGGCACCGCCGTAGAGATACGACAGGATCGTGCGGTCGTCTTCGAGATCAAGTTCGTCGAACTTGCCCGGCCGCATTTTCAGCGGCTTCAGCTTGCCCCACTGGCCGCTCGCGCGGCGCTGCCGCTGTGAAACCTGAATCACGAGCCGGTTGGCCCGCTTACTTGCTTGCAGGTCGATTTCGTAGAAGACCTCGCGCTCGCGCGGCTCCCCGACCGACGCGGGCAGGTTCTCTTCGAGATCGCGCCGCAGCGATTGCAGGGCTTGTTCCCACGCTCGCAGCTTCGGCCGCGCGGGAGCCGGAGTGGCCACCGCGGTGCGACCGTTCGTCGGCCGGGCCAAAGGTCGCGACGGAAGATCGTCATCATCGCGGCCGCCGTAGGCGCCGCCGTCGCCCTCCTCCACCTCGTCGTCGGCTTCCGACCAGCCGGCCATCGGGTCGAACGTCGGCTCTTCCGTCATGAACGGCGGCACGTAGCCGGGTTTGACGGCGCCCGTCAGCAGCTTCGCGGCGTCCACGGCGCGAATCGTCGCCCAGACGTGCTTGCACACGTTGAGCTTCGCGAACTGCTCGCAGGTGCAATGCTTCGCGAATTTACCGTCGGAGCGATCAAGCTGCGTCTGATAGTCGACGCCGTCGCGAACGGCGCCGTAGACGCGATCGGGTGTGACCCGACGGATCACGACCCGCTCGTCGGCGAAATAACCGTCCCCGCGAAACCGCAGGTCCGGACGAAATTGCTTCTCCAACAGCTCCGCGAGCGTCATGCGTTCCGTGCGTTTTGGCGTCGAGATCGATCAGTTGAAAACAGCGGCGAGGATTACGTCGCCCGCGCGCAAGCGCGTCCGGCAAGCCTATCCGAATCGCCCCCGCATCGGCCAGTCACGGCGATCGTTTTCCGAAGAGCGCGCCCGGCTCCGTTCCGCGATTCGCCGGACGTGAGCGGCCGGAACTGGAATGTTATGCTGCGCCGCACGAAATCCTAGTGCCCGTTTCTTGCGTCACAGCAGGCCGGTTCATTCTTGCGAGAACGGAAGAATTGAGAAGGTAGAAGTCAGAAGAGTTGTTCGCAACGGAAGAAGCGGGCCACGGCGGGGACTCTCACTTCATTCCGTTCTCACTTCTTCCGTTCTGATCTACATCCGCCTGTACACGTTGGCGTCTCCATGTCACCGATCGTCGAAAGCCGCCCGGCCACTCGCTCTGTTCTTTCCGACGTTGAGTTGCGTGACTGGGTCGCATCAAACATCCCTGCCGACGAGTATCGCGGCAAACGCTTGCTGCTGGTGCTGCCGGACACCACGCGCACCGCTCCGCTGCCATTGCTCTTCGCGGCCTTGGCCGATCATCTCGGGCCGGTCGTCAGGCAGGTCGATCTCATCATTGCTCTTGGCACGCACCAGCCCATGAGCGAGACGGCGATCCTGAAACACGTCGGAATCTCGCCGGAGGAACGAGCGACTCGTTTCGCGAACGTCGGTCTGTTCAATCACGAGTGGGACAATCCGGACCAACTTGCGACGATAGGTACTCTCACCGCCGCCGAAACGGCCGAGCTTTCCGACGGCCGATTGAGGCTCGACGTTCCCGTCGAAATCAATCGGCGAGTGCTCGATTACGACGTGCTGCTGGTGGTCGGACCTGTGTTTCCGCACGAGGTCGTCGGATTTTCAGGAGGGAACAAGTACTACTTTCCCGGCATCAGCGGGCCGAAGCTGCTGAACTTCTTCCATTGGCTCGGCGCGCTCGTGACGAACGTCGGCATCATCGGCGTGAAGGATACTCCGGTGCGTAAAGTCGTCGATCGAGCGGCGAAGCTCATTCCTGTGGAACGCCGCTGCCTGGCGTTCGTCGTCCGACCCGATGCCGCTCTCTACGGACTCTTCTACGGCACGCCCGAGCAAGCGTGGAACGACGCCGCGGAGCTTTCGAGCACCGTTCACATCACCCGCAAGCCTCGGCCGTTCCACACCGTGCTGTCGTGCGCCCCGCCGATGTACGACGAGCTCTGGGTCGCGGGGAAATGCATGTATAAGCTCGAACCCGTCGTCGCCGACGGTGGTGAGCTCATCATCTACGCCCCGCACATGCGCGAAGTGAGCCTCACGCACGGCAAGCTGATTCGTGCGATCGGCTACCACTGCCGCGATTACTTCGTGAAGCAGTGGGACCGCTTTCAGCACTATCCTTGGGGCACGCTCGCCCACAGCACACATGTGAGAGGAGGCGGCACGTTCGACGACGGCGTCGAGCGTTGCCGCGTCCGCGTGACGCTGGCCTCGCAGATTCCGCCGGATGAATGTGCCGCGATCAATCTCGGTTATCGAGATCCGGAGTCGATCGACGTCGAATCCTTCGCCGATCGCGAAGAGGAAGGCGTGCTGCTCGTCCGAAAGGCGGGTGAAATGCTGTACCGCCTCGACGACGAGTGAGGCGCGTCATCGCGCGCGACGTTTCGTCAATCTTGCAATTTTCAGTCGGCCATTCATCCGAATCGTTCGATTCGGGTTGCCGCATCTGGGGGCGTCAATAGAATCCGCCCCTCCTGCGCGGTCGGAAGGTCGCCATCGGCCGTTTCGTGTGGGATCGCTGATCGACAGCGTCTCCGATTATGACCCAGCCGTATGGGTCACGCGAATCGCCGCTCGCGATCCACCATTTGTTTAGGATTCTTCGAAATGCTGCGCCCGCCGGTCTCACCGTCCTCGCCATGTGTGGTAGGTGGATTGGCGTCGTTGGTTGCCAGTGCGACTTTCGGCGTCCTGCTGGCCGCCACGCCGAGCTTCGCGAATGACGACGTGCTGCCCTTCGTCGATGAAGCGCCGATGTCGGTGACGACCGCCGAAGAGAAGACGGTTCCGTCATCAACTGACGAACGACATACGCCCAAGCAACCGACGCCGACCAAGACAAGTGCATCGGTCGATGAACCGGCCCCGTTGCGGACGCCTGACGAAGCTCCAGTCATCAAACCGACTGGTAAGACGAGGCCGCACGATGCTTCGCATGCCCATGCCAGAGTATCGTCTGCTGCGCCGAACCAAAGTCGTAACTCGACGTCGAGCGCCGGGCCGACGAAGGCCGAGCAGATCAACGGGCTGCGTCAGACGAACCTCTCGGATCAACAACGTCTCGACGAGCTTCGCGCTGGAATGAGCGATCCGCAAGGCGAGTTCCATCAAGCCGAGGCGGAGTTTCGCGAAGCCGATCGGGTGCTTCAGTACGGCAAGAAGCGGATCGAAGCACTTACCGCGGCAAACAAAACCGCCGATGCGGCGGCCCTCAAGCCACCATTCGATGAAGCCGATGCGGCGTGGAGACGCGCGCGGGAGCGGTTCGATTTGGCGATCCAGACGCGCGAGACCACCCAGGCGAAGATGGCGTCGCTGGAGCGGAAGATTCAACAAGATGCCGAGGCGCTCGAACGGCTGACGACGATCGAGGTTCAAGAGCCACAGGCGGCGATCGTCACGACGGCCTCGACGACGCCGGCTGAGGGCGGAGAAGCGACCGACGGCTCTCCAACGGCCTCCGGCATGGCGATGACCGCCGCTGGCGTGCCGGCGTCTGTTTTGCAGGCCGCGGACACGGCACCCGCCGACGGCGCGTCCGCCCGTGCCGCAGGCGCGAAGAAGCCGAGCAAGGAGCTGGCGCACGCCCAGGCGAGCGCCGTCGAGAAGAGCCATGCCGCCGACGAAGCCGAGCGCGAAGCGGAATCGGTCGCCGACCGCATGCGGATGCTCGACACGAACATCGAGCTGCAACAAAAGCTCCTCGCCGGCGAACGGCGACGTCGTGACCTCGCGAACGAATCGCAGCGAGCGCTCGAGAAGGACTATCGGGCGAAATCGCTGGCGGGCGCGCCTCGCGCCGAACTCGAAGCGCTCGCCGGAAAGGTCCAGAACGCCGAAGATCGCTTCGACGCCGCGATCGTCGCGGTCAGGGAAGGGGCCGAAGCCCTGGACCAGATGCAGTCGGAACGAGCGGTCCTTCAGGCCCACGAGATGGCGGCGATGAGCGTCGCCGTCGAGAAACGACGCGAAGCCCAAGACGCCCAAGGCGAAGTCGATAGCCTGCAGAACCCTTTCACGCCGCGCAACGTGCTGCAATGGTGCATCGATCACGGACCGAAGCTGCTGGCGATCCTCGTCGGCATGTTGCTATTGCAGATCGTGTCGAAGGTCTTCTCGCGCCGGATCGTGATGATGCTCGCCCGCGGCGGACCCCGCGGCTCTCGCGAAGAGCGCGAAGACCGCGCTCATACGCTGGTCGGCGTGTTTCAGAACGCCGCGTCGCTCGTGATCATCGTGGGCAGCATCCTGGTGGCCTGCGAAGAGGTCGGGATCGCGATCGGACCGTTGATGGGCGGTGCCGCCGTCTTCGGTCTCGCCGTCGCCTTCGGCGCTCAGAACCTGATTCGCGACTACTTTTACGGCTTCATGATCCTGCTCGAGAATCAGTACAAGCTGAACGACGTGGTGAAGATCGGCGAGACGTCGGGGCAGGTCGAACGCATCACGCTGCGGGTGACGGTGCTGCGCGACCTGGAAGGACGAGTGCATTTCGTGCCCAACGGCAAGATCGACGCCGTCACGAATATGACGCACGGCTGGTCACGCGCCCTGTTCGAAATCGGCGTGGCCTACAAGGAAGACGCCGACCGGGTGATGCAGGTGTTGCTCGATCTTGCCGCCGAACTGCGAGTCGATCCGAAGTTCGCCCCGTTAATTCTCGACGACGCCGAAATGCTGGGAGTCGACAGTCTCGGCGAATCGTCGGTCAACTTGAAGTTCTTCATCAAGACCCGGCCGCTGAAGCAGTGGGCCGTCAAACGCGAGTTGCTCCGTCGCATCAAACGACGTTTCGATGAAATGGGCATCGAAATCCCATTCCCGCACCGCACGGTTTATCACCATCAAGCTGCGAGCGCCGGTCACTCGCCGGTAAAGCCATCCGACGAAGAAGACTGGGTATTGCGGCAGGCGGGGTGACCCCTCGAATCGAGTGCCGCCATCATCACGACTCAACACTTCCGCGGCCGATCCACAGTTGAACCCAGCCGCCGTCGTTGCACGTGTCCGTGCCTGCGAGCGGAGACGGGATCGAGCTCCCATCTTGCTTCGGATTCATGATCGGACTATGGTTCCGCCCTCCTCACCATTGCGATTCTCTCCCTTTTCTCATCCCCGAGCTTCATGGCACGCTCCGACCGGCTTGGGCCGACCGGCGGGCGAAGCCTTGCGCTCGCTGTCTGTGCCGCCATGCCGCATCGGTTCCGTACGACCCTCTCGTTGTTGCTCGCATCCGCCGTGCTATGGACGGCCTCGTGCGGCACGATCATCCATCCCGAACGCATCAATCAGCCGCGCGGCGGGCGGCTCGACTTTTCGATCGTGCTGCTCGACGGTCTGGGGCTGTTGCTGTTCTTCGTCCCCGGCGTGATCGCGTTCATCGTCGACTTCGCCACCGGTGCGATCTACCTGCCGGCCGGATACAGCGACACCGGCGAGCCGTCGAAATGGCGCGTCGTCCACATCCCCAAAGGTGAATTGACTCGCGGGAAAATCGAAGAGGTCATCGCCCGCGAGACCGGCAAGCCAGTCGACTTCGAGAATGAAGATCTTCACGTCGAGCGACTCCGAACGATCGACGACGCCGCCGCCGCCGCAACGCAACTGCCTTCAGCGCTTCAAGCACGGTAGGGTAGGGCGAACCTGCGCTCCAGCCGACGGTCTTAGCGACTCAAAGGCGATCGACGGGACGCGGCAGCTTGCCCAATCACGGCTCTTTAGGCACAATCGTCAGACCGGCACGATGCATCGTCGAGCGGCGTGACGGTGCTGGGTCAGCGCCTCGAAAACCAGCACGCGCGGCGACCGTCGGCACACCCGGAGAGGTGGCAGAGTGGCCTATTGCACCGGTCTTGAAAACCGGAGTGGGGGTAACCTCACCGCGAGTTCGAATCTCGCCCTCTCCGCTTGACGAACACGTCCGAGACGCAGGAAAGCCCGCCAAAAGCGGGCTTTCCTCGTTTCCGGGGACGGTCTCAGCCGGTCTCATGCGGTCTCGCCTCGACGCCACCATAGGCAGACCCATAGTCAAGTTGTCGAGCCGGTCGTTCAGCGAGTTCTGGTCCTCGTGCTCCAGTTGCTCACCGGGGAGTCGAGGTCTGAGAAAGGCGTCGGCAACGAGGGTTGCTACACGGATTCTTCTGACTCGCTTCTTCTCGGGATACCACAAGGCGGCGGTTCGATAGCGGGTGCGGTTCTCACCGCCGCGAGTGAGGAATATCGAGAGGACTTTCCCTTTCGAGTTCCGGACTCTTCCAAAGTCCGACACTTCGTAACCGCTGGTTCCCGGTCTGATGAGGGGTCGCCATTCTTCGTCGTTCGCCATCGTCATAACCCTCCCTTTCTATGGGTAGGGTTTGCACAAAGGACATGTCTCTCATCGGACCTACGAAGCGTAGATAAAGGCAGCCATCGGAAGAACTCGTTGTTCTCCCGCCAAAAACGTGGTTGCCCCGACGGTTCTTCACCTCCCGTCGGGGCAACAGCGTAGATAAGGGACGGATTTGTTGCCCCGGGGCCGACGGATTGGCACCAGACCCCTGGGGCAAACTTTATCACGTATTGGAAATGAAAAGGCCCAACGGACTGTAGATTCCGTCGGGCCTGAGAGAACCCGGTTTGGTACCCGCCGACACGGTAGCCCTTGTTGCAGACGGAGATTTCGGACGTTACGCCAGCAGTGCTCCCGAAGCGGATTTGAATGTGATTCCTCTGCCTGCCGAGTTGGACGCGGATTTTCTGTGGAGTTTGCGCGATGCCACCGGTTCCTCCTGCCTCTTCACCCAGGACAGCGGCGACGAGAGCGCGCTGGCGTAGTGCGAGCGGCGAACGGACAGCAAGTCGAGTCGGTTTTTGAGGTAAAACGCACGCCCTTCAACTCTCCAGAACTCGTCCGGGCCAGCCAGCGGGAAGATCTGGCGGCGGTACGCGAACTGGTCGACGCAGGGGCCGATGTCGCTGCGATGCCGTTCGCTTCCTTCTCGGCCCGCTCGACGAGCCGCTTTTCCAAGCCGGCAACCCGATCTTTCATGTACTCCCGGTAAAAAAGGACGTTTGGTAAACCCTTTCTCGCCAAGCACGCCGCCTTCTTCAACTCACCTCCGTCCACGACTTTTGGTTATATCTCCTCCTCCGCCGCGGAAGTCCTCACTACTCGGGTAGTCCTCACTACTCGGGTAGTCCCTCACTACTCGGGTAGTCCTCACTATGAAATGGTGATGACTGTCAGACTCTCCCGTTGAAGAGGTTCAACCATGTCGTGCTCAGCCGCGTCTTCCTTTTAGTATGTTAGTATGAAGCCTCCAGTGAGAGGCACGATGGCATTGCATTGGCTTGTGCTACCGGTGTGAAAGAAATGGGAATAAGATTCCCCAATCTACGCCACCGTCACGCAGTCCTGCAGACAGTCGAGGAACCTCTAGATGGCATCAGATTCTAACATCACCTCTCGGCCGTCCGGTCGGACGGCCATGGCCGCAGGCCTTCTTGTTGCCGCTGCGGGACTCGTCGCCGGCGCGTGTGCCTGGCTCGCCGTGTCGGGGCGGATCGACTTCGAGTACCTGCCGCCCGAGATCATGGACCTACTGGGGAGGCCCACGCCGGAGGAAGAAGCCAAGTTCCGTGCCGCCGTTCGCGCGAGGGACTTCCGGACCGCCGCGACCTCGTTCGCGATCTTGGGGTTGGCTTCCGGTGGGCTGATCGGCCTCGCAGCGGGAGCCCGGCGGAATCGAGGCTCCGCGGCGGTCGGGCTGGCCGCCGGACTCGCACTGGGGGGGGTATTCGGAGCCGCGGGCGGGGCCACCGGCCAGTTCCTGAGCGACGGGCTCCAGACAACGGGGCTCGACTCGATCCTTCGCACGATGGCGGCGTCTGCCGGGGGGTTCGTAGTCGCGGCGATCGGCGTTGGGGCCGGGGCCGCGGTTGCTTCACGACGATCGGCGCCGCTGCCTGCCGCGGTCGCAGCGGCGTTGATCGCCGGTCTCGTCTACCCTTTGCTCGCCGCCGCCCTCTTCCCGGCCGCGCCTACGGATAAGCCCATGCCTTGGGACGCGGGACCGCTCCTGGTGTGGGCGATGCTACCGGCCGGGCTGATGGGGTTGGCCGTCGGGAGGGCGGGGCGGCCGTGCGGTTGAAAGCCGCACGCGCTGCCGGCGACGGGTGGCCGAGAGCCAGAATGGCCTCGGCCGCACGGGGGGCACGGGGACCATGGTTCTTGCAGACGAGACGGACCTCGGCATTCGCTGTCGCCGGAGTCCGGTCCTCCGCCACTTGTGAGCCGACCTCTATCACCGGCCTTGCTACGACGTAGTGAGTCACCTCTCCGGAGGGGCGAGCGCATGGGGAGCAGCGCGCCCCTCTATAAAGAGGAGTTCGGTCCCCGCGGCGAGCCCCTTGAACCGCTGCACACCCCCACCGGGCCAGCGGATTTCCAGCGAATCGACCGTCTCGCTCTCTCCCAAGCCGAACACCAGTCGCCTCTCGTTGCTCGCCATGTAACCGTCGCCCGCCGTGAGTTGACGGGTCCACGTGCGGTCACCGGCGGTGACGACGACGGTCGCGCCGATCGCATCCCGGGCTCTACGGACGCCACGCAGGTGGACGGCGAGGTGGCGGCCGACCTCCGGACTCTCGTTGGTCACGAGCGCGACCGGGTCGTCGAGGAGGTGCGAGACGACGAAGTCCTCGAGGCCGTCGCGGTTCCAGTCGAGCTTCGTCAGCCCGCGGCCGAGCAGTTCGGTGCTGAAGTAGGGGCCGAGGGACGGGGACCGGACTTCTTCAAACCGGCCCTTGCCGGCATTACGGAAATACTGCGGCCGCATCCGGTAAGGGATCCCTTCGGGCCGGAAGTCGTCAACGTGCCCGTTCGTAAGGACGAGATCGGGCAGGCCGTCGAGCTCCGCATCGAGGAACTGCGTCCCGAAGCCGAGCATGAAGAGGCTCGGCTCACGGAGGCCGGCGGGCCGCGTGTTGTCCACGAACAGTTCGTCGGGCTGCTGGACGTAGAGCGTGTTCGACTCGCCGTAGAAGTTGGTGACGAACAGATCGAGCAGCCCGTCGCCGTCGGCGTCGTCGCAGGCGATCCCCATGCACGCCTGCGGCTTCCCGTCGCGATCAACGGCCACGCCAAGGGCTTGGGCCTGCTCTTCGAACGAGAGCGGCCCGCCCCTGCCGTCTGATTGGTTGACGAAGTAAAAGTTTGACGTTGAATCGTTCGCGACGAACAGGTCGATTTTGCCCGAGCCGCTGAAGTCCGCGGCCACGACGCCCAATCCGTTGCCGTCAGGGATGGTAATAGCGGACGACTCGGTGACGTCGGCAAAGCCGCCGTCGCCTCGGTTCAGGTAGACCACGTCCGGGGCGGCAGGGAATTGGGTCGGTTGGCAGGAGCGGGCTTTGCCGGTCTCTCCCTGGCAGACCAGGTCGTAGACGTCGTCCCCCGTGAGGAAGTTCGCGTCGAAGATCTCGGCGTGGCCGTCGCCATTAAGGTCGGCGATCACCGCGCTGCTTGTCCACGAGTCCCCGCGGATGCCGGCCGTTTCCGTGGCATCGGCAAAGGTGCCGTCGCCGTTGTTGCGGTAGAGCCGGTTCCGGCCCACATTGGCCACGTAGAGGTCCGGAAATCCGTCCCCGTCGTAGTCGCCGGCTGCGGCGCCTTGACTGAACCCCCCCTCGTCTACGCCGGCGAGCCGGCTGACGTCAGCGAACCGGCCGGTGCCGAGATTCCGATACAGCCGGTCAGCATGCGAGCCGGCATGTTGAGAGGGGGGCCAGCGGCAGCCCTGCGTCAGGTGGAGGTCCGGCCAATGGTCGCCGTCAAAGTCGAGCGCCGCCGCCCCGCCGCCGGTGAACTGGTACATTCGCCAGCCGCCCAGCTCCGCCGATGACGCGGGATCGTTGAAGTAGCGAAAGTCGATACCCGCGTCGGCCGCGCGGTCGGCGAAGATGACAGCGAACGCAGGATTCGTGAGAAGCCGCTCGGGGCCTCCCTTCACGGCGGGCACGCCCCTCCATTCCGGCCGTGGGTAGCTTGAAAGATCCAGCGCCAGCACCGGGTTCCCCTCGGGGACTGTGCGGGGTGTCTCCGGCTTCAGCAGCGGCTCGATCCGGCGCATTCGTTCCGAGAGCGCGGTCTCCTCAGGAGCGTTCGCCAATGCCGCCCGACACCACGCCCAGGCCTCCCAAAGACGTCCCAAAGCCTCCATGTGTTCGGCGATCCGCTGAAGATCCTCAGCCGTCGCTCTCTTCTGGTAGACCTTATCCAACAGGCCACCAAGCTCTCGCAGTCGCTCGGAACGTTCCAGAAACCGCTGCGCATCATCCCGCCTGCCAAGTTGATGGAGCAGCCGGCCCAAATGGTAGTTGGCCAGTAAATGAGTCGGGTCGAGACGCACGGCTTCCCAAATGCACCGGGCGGCGACCTGCGGCTGTTCCTGATCTTGCGCGTGCAGGCCGCGGACCACCCAGATCTCGGGATGCTCGTCCGCCTCACGGGGTAGGGCCGTGTGCCAACTCAGGAATTCCTCCGACGACTCTGTCCCCAGGAGCAAGTGACCCAATCGGGCTTGGGCTTCGATCTGGTCTGGCCGCTTCGACAAGACTTCCCGGAGCATTTCTTTGGCCCGCTCCGTCTTCCCGTAGCTGACCGCCACCCGTGCCACGCCGATCAACGTCCCTGGATCGCGTCGATCAAGGAACTTTGCGACCTGTTCCTCCTTCAACTCGACCATCCGGTCGGTGTCGCCGAAATGGACCAGTTGTTGGAGCGTGAAGACGTCGAGGCGGATCAACTTCAAGACGTAAGGGATCGACTCCCATCGGCGGCCTTGGAGGTCTAACACCATTGCGAGCCGCTCGTTTGCGACATGGTGGTCAGGCTCTTGGGCGAGCACCCGGCGGTAAAACTGTTCTGCACCGCCGAGATCACCTCGGTGCAGCAGGATTTCGGCTGCGGCGAGCCGCCCGACAAGCGACTCCTTGCTCCCGTCCTCCGGAATGTGGTCGTAGTATTCCACGGCCTCGTCCAGTCGTCCCTGCTTTGTCGCGGCCTCGCCGGCGATAAGGCGGGCGCGGTTGAAGAGCGGCGAGTCCTCGTCCACCTGCAAGGCCGTCCGGGCCGCCGGCTCGTAACGCCGTGCGGAGAGGAGCCGCTTCGCTTCGACAACGAGTTCCGCCGGCGAAGGGCCGCTCGGACGCAAATAGCTATATGTCGCAAGTCCGGCGGCCGCGGCAGTGGCGAGCGCCGCCGCGAACAGCGTCCATCGCGGGCGCGGCAAGGACGACGGACGCCCCACAGGATGACGGCGGCCAGCGGGAGCGGGCGGTGTGGCCCGCGTGATGTCTGTCACGGCTCAAACCTGTTCCGGGGCAGAAGGAAGGGCGCGTGACGCCCCTCGATAAGAAGATATTCAAGCCCCGCCGCCACCCGTCGGAAATCTTGCGTCAGACCGGACGGCCACCGCACGGTCAACTCGTCCGCGTGAACGTGATCGCCTAAACCGAACACGAGTCGCCGTTCATTGCTCGCCATGTACCCGTCCCCTGCAGTCAGCTGCTTGGCGCGGGTTCGGCCGCCCGCCTTCACGGTCACCGTCGCGCCGATCGCGTCGCGTGCGCTCCGCACGCCGACTAAACGAACCGCGATGAAGCGTCCGGGATCGGCGGTCCGGTTCTCGACGAGCGCCGCCGAACCGTGGAGGTGCGACACCGCGAAGTCCTCGAGTCCGTCAGCGTTCCAGTCGAGGCGGGCCAACCCCCGGCCGAGGTACTCTCCCTCGAACCACGGGCCGAGCGATTCGGACGGCGACTCGGCAAACCGGCCGCCGCCCAGGTTCCGGAAGAACTGCGGTCGCATCCGGTGGGGCTGGTCCCTGTGTGTGAAGTCGTCGATGTGGCCGTTGGCGACGACCAAATCGGGGAGGCCGTCTAGTTCGGCATCGAGGAACTGCGACCCGAAGCCGAGCATGGGCCAGCTCGGATCTCGCAGTCCGGACTCGTGCGTTCGGTCGAGAAATAGCCCGCCGGGCTCCTGGAGATAGAGCGTGTTCGGCTCGCCCCAGTAGTTCGTCACGAATAGGTCGAGCAGGCCGTCGCCGTCGGCGTCGTCGCAGGCGACTCCCATGCATGCCTGAGTCCGCCCTTCGACATCGAAAGCCAAGCCCCGCGACAGGGCTTCTTCCGAGAAGGCGAGCGGCTGTCCGAGCGACGGCGTCAGGTTGGCATAAAAGAAGTTCGCCTCGGTGTCGTTGGCGACGAACAAGTCAAGCCTGCCGGAGCCGTGGAAGTCGGCGGCCACGACCCCGAGCCCCTTGCCGGGCGGCCCACTGTTCAATTCTGCGGCGGTGGAGACGTCGGCCCAATGGCCATCGCCCAAGTTGTGATAAATTTGGTCGGGAACGCCGTCGAAGTTGCTCGGGGCGCAGCCCCGCGGCGGGTCGCCGCAAAGACGGTCATAGACGCCGCCGCCTTGAACGTAGTTCGCGTTGAACAGGTCTGCGAAGCCGTCGCCGTCGAGATCGGCCATGACGCAGCTCGTCGTCCAACGGTCGCCCGCGACCCCGACCTGCTCTGCCACATCGGTGAAGGTGCCGTCGCCGTTATTGCGGTAGAGCCGGTTGCCGCCGATGTTCGCCACGTACAGATCGGCGAAGCCGTCGCCGTTGAAGTCTCCCGCCGCCGGACCTTGACCGTAGCGTTCATCGCCCAACCCGGCCGGTGCCGTGACGTCGACGAAGCGCGTCCCTAAATTGCGGAAGCACCGGTCGAGATGTTCCGCCTGTCCCGGCCGCGGCGGCCAGCGGCATCCCTGCGTGAAGTGCAGGTCGGGCCGACCGTCTGCGTCGAGATCGAACACGGCCACGCCGCCGCCGACCGATTGGTAGATCAGGTATCCTTTGAGCCCTGGCGCGCCGTTGTTGAAGTACTCGAAGTCGATACCGGCGGCCGCCGCGACGTCGGCGAAGGCCGGACCTGCGCCCGACCGAGAGGCGAGGCGCTCCGACGAGCCCGACGGCTCCGTCCAGTGCGGCAGCGGGTAATCGGACAGATCCAGGCGCAGCGACGGGTCGGCAGCCGAGAGCATTCGAGGCGGCCGCTGTTCACGCAAGAGGGCGGCGAGCCGGTCGCGCTCCGCGGCCGCGGCCGCGTTCTGCGGGTCGAGGGCGGCCACGGCCAGATACCAAGCCCATGCCTCCCAGGGGCGGCCGAGTCGGTTCATCAATTCGCCGGCCCGCAACATGACGGGGACACGCGGCCCTTCGCGGAAGAGCGGGTGGAGCCGGTCATGCAGTTCGGAGAGCATCGCGGCCCGGTCCAGATAGAGGGCCGCGTCCTCTGGCCGTCCAAGGGCCGTGAGCGCCTGCCCGAGCGAGAAGTTCGCCCGACGGTGGTTTGGGTCACGGCGGATCGCCTCCCACAAACACCGCACCGCCTCCTCTTTCTGGCCACGTGCTTCTGCCCAGAACCCGCGCACGGCCCAGATGTCGGGATGGTCGTCGCACCCGGCCGGCAGAGTTCGCTGCCTCCGTCGCCATTCGTCAAACGCCCCGAGATCGAAGAGGGCCCGGCCCAGCAGCGCCTGAGCCTCCGCCTGGGCCGGCACCTTCTCGACGACCTCGCGGAGCAGGTCGGCGGCGGCGGCGGGCTGGTTCTTATGCAATTCCGCGACCGCTTTGCCGATCAGCGGGACAGGGTCGTCGGGCACTGCGGCCAGCGCCCGGTCGAGCAGCGGTAGGTCGTAATACGGATCCTCACGGTTCGAGAGCAGCAGGAGCTCCTCGATCGAGAAGTGTTCCGCCTGGATCAACTGAAGCTGAAGGGGCGCAGCCTCGCGGCGGCGTGCCTCGACGCTGAGAAGCTTTGCGAGCTCACGGGTCGCCTCGCGATGCCGCTCGTCGAGCCGCAACGCGGCTCGCAGAAAACGTTCGCCTTCCGAGAGACGCGCTACTCGGATCGCCGATTGCGCCGCTTCAAAATAGGCCGTGGCCGCGCGGCGGCGACCCCCCGGCACCTTCACGAGGAATTCGGCGGCGGCGTCGAGATCGGCCTCGCCTAAGGCTGCATCGCCGGAGATCCGCAGTGCCTCGACCGAGCCCGGATCCCGCATCAGCACCGAGTCCGCAAGCCGGCGGGCGTCGGCGTACTGCTCCAGAGCGAGCATGGCGCGGGCCTCGCGTAGGGCTTCTGCCCGTGTCCGTGTCCGTTCCCATGCGAAAAGCGCGAAGCCGGCACAGACGAGCGCGACGGCGGCGAAGAGTAACGGCCCGACAACGCGGAGAGACATAGCCGAAGGCCGGCGACGTGGAAATCGTCGCGGGCGGGAGGGGAACGACAGGCGGACGCAAACGGCAGCGACGACGGCATCGCTGCCGTTTGCATAGGTCAGGCCACAAGAGCGGCCCTCTGGGGCCGTCAGAAGTCGCCGACAACCTCCCCGTTGGCCTTGGTGCCGAGGGCGCGGAAGGTGCTGACATTGATGTTTTCTGAGATCGCCCGGACGCTGCCGTCACCCATCACGAACTGCGCCACACCGGTATGCCGGCTGGAGGGGCTCCAGATTCCAGGATGCCAGTCGGAATCCCCCTGCGCCGTGCATGATGGGTTGTTCGGGGGCAGGATTGTCGTAATGCCCGTGTGGTACGGCCTTCCGTCCGCCCAGTTCGGTGCCCACGAGGGGGCCAATGTGACGGTGGCAGAATAGGTCTTGCCCTGGGCGGCGGCCAGGCAGTCGGTACCTGCCACGTCCAGATTCTGCTGAGTTCCATTCACCGAAGCGACGACCGCAACCTCCGAAAGCACGTCACGGGAACTGTTCCCCCTGAATTTACAGCGCTCTCCCATCGCGATTGTGTTGCTAGTGCCGTCGATCATGTCGCCGATCGTCGGGGAGATGCCATTGGCGAACATGCCGTTGAAGTACGCCCCCCACCAGTTTGCCTGGACATCGACCGCATTGTTCCCAAGGTTGGGGTCAGTGTTCTCTGGCCGCCCTGCCAGCGTCGTCCCAAGGCTGAATCGATAGTTGGTCGACGCCTCCGTCACTTCCAAATCGGACGGGCAGAGCAGCATCGGGAGCCGCGCCTGGAACGGCAGGTAGCCGTGCGTTCCGTCGTAGCGAGCCCAAGGGGACGGGCCGAACGGTTGAATGGCCCCCCCTCCGGTTTTCGTCCCCGGTGAGGAGATTTGCTGAAAGAGCGGCCCCTGCTCGAAATACGGCAGCAGCGGAATGAACGCGGACAGCTCGTTCTCATTGCCGGTCTGGTAGTTGCCGGTGCTCGTCCCCCCGCGCTGGATCGGCAGCCTGCCGTACGTATCGTGGTAATTGTGAACCGCCAGCCCGAGCTGCTTGAGATTGTTCTTGCACTGGGTCCGCCGGGCCGCCTCACGGGCCTGCTGCACGGCGGGGAGCAGCAAGGCGATCAACACAGCGATGATGGCGATCACCACCAGCAACTCGATCAGCGTGAAACCCCGACGCAGGGATCGGACACGCAGCAGGAAGGCAACCATCGCAAATCTCCAAAACGAAAAATGAGGCTGCAGAAAATAGGACAGTGCAGAAGGCGAACAACCCCTTGGCATCGGCACCGTCGTTACGTGAACCCGGGACAAGTCTACAGCGGAATACGCATTCAACGGCGATTCCAACTGTAATCTAAAAACAAATCCCAGACGGTTCAACATAAAAGGCCGTCTAATTGTTTGCGGCCCCGACAATCGCCTCGTATTCTCTTGATACGTTGGTATTCAACGTTCTGGCCGGGCAGTGTCCGGCGGTCACGCGACCGTGCGTCAGATCGCTTTCTTCCTTACATCTTTGGAGATGTTTCATGTTCATGCGGCATCGTTTGTTGAGCCTGGCTCTGTTCGTCTACCCGATCAGCGTCATCGGTTGCGGCAGCGAACCCCCGGCCCCTCCCTCCGAGGAACTGCAGGCTCAGCATGCCGAAGCTTATCAGGCGCAGCAGGAAGCAATGAAAAAGTCGATGAACCGTCGCGGCGGCCGCTGATCGGGGCGGTCGCGTGGGCTTCCGCCCCTCCGGCCGGCCCGAGGTCGGACTCGGGCCGATCGGCGTGAGAAGCAGGGTGCCGCCGCCGCAGAGGCGGACAATCTGTGCGGCTCGCACGCCCCCTCCTGCTGCGAGGCACCAATCCTGTTCGGCACGGGATTTGCGCAGCAGAGTGACGACCCTTGAAGGCTGTCACTCTGGCGGGACGACGCAGGAAGTCGATCGACGAAGCCTCGGTCCCGCTGCAGGGGACGCGGCTCGTGCGGCGGATGCGCTCGTTGCTGGCGCGGCTGCACTCGGCCGGCTGCGCGCGGGATCTGGCCGGCAACCGCAAGCTGTTCTTCGACGACTACGCCTGCTTGTTGCTGCTCTACTTCTTCATCATCCCGCCATCGACAGCCTGCGGCACCGGCCGCCTGCGGGCCTTGCAGCAGGTCTCGGGCTGGGAGAAGACCCGCGAGAAGCTCGGCATCCGCCGCGCGGCCCTCGGCTCGCTCAGCCCCGAAGCGGCCGATGACAAACTGTCCGCTCTGTCGCGGGCCGGTCAGGGCGGACCGCCTCGAGAAGCACAAACTTGAGAGTTGCACAAAGCGAGACCTCAAGCCGCGAAGGACGTCCCGCTCTGGGTCTTCGCCCTGCCGGGGAGGATCTCCCGGACCGTCGGGGACGGCAGCCTCCCGTCCGCCTGCTTCGGCTGCGGCCGGGACACGCAATCAACGACGGGCTACTGCACTGCCTGCCGCCGGCCCGCCACGACGAGACAGGAAGAGCGAGGCCGTCTTCGCCGCGTGACCACAGAGGACCAACGAGAGTAGAGCGGCTGTCGCTTGATTTCCCACCCCGCCAACGGGCGTTTCCGTTCGCAGGTGACCTGCCCATGCAGCCCGCTGAGATCAAATGTCGTCTCGGACGGTTTCACCGCTGTTCGGCCGTGATGAGAATCATGCGCATGCCGCCGCCATCGTGCAGGGGCTGTTGGCGGGAGGAGACCGCCGGAACGTCGAGAACATGGCCGAGGCGATCGAAGGGGGCGTGATCACCCCGCCTTGCGGCGTCCCCTGGGTGGAACGAGAGAGCCTGGTGCCGCCTGCGTCGTCGGTCTCGAGAACCGGTGCTCGCAGCCAGCCGCGGATGAGAGCCAGGACCGAGCGGTCCACAACCCGCATCCGCAAGCATTTGAGGAGTTGGCCGTGAGGGATCGTGTCGAAGTAGCCTTGCAGGTCCGCGTCGTACGCTTCCCGCCGT
>JACCRE010000135.1 GCA_013813775.1 Planctomycetaceae bacterium
GCAGCCGGCCTTGCGTCGGTCCATGGCGTCGAGAGCAGATGACCAAACCCGGGGCCTTTGTCGGCAAGAGCACCTTTTGCTCGAGAGCGGCATCCCTCGGCGGCGGACGTCCACCTCACGCGACGAGCGGTGTGATGCAACGTGCAAAGCGTCGTCTCGGGCACCCCCGTGGGCGGTGTCGATCGGCAGGGGCCGGTGTCGCGGCGTCGCACAGGCGGAGGAGCGCGCTCCTCTCTTTCCTTCGGGAAGGAGAAACGAGAAGTCAGGAGATGGGAGTCAGGAAACAGAACACAGGAGGCGGAATGAAAGCAAGCTGAGGAAAGCACGTTGGGAGCTGAGAGTTGACAGCTCTGTCTCACCGCCTTTCGTTGACTTCCCTCGCGGGCGGCAATAGCTTCGGTGGCCCCTTGGGACCGATGATGGCCGCTTCGTCTTCTGATTCCGACGCACTCGCCGACCGGCTGGATCGGTGTGAGGCTGCGCTGGGATATCGCTTTCGCGATCGGGCATTGCTCGAACTCTGCCTGACGCACGCGAGCGTGGCACGTACACGATTGGCGTCGAACGAGCGGCTGGAGTTTCTCGGCGACGCGGTGCTGGGTCTCGTCGTGTGCGAGATGCTGTTCCGCCTGTATCCCGAGTTCTCGGAAGGCGAACTGACGCGAGTGAAGAGCGTGCTCGTGAGTCGCACGACCTGCGCAGAACTCAGCCGGCGCCTCGGCCTCGACCGTCTGCTGCTCGTCGGCAAAGGACTCGGCGGCGCCGATCGCATTCCAACGTCGATTCTTGGAGCCGTGTTCGAGTCGCTCATCGCCGGCGTGTATCTCGACGGCGGTCTCGAGCCGGCGCGCATCCTCATCGAACGTGTCGTCGATGAGGAACTCGAACGCGCCGCGGCTCGCGATCGCGGTCGCAACTTCAAAAGCGTGCTGCAACATCTCGCGCAGAAGCGCTTCGGCGAGACGCCCGGCTACCGGCTGCTCGACGAGCAAGGCCCCGATCACTCGAAGTGCTTTCTCATCGCCGCCGTGATCGGCGAGACGACTTACCCCGCCGCCTGGGGCGCGAGCAAGAAGGAAGCCGAGCAGGCCGCGGCGCAGAACGCGCTCACCGATCTCGGCGAAGACGCGCGCGGCGACGAAGAGTGATCGCGCTCGATCGAGCGTCATCGCACTCTCTCCTCTCTCCCGAGCGGAGAGGGGTTCCATAGGTCGTCGCTCACGCAATCGACGCTGGAAATTCCACGAAAAAAGGGCGACTGATTGCTCAGTCGCCCTTTCGGGATTCATGGTGAGCGAAGTCGCTCACATGCCGCCCATGCCACCCATGCCGGGTGACTTAGTCGCCTTCTTGGCGGCCTTCTTCTTGGTCGCCTTCTTGCCGGCCTTCTTGGTCGCCTTCTTGCCGGCCGACTTCTTGGCGGCCTTCTTCGTGCCGCCGGCCTTCTTCTTCGTAGCAGCCTTTTTCGTGGCCTTCTTTGCGGCCTTCTTCGCAGCTTTCTTCGCCACCGTTAAGCCTCCCAACAGGACCTTTAGGTGGCAACCTTGCCGCTGGCTTACCGGGCGTATTCGGCAAAGTCGCCTGACAGTGGACACGTCCCACACGCGTCCGATGAATGCATCCTTCACAACTCGTCGTTCTCTTCAACCGCGCACTGTGGGGTTGCGTCGAACGACATCCCAACTTGTAAAAGAACGCATCCACCTAACTGTGTGACATGCTACGCATTTATCGAGTTTGTGCAACCCAGATATCACCCATCGCGACGTCAATTCGCGCGCTTCGCTGCGCGATGTTTTGCGACGCGCGCGTTCGCGCTCTCGGTCGCGCGGCGCGGCGATCAGCGCGACGTCGAACGTCGTCGGCGCGCGGCGTCGAGCGCGCTCGTCATCGTGGCGATGCTGACCTGCGCGATGTGATCGGCGCCCGGTGAGTCGTCGAAGACCTCGACCGAAACGTAGCCGTCGTAACCGCTCTTCAAGAGCGCTTCGAAGATCGGCGCGAAGTCGGTCTCGCCCATGCCCGGCCCCAGCAGGTTCGTGTCGTTCGCATGAAAATGCACGGTTTTCTCAGCGTATTTCGTAATGAGCGTCGGAAGGTCTTCGCTCTCCGCCCCGAGCATCGCCTTCACGTCCTGATGCAATCGCAGGTGCGGATGATCGATGCGATCGATGAGCGCGCACGCCTCTGCGCACGTGTTGATGAAGTCGGTCTCCTTCTTCGTGAGAGGCTCGAAGGCGATCGTCACGCCGCGCTCTTCGCACGTCGGCAGCGCGCCGCAAAGCACCTCTTCGGCGTGATCGAGCGCCTCCGACATCGTCGTGCCGGGTTCGAGATTGCGCTGCTGCGGCGAACCGAGCACTAAAATTTTTCCGCCGAGATCGGCGCAGCAGTGCGCGAGTGCGACGAAGTACGCGCTCGTCGCGCGACGCACGTCGCGATCGCGCGTCGTGAGATGGAAGCCTTCGGTCTTCGCGAGCAGCCAGTGCAGGCCGATGACTTCGAGTCCGTGTCGCTGCGTCGTCTCACGAAGCGCGCGGCGTCGCTCTTGTGAGATGCCGGTGACGAGCGGAGCCAGCGTGAACGGTGCGATCTCGACGCCGTGATAGCCGAGGTCGGCCATCGTGCGGCACTGGTCGTCCCAACTGCGCTCGCCGAAGAGCTCCTGGCAGAGTCCGAACTTCATGGTGTGCTCCGGGTGAGGGTCGTCGTCGAGGTGCAAGATGTCGTTGAAACGGAGCCGCGCCCGTCGGGAAGCGATGGCGCGCGTCGTTTGCTGGAAACGCTTCCTAACGGGCGCGGTTCTGATGTCCCGAAAGTGTCGCGCAAAGCGGTGCGAGACGCAAAGGCGTTGTGATCGCGACTCGGTTCGGGTCCGTCTGTAGCGGGTCGCGCGGTCGGGGTGGCCGCGGGGCGACGAACGGTCGCGGGGGTGCGAGAAGCAGGGCGGAGGCGTGCAGGCGTGATGTCTGGGTGGCCGACGAAAGATGTACGGCCGGGCCTGCCGCGCCTGCGCCGTTCAGTCCGAACCCCCACACCTGAGCAACGGAAGTCGAAGTCATGAGAGCCGCCCCCTGGATCGCCGTCTTCGCGGCCGCGTGCGTCGTCACGTCGGTGCGCGACGCCGCGGCGGGACAGTGCGGTGCCGGGTCGTACGAATCCTGTCCGACCGCCACCTGCGCCCCGTCTGGCGATTACCACTCCGCGAAGCGTTGCACGACCTGCTACAAGACGGTGCAGGAAACCGTGTACGACACGGAGGAAGTCACCCGCTGCAAGACCGTCTACGACCAGGTGACGTGCCAGAAGCCCGTCACGTGCACGAAGAACGTGTACGAGACGCACTACAAGGACGTGTGCCACACGGTCTGCAAGCCGGTCTTCGAAACGCACCACAAGGAGTGCTGTTTCACCGTCTGCAAGCCGGTCTACCAGACTTGCTATCGAGACGTGTGCTGCAAGGTCTGCCGGCCGGTCTACAACACGACCTACAAAGAGGTCTGTTTCACGGTCTGCAAACCGGTCTACAACACCTGCTACAAAGAGATCTGCGTGCCGGTCTGCCGGCCGGTCTACAACACCTGCTACAAGCCCGTCTGCTTCACGGTCTGCAAGCCGGTCTACAACACCTGCTACAAGACCGTCACCTGCACCGAGTGGAAGACCGTTTCCGACACGACGTATAAAGAGGTCTGCTACACGGTCTGCAAGCCGGTCACCGAGACGAAGACCGTCGAGGTCTGCACCGGCGAATGGAAGACGGTCGTCGAGCACTGCCCCGGCCCGGTCGTCGACGGCTGCGCCACCGACCCCTGCACCTGCGCCGCTCCCGGCGTCGGCGGCACGGACGTCTGCTGCCCGACGACCTCGGCCCAGTGCCCCGGCCGGACGGTCTGCAAGAAGGTCTGGTGCCCGCGGATGGAAACCCGCGAGGTCTGCTGCACGCGGTACGTCAGCGAAGTCTGCAAGAAGACGGTTCCCTGCACCGTCACCCGCTGCGTTCCGCAGTGCGTCACGAAGCAGGTTCCGTACACGACGTGCAGCTTCGTGAAGGAGTGCTGCCAGAAGCAGATCCCGGTCACGACCTGCTCGTTCGTCCGCGAAGTCTGCACGAAGCGGATTCCGATCACGACCTGCACGTTCAAGACCGAAGTCTGCCGCAAGCGGATCCCCTGCACGACCTGCACCTTCGTGACCGAGTGCGTCACCAAGCGGGTTCCGTACACGACGTGCAGCTTCGTGAAGGAATGCGTCACGAAGCGGATTCCGTACTGCACGATGCGAATGGAAAAGCAGTGCGTGACGAAGCGCATCCCCTACTGCGTGTGCAAGCCCGTCTGCGTGACCGAAATGGTCACGGAAACGAAGTGCGTGCCGCGTCAGGTCACCTATAAGGAGATCCGCTGCGTTCCGCGGACCGTCTGCCGCACGGTGGCCTGCCCCGGCTGCCCGACGTGCTGCAACGATTCCTGCTGCGAGACCGGCCCGACCTGTGCCGTGCCTTGCGAGCCGGGATGCGTGACTCAGTGACGGCGTCAGGACTGATTCTCCCAACGTGAACGCAGGAGGACGACACGGGCGGCACTTTCTCAGGGACGAGGTTCGACACGGGCCGGTCGAACAGATCGCATGACGCGATCGACTGACCGATCCGACGAGAAGGGTCATCGACCCCTCATCCGCCCCGGAACGACCTGCCACGGGTCGGACCGGGGCGGTTTTCGTTCGTGCGACGACAACGAAGGTCTGTGCAGCGAGCCGGGAGCGTCAGCGACCGGAGCAACTG
>JACCRE010000136.1 GCA_013813775.1 Planctomycetaceae bacterium
GCGAGTCTCCAGACGAATGTTCCACGGGCGTCACTTCGACAGAACTAAACAGGTATTCTTTGTCAGGTGGACTTGAAGCATCTAAGTTTTCGCTGGAGGGAGGCTGGGAGGAGGAAAAAACAACAACATCTACTTGTAACATCAAGATTACATGTAGTGGCGATGGGGATTGCGATGGACCATCGTTTGCGTATGTGAGATGGTCGTATGAGCAGCGGGGGATCCGAAGGCGAAACCATGACAGGGGCTGTGACTGTGATCCATGCGTAGATAATTTAAGGCTTGGATTGCTGAAAAAAATCCTGTAAATGTATGCACAAAGACGGCGCATACCGAATGGGAGCCATCGCAAAAAGACAAGGCAGGTGCATGTGGGGGGAGTTGATGACATTTGGCTGCAATGGCCGCTTGTTTGCATTCAGCTAACTGAAGAAAGTGGAGAAAATAATGCGATGCGCGATTTTCTTGGGCCTGTTATTTGCCGGAGGAGTTTGTGCGCCTGCATCTGCGGACGATTTGTTTCGCGTTGACAAGCCCATCCCAGAAGGCGATGAGGAAATATTGCAAACGATGGAAGCTGAGTTGGCGAAAGCGTCAGATTCTGAAAAGGCAGAGATCGCCCAGCAGACTTTGAACAGCCATTTTTCTAACTTGCGATCGGATATAGCAAAAGCACGTGCGCTGGTCGGTGTTGGCAATCTCCTCGCGAATTCCGAAAGACCAAAGGAAGCTGCCGTAGTCTTGCGGCGAGCTTGGAAAGAGCATGGCGACAATAATATGGGCTTATTGGCGGCTGCTCTCCTTGTTCAACTGAGCAGAGATGCCTTTGATTACAAGAAGGGGTTAGAGATTGTCAATGCGATCCTGAGAGAACAGTCGCTGTCACCTAAGCAAGAATGGTATTTCCTTCAACTAAAAGCGAACCTTGTTGCTGCGAGTGGCGACCCGGCGAGTGCCGCGAAAATGCTTCAAGCGGTATTTATTGATCAACCTGATCTGGTTCAAGACGAGACATCCTTGGGTATGACCTTGGAGGAAATTGCCTCTGTTGCCGATACGCAAGGCAATTCGAAAGTGTATTATCAAGTACTTCAGTGGATTTCCAACACGCTTCCTCAATATGCGGCTGATTCACGGTTCTTGGGCAATATAGCCCATGCGGCGCAAGAGGCTGGCGATATCGACGCATCGATATCACTTAGAAAAATGATCGTCCTTCAGTTTCCTAAAGATCATCGTGCCGCTCAGCATATGTTGGAGATAGGAAATCTACTGCGCGAAAAGAAGAAGTACGAAGAAGCGCGAGAATATTATCGGATGTCGGTGAAAGCCGCCCATGACGACCCTGAATTGCGATCTATTGCGAACATCGCAGAGCAAAATCTGAAATCTATGCAGCATGAAAAATCAAAAAAACATGTTTCGTTGAAGAAAGCTTCTGACAAGACTTGGCGACCTTTATTTGTGTGGGCGAATATTCTAATGGCTTGCGCGATAGTCTTGGGGATTGTTATAAAAATGCGATTTTGGTAACGAGCGGAGATTGCTTTACGCGTGTGTCTTGGGCAAGAGGCGGATGTTCGTTGTAGATTGGACTCGACTCGATAGGCGGCAGAAATTGTCGCGATCGGTGGCATTCTGCCCCCTCCGTTAGGCACTTATTGTTCGTATCGTGAAGGGAGCGATTGCCGATGTCGCCGACGACGAGTTGGCGGTTCAGCCGTTTTCTGGCATGAATCTGCTGCAGTGGGGCTGGGGCATCTCGCGATGGCGACGGATGTTTTTTGCAGTTGCTCGGCGACAATGCCGTTTTACATGAGGAGTGGCACATTTGGTTTGGCCTCGGCTCGGTTCCGAACGCCGACGGTGCGCCGGTTCCCTCGAGAGCAGAATTGTTGGAAACGTTACACGGCGGCCATTCGCGAGTCTTGACCGCCTTGGAAGGGCCCGATGATGCGAGTCTCTCCCAGCCGCACAACGCGCAGTTCGCGGCGTTACACAACGTGCTGCCGATGCGCGGCGACCCGTTGTCCCGCATGCTGAGCAATCACGAGGCGTTCCATCTAGGCCAACTCTTGGCATGGCGACGGGGACGGGTCGCGCGGCGTTTTTTAGGGAGTGGGTAGGCACGGGAGAACCAAAGAAACGCAGCAGGCTTGCATCTCTCTCGGCCGGTCTTCTTCACGCCTCGCTTCTCCGTTCTTCCATTCTCCGTTTTGCCCCTCGCGGCGAGGACGGCTGTCGGCTAAGATCGGCGGCGTCTGACACGCGTTCAGATCGTGTCATTTGTTGTCGCAGCGCCAGTCGGAAACGGGAACACGATCGATGAAGTCGTTGTGGGTCGTGGCGATCCTGCTCGTCTTCGGGGCGACCGCCTGGGCTCAGGTCGAAAATGCGGCGGCTCCCGGCGATGCCGCCGCGGCAGCGCAGCCTGCCGTCGAACCGGTCGCGGTCGCTTCGGGGAACCGTCTGCCGCACTACCCGCTGCCGTTTCATCGCGGCAACGACGCATCCGCGAGCTACCAGGGCTTTTACCTCAGCCTCGGCCTCTTCGTGCCGGTGGTGGGGCTGTTCTTTCTGTGGATCAGGACCACGCAGTGGGTCGACGACGACAGCGGCCGTCTGAAGCTGCGCACCGAGTTCTGGAACAGCGTCGTGTTCGCGGGCGGCATGGCCGGCTTTGCGCTGATCTTCATGCTTCCCACGGTGTTGCTAGGGTTGCCGGCGCTGCTGCTCGCCGCCGGAACGCCGATCGGGTTGTACGTCGCCGAACGGAATTCACGCGTTCCCGAATCGGGCAAGGTGCTGACGCCGCGGCATCTGACGACCGTAGCAAACCGGCTGCTCGCGAGGTTCGGCATCGCGATCGGCGGCGGTGAAACGCCCGTTTTCGCCGGGGGCCCGCCGATCAAGTTCATCGGCAAATCGACCGTCGGCGGCGAGAGCGACGCCGACCGTTCGCGACAGGTCGAGAACTCGCGCGGCTACGCCGCGGCGAAGGAGCTCATCTACGACAGCATCCTGCGTCGCGCGACCGACGTGCATATGGAGCCGGCCGAGACGGAAGTCGCGATCCGCATTCGCGTGGACGGCGTGATGCACGGCGGCGAGGCCTTCGACCGCGACACCGGCCAGGCCGTCGTCAACGTGTTCAAGGTGCTGTCGGCGATGGACATCACCGAGCGTCGCAAGCCGCAGGACGGCAGCTTCCGCGCGATCACCTCGGGGCGTGAGATCGATTTCCGCGTCGCCACGCAGGGCACGCGGTTCGGCGAGAAGATGAGCTTGCGCATCCTCGATCAGGGCGCCGTCGTTCCCGACCTCGGCAAGCTCGGCATGCCGAAGCGGCTGCACGACCGGCTCACTCGCCTGATCCACGAGCCGCACGGCATGGTGTTGTGCTGCGGCCCCACGGGCGCGGGCAAGAGCACGACCTTGTACGCCGCGCTGACGTCGATGGACCGCTACCAGCGGAACGTCATCACGATCGAAGACCCGATCGAATACAAGATTGAAGGCGTCAACCAGATCGAGATCAACTCCAAGGCCGGCCAGACCTTCGCCGGCTCACTTCGAAGCATCCTGCGGCAAGACCCCGACGTCGTGATGGTCGGCGAAATCCGCGACGCCGAGACCGCCACGATCGGCTGTCAGGCGGCGAACACCGGTCACATGGTCTTTTCGACGGTACACGCGAACGACACGATCACCGCTCTCTTTCGCTTGCTGGAGTTGGGCGTTGAGCCGTTCATGGTCGCCAACAGCCTCACGGCTCTCATCGGGCAGCGGCTCGTCCGACGGCTCTGCCCCGACTGCAAAGAGGCCTATAAACCGAACCCCGACCTTGTTCACAAGGCGGGACTGCCGGCGGACAAGGTCGAGTTCTTTTACCGCCCGCCGAAGACGCCGCAAGAGGAATGCCCGACGTGCGGCGGACTGGGCTATCACGGACGGATCGGCGTGTATGAACTGCTTGTCATGACCGACCGCATTCGCGATCTCGTCCGCGAAAAAGCCCCGGCGGCGACCTTGAAGGCCGAAGCCCGCAAAGACGGCATGCTGAGCATGCGTGAGGAAGGTTTGCGGCTCGTCGCACGAGGCGTCACCGCGATCGACGAGCTGTTGCGCGTCGTGAAGTAGGGAATGGGCGAGAGGAAATAGGAAGCGGAGAATAGGAAGCGAAGACTCGAAGCCCGCTGGCTGCGTCCGGCGGGACCAAACGATGGGGCGTCGTCGCGGAACTCATATGGCTATCGGCATCATCGACTTTCTGATCGTCGCGGTGATCGCGCTCATCACGTGGTGCGTCGCTTCCGAAGGCGCCGTCGAGGCGGGGACGACGTTCTTCGCGGCCGTATTGTCCGGACTGCTGGCGATGAACTTCTTCGAGCCGCTTGCCGACCTGCTCGACGACATGTCGTTCGTGGGCGACCGGGCCGACATGCTCGCGCTGCTCGGGTTGTTCGGCGTGCTGTTGACGTTGATGCGGTTCGGGGCCGAGTACCTCGCGCCGACCTTCATCGGCTTACAGGGGATCGCTTACGATATCGGCCGCTGGGGGTTCGCATTCCTCACGGCGTACACGACGGCCGCGATTCTGCTGACCGCGCTGCATACGGCGCCTTTGCCGCGCGAGTTCTGGGGCTTTCAGCCCGAGCGAAACAACCTGTTCAACGTCGTCGCTCCCGATCGGCAATGGCTCGGTTTCGTGCAGTACGTCACCGAGAAGCCTTTCTCACGAACGCAGCGCATCGACGATCCGCGCTTCGGCCTGTTGTCGGTGCCGCGGATCTTCGACGGCCGCACGGCGTACCACTGGGGTCTCGACGCGCTCGGCTCCGCCAAGGTCGAGGCCGAAGCTCGACGTGCGAGCACGACCGGCGGCGCGCCGAACGCTCGCGAACTGGCTGAGGCCGCCACTCGCATCGTGATTCCCAGCTTCCTCGCCCGCTACGCCGATCGCCGCGAGCAGTTCGGCGGCGGCGGTGAAGTGATCCAGGCCGCGCCAGCGGCAGGCACTGGAAGTGCGCCGGCGGGTGGCCCGCAATTCTGAGGCGAGGAGGGATCGGGAGAGGCGGGGGATCGGGGGACGAGAAGATGGCGTGTTTGAGATCTGTCCGCGACGCAGCGATTCGAGAGTCTTGAAAGGCAGTCCGTATGCACCGCACCGTCGCCGTCGCCTTACTATCGCTGTGGATCGCATATCCGGCTCATACGGCTGACCCGCCGCCGCAGCGCGACGAGCTTTGGGGCGAGTTCATCGATCCCGACGGCGACAGCAACTACCGCCAAGACGGCGACGCGATCGTGATTTCCGTCAACGGCACCGCACACGACCTGAGCGCGGAGCTCGGCCGAATGAACGCGCCGCGCATCCTGCGAGGCGCCTCGGGCGACTTCATCGCGCAGGTCAAGCTGAGCGGATCGCTCGAGCCTGAAGGCATGCCGATTCCCGAGCGAGTGCCGTTTCAAGCCAGCGGCCTGCTGTTGATGAAGGACGACCAGAATTACATCCGGCTCGAACGGGCGGCGATTCTGCGGGACGGCGAGACCGTTCGCTACATCAACTTCGAGACGCGAGAGAACGGTAAGCTCATTCCGTCCCAAGCGGGACGGATTCGCGATGACGCCGACCTCTGGCTGCGCATCGAGCGTCACGGAAAAAAAGTTCTTGGCGCGGTGAGTCCCGACGGCGACCGCTGGACTTCGCTGGGACCGATCACGCTCGAGCTTCCCGACGATCTCAGGATCGGCATCGCCGCGGTCAACGCGACCGAGCAGCCGTTCGAGGCGCGGTTCGAATGCTTCCGTCTTTTTTCGGTCGTGCCCGAAACGGTGACGACGGTCAAGCCTTAAGGACGGTCGCATGCGCCTGGGCTGGTTTCTGTATCACGTCGCCAGCGGTCATGCGTTCTTTTCCGGCCTTGCGATCATCGCTGCCGCGGTGGCCCTCTTCGCCTTCGGCAAAGCGGGGTTGCAGCGGGTGGCGACCGTGCTTTTTCTGCTGGGCGCTTTGCTGGTTTTCGTGTCCGCCACGCCGTTGCCGTGGTTCATGTCTGCGGTCGCGATCCTCTGCCTGGGCGTCTGGACGCTGGCCGAGAGGCGTCGCGATCGCTGGTCCCGCAACAGAGTTCGGGCGGCGCGAACGGCGGTCATGCTCGTGTTGTCGATCCTGACGGCGATGGAATTGCCCTTCCACGTTTCGCCGCGGCCGAGCCTTGGGCCTTCACGAGCGCTCGCGGTCGTCGGCGATTCGATTTCCGCCGGCATGGGCGAGAACGAAGCCGTCACGTGGCCCACGCTCATCTCTCAGAATCGCGGAATCGCGGAATCGTCGTCCACGACCACTCGGCGGTGGGTGCGACGGTCTCGTCCGCGCGGAAACAGGCGGCGAAGCTGCTGCCGGACGACGACGTCGTTGTTCTGGAGATCGGCGGAAACGACATGCTGGGCGACACGACGCCAGCGGGTTTTGAAAGAGGGCTCGACAAGCTGCTCGCGGACGTCGTTCGGCCCGGCCGGACGGTCTTGATGCTCGAGCTGCCTTTACCACCGACGTTCAACCGCTTCGGCATGATCCAGCGACGCCTCGCGGCGAAATACGGCGTGGCGCTCGTGCCGAAGCGCGTGCTGATGGACGTTCTGGCTCGATCGGACGCGACGCTCGACTCGATTCATCTCTCGCAGGCAGGTCACGAGCGACTGGCGGACGCCGTCTGGAAGATCGTCGCGCCCGCGTTCCATACCGCGACTGAAGAACACAAATGACCCATGGAAACCCGCTTAGTCGCCCAAGGCGGGATCGTACGGCGTACTGGGATCATCGACGCCCGTGTAATACTCGGCCGCGGAGCCGAGACCGCAATGATACACCGCCTCTTCGGCGAGCGTATTGCCGCCCGTCGCGGGCGCGCCGTTCACATGCGCGAGTTCGTGAATCACCGTCGCGAGCACCATCCATTTACCGACGACGAACGGTCGATCGCTGATGCCGATCTCTTTGGCGCCCATCTTGGTTTGACCGAACAGCGGTGCGACGGTCGGAGCGTAGTTGACCCAAATCGACGAGTCGTTGATGAGACTCGTCAGGCTGCGACCGCCGGGCAGCGACCGGAAGAAGGTGTTCGACGGCGGATTATGCTTCGCAACGGCGAAGAGCTTGTTTCTCGCCCATTTCAGTGAGCTGTAGTGCTGGGAGTGCTTCGAGAAGGCCTTGTAGTGCCCGACCGAAGACGTGTGGTCGCCGATGTTGATCTGAAACGTCGCCATGGAAACACCCCCGGTGAGCCGTGGTGCTCACGGACTCGCTCGTACACGCCCCACGATTTCACACGAACGATTGGTTGATAGGGTTATCGCCACCATTCGTCCGGGGTTGCGTGGGAAACGCTTCCGCGTTCGCCGGAGGCGACGACCGTTCGCGAGCCCGCGTCGGACTCACTGCCGCAACCGCACGACCCGATCGAGCAGCGCCAGCAATCGCAGCTCGGGCGGTGTGAGGCCGCGGCGTTGCTTCGTGCGCAGTTTGCGAAGATGTGACGGCAGCGTGGCTTCGGCGTACAGATCGCACAAGGCCGGATGGATGTAGTAGGCCTTGCAGACCGTCGTCGTATTGCCGAGACGTTCGGCGGCGGTTCTGACGGCTTCCCGCAGCGTCTTTTCGAGGGCTTTCTTCGTGAGGCCGGACGCATGGCCGTTCACCCGCTCAGCCGCTTTCGAGAGGCTCATCGGCTCGCACTCACAAGCCGCTTCGAGCACCTGAAACGCGGTCACGGTTCCATGCCAGGTTCGAAACGTCTTGGCGGTGCAGCCGGCGGGAATCATCGACCGCAGGTAGGCGTTGAGGTGCTCGGCCTCGGCCGCGACGAACGAACCGTCGTCGTTGCGGACCTCGAACAGCCGTTCTCCCTTCCGTTGCAGCAGAATCCGTACGTGTTTGGCGAGCATTCGGTCTTTGAGTTCCACCTCGCGCTCCTTGCCGCTTTTTCCGACGAATTCGAACCGAATCAGGTCGCCACGGACCGTGACGTGCTCGTCGTGCAGCGTCGAGAGGCCGTAATGCTCGTTTTCTTCGGCGTACTCGCGGCCTCCGACGCGAATCGCCGTGGCGTCGAGCAACGCCGCCATCAGCGCCAGGGTCCGCGTGCGGTCGTCGGCGCTCGACAGGTCGCGTCGGACCGTGCGACGCAGCTTGGGGAGTTCGTCGCCGAAGGCTTTCAGGCGGCTGAACTTGAACCAGTTCGTGGCCTGGCTCCAACGGTCGTGATAGCGATACTGCTTGCGACCCTTCTCGTCGCGCCCCGTCGCCTGCAAATGGCCGTTCGGATGCTTGCAGATCCAGACCTCTTGCCAGGCCGGCGGAATGACCAACGCGGTGATGCGGTTGAGGTGATTTTCGTCTTCCAGCCGACGGCCGGCGGAGTCGTGATGGACGAAGCCTTTGCCGTAGCGCCGGCGGCCGAATCCGGGTTCGGCGTCAGCGACGTAGCGTAACCGCGCCTGTTTCGCGATCTGCCGCGGATCTGGAGCGACGTCGAGATCGTCAGCGGCATAAGACGCAATGATCGCTGACATCGGTGAGCGCAAAAGGGAAGGACGCTGAAGGGAGAAACGGCCCTTCGGCGTCCTTACGGCAAATCTCGCGCCGTCACCAAACGCCGTAGGTTCCTGTCCCGTAGTAACCGTAAAACGGGAAGTAGTTGCCGTAGTAGCTCGTCGGATAGTAGCCGGTGAAGTAGGGGCTGGCGACGCCGTATCCGTAGTAGGTCGACGTGCCGTACGTCAGGTTGTACGCGTATGGATAGCTATAGCCGCCGTACGTCGCGCCGACAGCGGCGTAGCTATAGGGATATCCGAACGAGGAAGGATAGCCGTAGTAGTACGTGCTCGTCGAAGGAGTCTGAGCGATCGCCGCGGCGCTGAACGAAGCGTAATAGGCTCGTGGCAGCCAGTTGTACGTCGGGTAGTAGTACCCGAAATACGTCTGATAGGCGGCGGGATAGAAGGGATCGTAATAGTAGACCGGCTGGGCGATCGGCACGCTGACATTAAATGCGAGCGCCTGGGCCGACGCCGGACGTTCATAGGCGACTCCCAAGCCGATGACGGTCGCCATCAAGAGTGACTTTGAGACAGCGTTCATCTGCTTTTCCTTGGTTCACCGATGTGGGCGGATCAAAATCCTCTGAAGAATCCTTGTGCCGCGAGGGAGTGCGGCTCATCCGAGAGACGAACCGCGATCAACTGGGCGGTCCAGGCAAAATGGTAACGGCCTCGTCAAAAATCGCCCTGCCGGAGAGTCCGCAAGACCGAAGCCGGTTTTCCCCCATGCAGTGATCGCCGTTTTGTTCACTGGCAAGCACGACATCTGACGGAACAGCGACGTTTATAAGCGGTTGCGGTGAACGAACGGCTGCCGCTGTGAATGCCGAGCGTCCATCGGCAAGCCGAAATCACCGCCTCATTTCATGCGTCTCACGGTCCGCGCTCGCAATCACGAGCAATGCCATCGCGGTATGAAGCTTGCACTTCGATCCGCAGTTCACAGAGGTCTCGGCAGCCGGAGATTAGGGAGCCGTCACGGCACTTTGCGGCTGGCGTGGGCTACGACACCGGCGGTTCGGGGAGCCGATCATGCGAAACACGCAGGACGCACGACACGTGCATACGAATCTCGACATGAAGAATTGCAGCCTTCGGCGTAGTGAGATCGAGGCAATGGAGGACAGCCTCGGCTCGCTCGAGGCCGTCGCCGCGTCGTTTCCGTTCGCCAATCTGTACGTCACGATCTCCTATTCGTCACGCAGCGAGGAGTACCACGTCAAAACAAGCCTTAAGCTGCCGGGGCGGATCCTGTTTACGGGAGAGCATGACTCCGTGGCTTTGCCGGCGTACGACCGCTGCTTGCGGAAACTTGTCCGCAAGGTGGAAGACTATAAGAACAAGATGGAGACCCAGCGCGGCGCCCGGCCCAAGCTTGCCAGCGGAACTCGACAGGCGATGGATCCGACGGAGCTGCCCTCGCTCGACCGACTTGAGCAAGCCTTCGGCGCACAGGACTACGACGCGTTTCGGAATGAGCTCTCCGGCTTTGATGAACCGATTCGACGGCGAGTCGGCCGCTGGATTCAGCGGTACCCCGAACTCGACTCGACATTCGGCGAATACCTGCCGATGGACGACCTCGTCGAAGAGGTGATGCTCACGGCGTTCGAACGTTACGAGTCGCGTCCTGGGGTCATGCGGCTCGGCGACTGGCTCGAAAGCCTGATCGATCCGGCGATGCGCAGCTTTCTGCGTCACCCCGATGAAGAACTCGAAGCGATCAGTTTTGCGAAGACGCTCCATGAGATGCGGGGAACCGACGGCGTCGGCGCGCGTGCCGTCGACGCGGACGGAACTTCCGGCAACGGAAAAAAAAAGTACCGTGAAGATGGAGCGAATATCGGTCGGGATCGCGACAACGAGAAGGAGATCGACGCCTCCCAGACGGACGGGCGGCAGTCGGGGATGAGCAGGAAACCGCGTTGACGCCCCGGCGGTGTACGTCGCCTGGCGAGGTGTTATCTTCGTGTCATGAAGATCGCGGGACACAATGCGACGGCCTGGCTGAAGTTCGCCGCTCGAGCCGGGCAGGAAGGAGTGCGTCGAACCAAGCAGACCGCCAAACGGGCGGTCGGCATCCGCAGGCCGGTGCGCATCGTGCCCTACCGCGGCTTCGGCAACGGCCGAACGGCCATTGTTTCAGGCCGTCTGCTGGTCAGCCGACCGATCCGTGAGCCGCTGATCCACGACTCGTGGTGGATCAACCTGCGGCACATGTATCGCCACTTCACCGGCGAGGTGATCGGTCGATCTCCGGTCTCGGCCACGTACGAGGGCGTCCGGCTTGACGGAGCGTCGGATGAAGACGGCTACTTTCATTTTCGCTTCGACGGCACCGGCGAGACCGACACGTCGTCGGGATGGCATCCGGTCGAGTTCGCGGCCCAAAGCCTCGCCGGCATGCCGGACGCAAAAGCAATGGGGCAGATTCTCGTTCCCCCTTCCGACAGCCGGTTCGGCATCATCAGCGACATGGACGACACGGTCATCCGGTCGCACGCGACCGAGTTCTGGAAGGTCGCCCGGCTGACGATGCTCAAAAACGCCCGCACGCGAAAGCCCTTCGAGGGAGTCGCGGCGTTCTATCGGGCCTTGCAGGCCGGCGGCGACGGCACGAGGCACAACCCCGTGTTCTACGTGTCGAGCAGTGCGTGGAACCTGTACGATCTGTTCCGCGTGTTCCTCGAGCACAACGAGTTGCCCAGCGGTCCGATCCTGCTTCGCGATTACGGGATCGATGAGGACAAGTTCGTCGTCGAGCAGGGTCACCGCCACAAGCTCCGCAAGATCGAATCGATCTTCGAGATGTATCGCACGATGCGGTTCGTACTGGTCGGCGACAGCGGGCAGGACGATCCGTTCCTGTATCAGGAAGCGGTTCATCGATACCCGGGCCGTGTGCTTGCGATCTACATCCGCGACGTTCGGCAGAATCGGCGGGATGCGGTGCGGCGCGTGGCGGACGAGGTGACGGCTGGAGGAGTCCCGATGCTGCTCGTGCCGGACACGGGCGCCGCCGCGATTCACGCCGCCGACCACGGACTGATCGAGTCCAGCCGGCTCGACGAAATTCGGGTCGACCGCGCCGCCGACGAAAGCCCCGCCAGCGGCAGGGCCGCGCCGGTTTAGCGCGTCAGCGCGGCCCGCCGCCGACGTTCACGCTGCCGGCAAAATCGCGACGAGCGTCTCAGGCCAACACGTCGTCGGGGCAGTAGTGCTGACCGTGATTGTGCAAGGCGTCGTCGAGATGCGATTCTCGCCCGGGTGGGCTTGTCGCCTCAATCGCCCGAAAGCGTTCGAGGATTCGGTACGAATGCTCCCTGCACTTCGGCACCAGCCATGAGTCGCCCTGATGAAGTTCGACGGACTCGTTGCCGATCGTCAGGATCGCCCGGCCTTCGAGCACATAACCGACCGTTTCGTAGTCTCTCGCAGTGCAGGTTTTCTGCGTCTCATGGGGTTCATCCCAGAGACGGAGCCCCACGCTCTCACCGGCCGCGAGATACAACTGCCCCATCTCGCCTCGGCGAGCTTCGGTCTCGGGGATCAGAATCGAATTGCGACGAACCATGTCGATTCCTCCTATGATTTGTTTATTCAGACGCGGCCCCCGCTCCCGCTCTTCAACCTTTCGGAAGGATGTCGCTCTTCCGGCTTCCTTTGTTCGCCATTCCCGGCTTGTTCGCCATCGAGTCCCGGCTTGTTCGCCATCGAGGTGATGCCGACGCCGGGCGTTCCAGGCCCGGTACACGAA
>JACCRE010000145.1 GCA_013813775.1 Planctomycetaceae bacterium
ACCTGGTCCGCCGCCCTCGTGGCGTTTTCATCCGTCCGCATCATGCCTATCGGAAGGCCTGGCCGCCGATGCCGTATAGGAAGTTGAACTGCACGATGTTCAACGCTGCGTTGACGATCTCTTCGCAGCAGGTGTACTGCACGATGATCACGTCTTCCGGCTGGATCAGGATGCGTTGACTCGGGTCCGTCAGAGCCTGGTTCAGGTCCACGCGGATCGGAATCTCGCCCATTCCCGGCATCTTGCGGATGATGATCGCTCGCGACGGAGGCACCGCGGATTGGCCGCCACCACCGCCGCCGAATCGTCCTCCGCCTGAACTGATCCCCTGCAATGCCGAACCAGAGGTGCCGACGGGGCCGCGAGCGATCGCGACGGCCTTGAGGATGTCGAGGTCGTAGTCGCGGGGCAGCAGAAACTCGCCGCCGCCGAGCACGCCGCCGGTGTAGAACTTCTCATTCTCTCGCGAGGGCACGTACACCACGTCGCCCTCGCCGAGAATGATGTTTTCTTCGGTGAACCGCGGCGGGTTCTCGGGATAGAAGCGTAGCGGGATGCGGATGGCGTTCGGGTCTTCGGGCAAGGGCATCAAGCCGCCGCAAGGGCCGATGCCGTTGTTGAGTTGGGCGAGCAGCAGGTCGTGATCGACCGCGCCGGTCATGTTGCCCCGCATGATGATGACTTCGCTCTTCGCGTCGAGGCCCGGCATGCCGCCGGTTTCGGTCAGGGCATGCAGGAGGTCGTTTTCGTAGGCGGGCAAGTCGATCGCGTAGCCTGTCCCGCGTTTTGCGGAGATGCCTGAGCCGCTTTGCGAGTTCGCTTGTACGATTCCGCCGGTTTCCTCTCGGATGACCATCACTCGGTAGTGACGACGACGCATGAGCGTTACGATGATTCGATCCGAGCCGGGCTGAAGGATCTGTCGGTCGACGGTATACGCCTTTCGGATCGCTTCGGTCGCCTGATTGACGGTCAGACCATCGATCAGGATGGGATCGACGAGCGGCAGCGCGATCGTTCCGTCTTCACGCACAGGGATCGGATAGCCGATCGAAGGCGCCCGCGTGTCCTCTTCCGGGAAGTGGACCGGCGGAGCCTCTTCCGGGTTGCCGATGACGTTCTCGATGTAGACGCCTAAAACGTCGTTCGCCGCGAGTTGGTAGACCTCGGGCGGAGTCTGACGCAGACGCAGCTTGTTCGTTTCGACGAGCTCCGCCTTGGAGCGTCCGAGGAACTCGCGCGGCACCCGATTGACCGGCACCGAAGGAATCCCGGCGAACGATCCCAGGTTGCTACAGCCCGGAAGCGTGATCGCCACTGCGGCGAGAGCGACGGCGCAGCCGGCGTGACGAACCGCTCGAGCCATCCCTTGGGAAGAGCGGCGATTCGCCGTTCCCGCGGGTCGCTTCATGACATCCGTGTCCATGGCGTCGTCATCCCCCCGGGTCATCCTGCTGACGGCAAACGACCGCGTGTGTCTGGCGTCGGGCGGACATCCGTGTCGCCGCCCGTGTTCACTCCGAACCAAGCCGGGCAGCCCCCGGCCCATCCCGAAACCGCGGTCACTCGTAATACAAACCGCCTTCATCGTAGCTCTCGTAGGCTTCATCCGCAGGGATGGCAGGCGCCATCGAGGGCGGAGCCGGCGGAGGAGGCGTCATCGGCGCGACGGGATAGACCGACATCGTGGGCGGCAGCGTCACGGCTCCCGGCGGCATGGCCGGTCCGCGGACCGCACAGTTCGTCGGGCACGCAGGCGTCCGAACCAGGATTCGTCCGCCGACCGACAGGCCGTCCACTTCGGCGGCGATCGCACCACAGGCATATCCGTCGAACCACGCGTTCGCCGCGGCCTGGCCTTCGCAGCCGCGATAACATGATCCCCAATAGCATCGAGGAGGCATCGTCGGGCAGCAGCCGTCGGCGCCGCCCGCTACGGCGGCGTAGCCATCACGAAAGCCGTGCCCAAACTCTTTCTCGTACGGATGGTCGTCGTAGGCATCGTCGCAACGATGCCACGCCATCCGCGCGAGGCACTGATTCCTGACGCTCGTCGTGCAATCGTCGTAACTGTCGCGAAGCTCGTAGTAGCAGCACCCGGTCATGCCGAGTGCTGCCACAGTGGCGAGCCGCGCTGCGAGAGCGGCGATTCGTCTCATTTCGATGCCCCCGGACTACGATCCGTCGTCGGCCGCGGTGCGAACCGCCGTGCCCACGCCGACGCCCTGCGCTCGCGAGACCGGTGTTCGTCCCGGAATGACCTTCGCGGCGAGAGAGTCGGCGTGCCGGAAAACGTCCGTCAGGGCGCTTCCGGCTGCCTTCGGTATCGGCCACGTGCAGCACCAATGCTGAAAGCCGTTCCGCCGGGGACGACCGTCAGATCGGACAGACCGAGACGATTCCTCAGAGTCTGCCCAGACCCCCAAAGAGATCGGACTGAGATCCGTTTATCAGAATCGCGGACTCTTCATACGCGACGTTCACGCGAGACGTCGCAAGGCTTGCCATCGCTCTGAAAGGGCAAGTGAGACAAGAAGTTTATCGTCCCTGCTCGTCGAACCAGGCGACGGTGCGGGCGAGGCCTTCCGAAACATCGGCCGTGGGCTTCCAACCCATTGCCGTTTGAGCTGCGGAGGCATCCACGAGGTTCGACCGCAAATCACCGGCACGGGCGGGTCCGTGAACCGGCGCGGGCACCTCTGCGGTTCGCCCTGTCTTCCGCAGACGGTCGATGACCAGCGTGCGAATCTTATCCGCGAGTTGATTCACGTCGGTGGGGCGTCCGGTTCCGATGTTGAAGGCCGAGAACGGTTCAGGAAACTCGCCTGTGATCGCCGCCACGTTCGCGCGGGCGACGTCGGGACCGAAGACGTAGTCGCGGATGTATCGTCCGTCGCCGTTGATCGTCGCGGCCTCGCCGGCGAGCATCTTCTTACAGAAGATCGCGACGACTCCCGCCTCGCCGTGCGGGCTTTGCCGCGGACCGTAGACGTTGGAGTAACGGAGCGCGACGCCGGAAATGCCGAACTCCCGGGCCATGAATCGCAGATAGCCTTCGCCCGCGAGCTTCGTCACGCCGTACGGGGAAATCGGTGCCGCGGGATGATCTTCCCTGGCAGGCGCCTGCACGTCGCCGTAGAGCACGCCGCCGGAGGAGGCGAAGACGATCCGCTTCGCCCCGACTCGCACCGCGTTCTCGAAGACGCCCAGCAAGCCCAGCACGTTCACCTGCGCGTCGAACACCGGCTCACGCACCGACCGGCTGACCGAGAGCTGTGCGGCCTGGTGACACACGGCCTCCGGCTTGATCTCGTCGAATGCTCGTTTCAGCCCATCCGTGTCGCGGATATCGACTTTGTGAATCGGCGCTTCGGGGCGAACGTTCGCTTTGTCGCCCGACGAAAGATCATCGACGACGAAAGGCTGGTGCCCGGCTTCAACGAGTTGATCCACGATATGGCTGCCGATGAAGCCGGCGCCGCCGGTGACGAGAACGCGCATGGGAGACTAAACCGTAAAAATAGCCGCAAGAAGAAAGCCGATGCGAGCCAATTCTCACCGGCGACGCAGGAGCGAACAACCGTAGATCACCCCGCGATTTCACCCGGCGAGTGAGTCGCACAAACGAAAAACCCCGTCGCGAGGACGGGGTCGTCAACATGATCTTGCGATCTCTCAACACACGCACTTCGTGCGCCGGCGGCGCCAAGACAGGCCGCCGCCGATCACTCCGCACAGGCCGAGGAGGATCGTCGTTGAAGGTTCGGGGACGGCGGCTGGGGTCGGCGCCAGCAACTGGACGATCGGCTGCGTGTTCGGAGGGTTGGTGTCCACGTTCTGAAATCTCAACGCGTTGCCAGGGAACGTCAGCCGAACTTCACCGCGCGGCACTTCTTGGGCGCCGGTGTCACCTGTCACATTGAACCCGAGACCGCGCAGGTTCGTGACGGCCACGAAATACTCCGAACCGCCAATCAACGTGAACGGCGCGAAGTCGACACCAGTCAGAACGCCGGCCACAGGATTGAACGACGCATTCACAAGTGTTAGCGCCGTGTTCGGTATCCCGTTGAGCGACTCGAAGAGTTGGAACGAGACGCCATCGTCGTCGAATCCATCTCCATTGCCATCTCGAACCGAAAAGAACTTCGTCCGAAAGCCGCTGAGATCGATGATGCTGTCGGGAGTGAACGCGAAGCCGAACTCGGTCGCGAAGAACTCGTCGTCGACGATCGGGTTCAGCGAGGAGTTCCGGTCGAAGAACACCATATCCGCTTGGGCAGCGAGAGAAACGCTAGAGGCAGTTTCAGAACTTATATATCCACGTGTATCGTTCTGTGCGCATCGTCTAGTTTTGTTGAAACTCCTGCATTTCTGATCGTCCGACGATCGACGTAACTCCTTTGTTCGCCGTTCCTTTATGTTTTGAAACCACCTCTAAGGAAGCAGCTCGTAAGGCGAGCTTTTATCATGGCCCGACTCAATAAAAAGGAGAATCAGTAGCTGGAATCGTCGACAGAGGTTTGCCCGAACAAGGAGCCGGCCGGCGAGAGTAACCGAGCGTAAACCGTCACATCGACCGACTCGGAGAGTGCGCCGCCACGGCCGTCGCAGAAGATCACATTGACGCTCCCGGTATGGTTCGAACTTGGCCGGGGGTGCCGACCGATCTGCCCGGAAAGATTGCTGTTGATCGTGCCGTTGTCGCCGCTGGCGTCGCTCAACCCGTAACTGGCCTGCAGGACGAGCTCGTTACCGACACCGGGCGATCCAATCCGGCCGTTCGGTTGAGCGGCAGAGGGTCGCCCCGAAGCCAAAGTGACCGGAATACCGAATCCGATGAGGGACACGAAGCGATCACTTTCGCTATTGGCGGGATCAGCGGCCTCTCCGGCCCAATTCCCCGCCTGAAGATTCTCGGTGAGCAGCAGTGTTTGGCCGCGTGCGGGCCGTTTCGCCGGAGCAGCCCATCTCCGGCGGCACGTCGTGCCAGCGGCAGCCGGTGGTCAGAACATACCAGATCACCTTCAGCACCGCTCGATTCTTGATGCGGGGTCGCCCACCCTGCCGTCCGACCGGCTCGTCCGGCGGCAGATGACGAGACGCGACTTCGTAAAACTCCTCCGGCATCCGACACTCGGCCATGACGCGCTCCTGGAACAGGACTTGAAAACCTCAAGTCCCGTCCT
>JACCRE010000152.1 GCA_013813775.1 Planctomycetaceae bacterium
ACGGTTGAGTTCGCGCGCCGGTGGGAACTGCCTTGGGAGGGCTGCGATCCGGCGATCGTGCGGCGAGTCAATTCGCGGCGCTTCAAGCATGCCGTGGAGCACAACTTGAATGTCGCACTTGAAGGAGCGGCGGTGAGCCACTCGACCGAAGACCTCGCAAACGCCGTTACAGAGCTTTGGAACACTCCGGGTTGGGTTCTCAAGGGCGAATTCGGCGGTGCCGGACGCGAGGTCCGTTTTGGAGGCGGCGAGGTGTCGCCGTTGGACATCGCTTGGGCGGCGAATCGTTATCGCCGCGGTCTCGCCGTCACCGTCGAGCCGCATCTTGAAGGCATCGAAGAAGCCGGGTTGCAGTTCGAAGTGCGACGGGATGGCGGCATCGACTTCATCGGAGTGACGCCGTTGCTGACATCGAGCGGCGGCTACCTGGGCAGCCGCTTCATGGAAGACGAGTCGCTGCTTTCGACCTGGGGCGAAGCGATCACTGTCGCGAGAAACGCCGCGAGTCAGGTCGCGTCGGCAGGCTACTTCGGGCCGCTTGGAATCGATGCCATGCGTTACCGTACGGCTGACGGCCAGATCGGTATGCGACCGATTCAGGATCTCAACGCCCGGTACACGATGGGGCGGTTGGCATTGGGACTGAGACGCTTTCCCGAGTACGCACGAAAATGCGGCGGCGTGTTCCGTCCGCGTGATTTTGCGAGCCGCTAAGAAGTCTTGCCTTCGGCTTGGCAGACGGAGCTATGCCGCTTTCGGCCCGATCGCCCGCAGTCCGCCCTGCTTGACCGGCGCCTTGAGGTCGAAGAGGCCGAAAATCTCGGAGGCGTTCATGCTGAGCGACGCGTTCGTCTGCTCGCCTCCGCCAAGGATCGCGGCGAACAACGCTCGCTTCTCTGCAAGAACCTTATCGATCCTCTCTTCGACGGTGTCCTTGCAGATGAACTTCGTGACGATCACCTGGCTCTTGCAGCCGATGCGGTGCGCCCGATTGATCGCCTGGTCCTCGACGGCGGGATTCCACCAGCGGTCGAACAGGAACACGTAGCCCGCGAATTGCAGGTTGAGTCCCACGGCTCCGGTCCCGTAACTCATCAGCAGGAGATGCGAGTCGGGATCGTCCTTGAACTTCGCCAGGATCGGCTCGCGCTGCTTGTTGGGCACGCCGCCATGATAGATCAGCGGGTTGCAGTTCTCGACGCGTTCGATGATTTGCTTGTTGATCCAGTCGAGCGTGCGCGTCCATTGCGAAAAGAGAATCGCCTTGCCGCCCGAGGCGGCGATCTCTTCCATGTCGGCGCAGAGCCGTTCGAGCTTGCTGCTTTCGCCGGTCAGCGGATCATAATTCGAGATCTGCTTGAGCCGCAGCACGAGCTCGAAGACGTGCTGCACCGAGATGGTTTCGCCCATCTCGTTGAGCTGGACGATGCCGTCTTTTTCCGCCGTCTTGTAGGCGAGTTCCTGGGCCGGCGCGAGCGACAGATACTCGTCGCGATCGAGCCGCGGCGGCATGTCCTTCATCACGAGGTCTTTGGTCCGCCGCAGGATGTATTGCTCGGCGAGCCGCGTGAGCTGCCTTAGATCGGGATGATCGCTGGGAGCGATGACTTCCAGAAACTCATAGAGGCTCGAAAGCTCATCGGGCCGATTCTCGATCGGCGTTCCGGTGAGCGCCCAGGCCCTGCGGCGTTTGATGCCGCGCGCGGTTTGGGCGGTGCGGCTGCCGCGATTCTTGATCCGCTGCGCTTCGTCGAGCACGAGCAAATCGAACGTCGGAAGCTCATGCTCCTCGAACTCGGCGACATCACGGACCATCAACTCGTAGTTCGTCAGCAGGATTCCGTTGCCGGGCATCGTCCAGATCATCTTGCGGCGGGCGTTGTCGCCCTCGATCGTCGTCACGGGCAGCTCGCCGGCCCAGGTCTTGAACTCGCGCTGCCAGTTCGGAATCAAAGGCTTCGGGCAGACGAGCAACGCGCGACGGATCTGGCCGCTGCGCAACAGCAGCCGCATCGCCGTGATCGTCTGCATCGTTTTGCCGAGGCCCATCTCGTCGGCGAGTAGCGCGGCCTCTTGCGAAAAGAGCCACGCGATTCCCTCATACTGGAAGGGGAACGGCTCGAAGGGCATCACGAGCTCCTGGCCCGACAGCCATTGCTCCAACGGCGGTTGCAAGACGTAGAACAGGCGGTCCTGAAGCGACAATGCATCAGCCGGCGGCTTCAGCCGCGTCGATTTCTTCACCGGCTTGCCGCCGTCGCCCGAGGCTCCCGGCACGTTCGCACCGGGCGGCAGCAGCTTGCGAAGCGTGTGTTGCTGTTCGTCGGGAGCCGGTTTCGGCGGAACGAACTCGAGTCCAGCGGGGAAAGTCAATCCGACGGTCAGCACTCGCGTGCGGGTCGGCCGCCACCGCTCGGCGACTTGTGGTGGATCGATCAGTGAGATCGCCGTCGGTTCCGCACGCGGAGGACGACTGATCGCGCCGTTGAGCCCCGTGGCGAAGACATTCGTCGCCAGATCGAGCGAGACCGTAGCGGTCGCGAACTCCGGTCGCTCTGTGAACAGCTCGGAAGGCGACATGGACGACGAACTCCGTTTCGTCTTTTGAGCCGGAAATGTCTGTTCCGACCAACGAGTCATCACACTCTCGCGGCACTCGCCTTCATCGTTTCGTGCAGCGCTTCCCGAACACGTTCGAATGGCTCAAAGAGGTCGGCCTGCTCGGGCACCGACTCCGCCGAGGACGCGAGTCGGGAATGGTCGTCGGCGTGCGAGGGATGGAAGCGCAGCGAGTGTCGGCCGATCCGCAAGCCGCCGTTCTGCTCGACGACCGCCACTGGTTGGGCGACATGCGAGCGAAGTTCGAGCAGATCGTCGCCTTCCGTCAGCACGACGTCGGGTTTGACGGCCGACTTCTCGACGAGCGTCTTGCCGATCAGTTCGCCGAGCACGAACGAGCGCAGCGTCGTTCCGTACAGGATCTCTTGCGTGCGATTCGGGCGGACCGGCGTCGTGCACTGGAACTCGAGCGGCCGGCCGAACCGGTTCGTCACGAGCAGTCCGCCGACGTAGCCGCCTCCCGCCAGTTCGATCGCGGTCAGGAAGCCCAACTTCAAGTCTGTCGTTCCGATCGCTGCCATGCGTCCCCAGCATTCCGTTGCGAGAGTCTGCCCGGTCCCAACCCGGGAAAGGACGACGCCCGCCCACAAGATCGACCCGCGGGCCGACGCGACTTGAGCGACCGCACGCCGGATGCGGTACCCATCGCAATCGGCCCAAGGCACAATGGGATTTCGTGTTGAGGTGACACTTCGCCAACGAACCCGGCCGCACTGACGCGAAACGACCCGCTGCGCCATGACGGATGACCTTCCACCCGAACGTTTGAATCGCGAACAACTTCGCGCGCGTCAGTACGATCGTTTACGTTCGCTGCTGACGGCGGTCGTGCCCGCGAATCCGTTCTGGACGAGAAGTTTTCGCGACGCAGAGATCGATGCGGCAGCCATCCGCGATATCGTCGACCTCAGGCAGTTGCCGTTGACGACGAAAGCAGATCTCGTCGCCGATCACGAGGCCCATCCGCCGTTCGGATCGAACCTCACGTATGATCTCGCGTCTTACAGCCGGATGCATCAGACGAGCGGCACGACGGGGCGGCCGTTGCGGTGGCTGGACACGCCCGAGAGTTGGACTTGGTTCGCGAACTGTTGGGGCCAGATCTTTCGGCTCGCCGGCGTAACGCGGGCCGATCGCGCGTTCTTTCCGTTCAGCTTCGGGCCATTCATCGGCTTCTGGGCGGCGTTCGAGGGGGCGAGCCGGCTGGGGAATCTTGTCATTCCCGGCGGCGGCATGAGCAGCGAAGCCCGACTCAAGATGATCGCCGAAACTCAGGCGACGGTGGTCTGTTGCACGCCGACCTATGCGCTACGTCTTGCGGAAGTCGCGGAGGGGCAGGGGATCGATCTCGCGTCATCGACCGTTCAGCGAATCGTCGTCGCCGGCGAGCCGGGCGGGAATCTGACGGGCGTTCGCGATCGCATCGAATCGGCTTGGGGGGCGGTCGTCATCGATCATTGGGGCATGACGGAACTCGGTTCGCTTGCGACAGCCGCCGAGGGCGACCGCACAGGTCTTTATATGCTTGAGGCTGAGTGCATCGCGGAAGTGCTCGATCCCAAGACGCTGCTACCGGCGGAAGAAGGAGAGCTCGGCGAGTTGATCGTCACCAATCTGGGACGCGTCGGCTCACCGCTGATTCGCTACCGCACCGGCGACCTCGTGCGAGTGAGTTGCGAACCATCACCCATCGGTCTCGACCTGCTGCGATTCGAAGGCGGCATCCTCGGCCGGTCGGACGACATGGTCACGATCCGCGGCAACAACGTCTTTCCCACGAGCGTCGAGGCGGTCGTCCGCGAGTTCGCCGACGTGGCCGAGTTCCGCATCGTGATTCAGACCGTCCGGTCGATGAAGCATCTGCGCCTCGAACTAGAGCCGGTCAATGAATCAGCAAGCGAGGGCTTGACCGCCCGAGTCGGCCGGTCGATCAAAGACCGCCTCAACTTCGTCGCCGAAGTCGTGTGCGTGCCCTGCGGTAGCCTGCCGAGGTTCGACCTGAAGGGACGGCGGCTCGTGCGAGACGACTTGTAGGAGCTATCAGGAACGGTCGCTCTACTTCGAAACCTTCTTGCCGGGGTATCCCGCTTCGGACAGCGCCGCGAGAGCGGTCTCGGCGTTGAACTCGGCACCGGTATAAACGGTGACGGTTTGGTTTTCGACGTTGGTCTCGACCTTCTTGACGCCGACGATGCCTTCGAGCGTCTCACGCACCTTCGGAGCGCAGGCGAACTCGCAGTGCATGTCGGGCACGCTGTAGACGAGCGCGCCCTCCGGTGCTTCCACGGTCGGCGTCTCGGGTTCGGCAATGGACGCGCCGGCGGAGGCGGACGCGGGTTTGTCAGCAGAGGCCAGCAAGGCGACGGCCGCGAGAGCGACGCCGCCGCTGAACAGAAACGCAATCCCGCCGATCACAGGAAACTTCATAGCCACCGCTCCATAAGAAGGGATCCGATGATCCCATCGTAGCCGGAGTCAGCGAGAGTCGGCAAGGCGTGCCTCTAATCGGCGACCGGCATTCGCACCCAAGGGCCTCGCAAGGCTGAGAGCCTCGCGAACTCGGCTTCCGCGGCGCGGACTTGCCCTTCGGTCGCGCGGTGGGTCATCACGACCAGCGGCACGATCGGGTGCATTTCCTGCGGCGGATCGTCGGCCTCACCAAGATCCGGCGCCTCGTGCTGAATGATCGACGCGAGACTGATCTCGTGACGGCCCAGCACGTCGGCGATGTCGGCGACGACGTGTGGGCGATCCTCGACGTTAAAGCGGAAGTACGAGCGTCGCCGGATGTTCTCGATCGGCAATAGCGGCACCGGGGCGCCGTCGCCCCAGAGATCGAGCTGCGGAAATGTCCGCTGCGCGCGACCGACGGCGAGATCGATCACGTCAGCGACTACTGCGGATGCCGTGGCCATTTGCCCCGCACCGGGACCGCTCCACCAGACGGTTCCGACGGCATCGCCATCGACCGCGATCATGTTGCGGGCGCCATCGACCTGCGCGAGAGGGCGATCGCGCCGAACGAGCGTCGGCTGGACGTGCAGCTCCAGTTTTCCGCCCGTCAGCTTCGCGCGCGCGAGCAGCTTGACGGCATAGCCAAGCTCCGCCGCGTACGCGAGATCGGAGGCTTCGAGCGTATCGATGCCTTGTCGCACAAAGTCGGCCGGCTGAACTTTCGTGCCGAACGCGATGCGCACCAGAATCGCGAGCTTCTGGGCCGCGTCGGTGCCGTCGATGTCCATCGTCGGATCGGCTTCGGCGTAACCGAGCGCTTGTGCTTCCTTCACGACATCATCGAAGGCGCTGCCGGTCGCCGACATCTGCGTCAGAATGTAATTGCTGGTGCCGTTGAGGATCGCCTCGATGCCCGTGATCTGATTGCCGGAAAGGCTTTGTCCGACGCCGGCGATCACCGGCACGCCCCCGGCGACGGCGGCTTCAAAGCAGACGGTTCGCCCATTTCGCTTTGCCGCTGCGAAAATCTCGTCGCCGTGAACGCACAGCAGTGCCTTATTCGCCGTGACGACGTCTTTCCCGGCGTTCAATGCCGCGAGCAGATGTCGACGCGCGAGATCGGTTCCGCCCATGACCTCGACGATCGCATCGACTTCAGGATCTTCGATGGCATGAGCGACGTCGCTGTGCAACAGCCCGTTGACGAGCGCGACGCCGCGGCGTCGTTGAGCGTCGCGCACGATGACATGTTTGAGGACGATGCTTCGACCCGCCCGACGAGCGTTGCGATCGGCGTGCTCGACAAGCAGCTTGGCGACGCCGGTGCCGACCGTGCCTAGTCCAATGAGTGCAACGTGGAAAGGACGCATGGCGGCGAAAGGGGTCGGGACAGACGGGAGAGAGCGGATCTGTACAGAATCACCGCCAGAATGCGTTAACATTCCTTCCATCAGGCGGTTAAGCACATGCTGCGGTGACTTTACCTCCCGATCTGCGGTTTTCACAGGGCGTCACGCGTGGCGATGATGCGCTGCATTTGCCGCCGCCGTCAAAGGTCTTATAATCCGTTCACGGATCGTCTCGGGATGATCGACAGACTCCGCCCGCGAGCGTCGACTCGCCGCCGAACATTGTCAATTACCGTGCTCGACGCGAAGACCGCTGCGCCGCCGGATGGACCCCGCGTGGGGGCCGTCAGCTATCTCAACAGCAAGCCGTTGATCGAGGGGCTGGCCGAGAGGCTGCCCGCCGGTCTTGCGCTCGACTACCCGAGCCGCCTCGCTGCGGCACTGAAGGCCGGCGATCTCGACGTCGCCCTTGTGCCGTCGATCGAGGTTCTGCAATCCGGCGGCCGTTATGAGGTCGTCTCAGACGCCTGCGTCGCGGCACGTGGTCCCGTCCTCAGCGTGAAGGTCTACTTCCGCACGCCGCCGGGCGAGGTGAAAACGCTGTCTCTCGATGAGGGCTCGCGAACGAGCGCGATCTTGGCCCGAGTCTTGTTGTCTCACAAGTACGGTGTCGAGCCGGATACCGAACCTTTGCCCCTCGAAGCCGGAAAAATCGCAGCATCGAAGACCATCGCCGCGACCTCGGCCGATGCGATCCTGCTCATCGGCGATCGGGCCATGTTTCCGCTCGACGAGCAATTTCAGACCGTCTGGGATCTGGGAGACGAGTGGTTGACATGGACGGGGTTGCCGTTTGTCTTCGCACTTTGGGCCGCCAGACGCGAGGATGTTCCCGACGGTCTCGCGACGCTGCTGTCATCGACTCGCGATTATGGAGTCGCCTCCGCCGACGAGATCGCCCGACGCGAAGCGACCACATTGGGGCTTGAACCTGAAGTGGCGATCGAATACCTGACGAAACACCTGCACTTCACGCTCGGACCCGCCGAGCGAAGCGGCCTGAAGCTCTTCGCACAATTGGCGCAACAAGCGGGACTGGCACCGGGGGGAAACGAGCTTGTCTTCCGCGATGATCCGGCCGATAGCGGCCAATGCGACATCAAAACAGCCGCCGAACGAGCCGCACCGCACGCCATCGCGCCGCGACGTCTCGTCGGTGCTCGCTAAGGCCGTTGCCGGCGAACGTCTCACGCCGGAAGACGGGCTGACGCTGCTCGAATCGCATGATCTCGTCGCGATCGGCGAGGCGGCGAACGCCGTGACGATGCGGCTGCACCCCGAGCCGTACCGCACGTACAACATCGACCGCAACATCAACTATACCAACGCTTGCACGGCGGTCTGTGATTTCTGCGCGTTTTATCGACCGCCGAAGCATGACGAGGTCTACGTCCTCTCGCAGGACGAGCTCTATCAGAAGATCTCGGAGACCGTTTCGCTCGGCGGCGACCAGATCCTGATGCAGGGCGGCCTGCATCCGAAGTTCACACTCGACTGGTATGAAGATTTGCTGCGCGGCATCAAGCAGAAGTTCCCGCAGCTCAACGTGCACGGCTTCAGTCCGCCAGAAATCCACCACTTCACGAAGGTCAACAAGCTGCCGCTCAAGACGGTGCTCGAACGGCTCAAGGCGGCGGGGCTAGGCAGTCTGCCAGGCGGCGGCGGCGAAATCCTTGTCGACCGGGTTCGCAAGGAGATCACGCGTGGCAAGGTACTCACCGACGATTGGCTGAACGTGCATCGCGTGTGGCACGAACTCGGCGGAAGGAGCACCGCCACAATGATGTTCGGTCACATCGAGACGCTCGCCGAGCGCATCGAGCATATGGAACGCGTCCGGCAGCTTCAGGACGAGACCGGCGGGCTGACGGCCTTCATCAGTTGGACCTTCCAGCCCGATCACACCGACATGGCGCATGTGCCGCCCGCCGGTGCGTTCGAGTACCTCAAAACGCAGGCCGTCAGCCGGCTCTACCTGGACAACGTTGCGAACATCCAGTCGAGCTGGGTCACTCAAGGCGAAAAGATCGGCGGCCTCGCGCTGTTCTTCGGCGCGAACGACATGGGCAGCCTGATGATCGAAGAAAACGTCGTCGCCGAGGCCGGAACGGTCTATCACCTGACCCTCGAACAGATTCGCGAGGCGATCCGCGAGGCGGGATACATTCCGCGGCAGCGGAATGTGTTTTATGAGTATATTGATGAAGTGGATGAGGCCGGCAATGAAATGTCGAGTCGTCCACGGACTCTCGAAACACCGCGTCCAATCCTGCCGGTGCTCTAGGAGGTGAGTGATGGTCCGAATGACGATCCATGTACCGGAAGAAGCCCTTGAGGCATTGAATCAAGACGCAAAGGGCTTCTCTCGCGAGCTTCAGATCGCTGCCGCTGTCAAATTGTACGAGCAAAAACGACTCTCACAGGGCTGTGCTGCCAAGGTCGCCGGACTGTCGCGAAGCGAGTTCATCGAAGCGTTAGGGCGATATTTCGTCTCTCCGTTCCAATACTCGGCGGAAGAAGTGCTCGCCGGAAGGAGGCGAACATAATAATTCGAATCGTTAATGCCTCTCCGCTCATCACATTGGCCAAGGCGGGCTTACAGGATTTTGTTGTTATTGGGATGCGATCGACTGCTCATTCCACAGGCTGTCGCAGACGAAATCGCGGCTGGGCCGGAGGATGATCCGGCTCGTCGCCTGCTTCGAAGTGGCTTTGGTGAGATATACACCTTGCTACCCCATCCAGCAGACTCCGAAATCCGGGCTTTAGGTGCTGGAGAGGCTTCTGTGATTTATGCGGCACAACAGATGCCGGGAGCCGAAGCCGTCTTGGACGACGCGGTCGCAAGAGAGTGTGCGAAAGGCAGAAAAATCGACGTCTGCGGTACTCTAGGCGTCATCGTTCGAGCGAAGCAGGTGGGGCAAGTTCCAGCGGCGGCCCCCCTTTTTACGAAACTGCGTGACGCCGGACTTTTCTTCTCCGACGACCTTGCTCACCAGATCCTCGCCGCAATTGGAGAGAGCTGGCCGGAGCCGTGATGGCCCATGGAACGACGGTGGCTACGCCAGCACCAACTACTCCCGCGAGCCGGTGCCTCCCTTCGAAGCCGATGACATTGATTGGATTCGCGCGCGGTTGGCCAGTGCCGCAACGTCTTCGACTTGACTCAATCGACTCATCTCACAATCGGCTCGATCGTCAGTCCCATCAACGCCGCTAGGAACGGACCTCGCCATCGGCGTGGCACGCGATTCCGGTACTCCCCTCGGCGCGGCGGGGCTACACTTGGGCGTCGTCTCGTTTTTGCGTTCAACATGCGGCACCCCCGCCGATGATTCGCGTCCGCGATCTTTCGAAGAGTTTTGACGATCTGAAGCGAGGCCGGGTCACGGCTCTCGATCGGGTCAGCTTCGACGTCCATCCGGGCGAGATTTACGGGCTGCTCGGCCCGAACGGCGCCGGCAAGACGACCTGCCTGCGCATTCTCAGCACGGTGCTGCGTCCCACGAGAGGCGTCGCGGTCGTCGCGGGTTACGATGTCGAGACCCAGCCGGCGAAAGTTCGCGCCCACATCGGCTTCATGTCCAACAACACCGGAATCTACGATCGCATGACGGCGTGGGAGCTTGTCGAGCACTTTGGCCGGCTGTACGGCATGGACGAAGACCGGCTGCGCGAGCGCCTTGAAGAAGTCTTCACCGAACTGCAGATGAACGAGATTCGCGACGTGCTCGGCTCGAAAATGAGCACAGGAATGAAACAGAAGGTCTCGATCGCTCGCACGATCATCCACGACCCACCGGTGCTGATCTTCGACGAACCGACAAGCGGGCTCGACGTGCTGGTCGCCCGGGCGGTGCTGAAGGCGATCGCGAATCTGCGCGACCAGGGGAAATGCGTGATCTTCAGCACGCATATCATGCGGGAAGTGGAGAAACTATGCGACCGGGTCGCGATCATCCACCGCGGGCGCTTCCTCGCCGAAGGCACGCTGCCCGAACTTGCCGCTCGATATGATGAGCCGGACGTCGAAGAGTTGTTCTTCCGGCTCATCAACGTTCACGAAACGCTGTACGCGACATAACGACTCGCTGAATTCGCTAACATGATGTGTCCGGTCGCCTGGTGTGACCAGATACCAGGCTTCAGGCGCTTTGACCTATGAACTGGCGAAACGTCCGGCTGATTTTTCTGCGCGAGGTTCGCGATCAGCTTCGCGACCGCCGGACGCTGTTCATGATCGCCGTGCTGCCTCTGATCCTCTATCCCGGCCTGGGCGTCGGGATGATGCAGATGACGGTGCTGTTCAGCGAGCAGCCGCGCACGGTCGTCGTGTTGGGTGCCAAAGAATTGCCGCTGCCGCAACTGCTCGACGGTGACCGATTTGTCGCGAACTGGTTCGACGAGCCCGCGAAGGCCGAACGCTTGCGGGTCGTGACCGAAGACGCGCTCGACGAGAACGACTCCGGCAGTTATCAGGAACTCGCCGACCTGCTCGCCGCCGCCGCGAGCGTTCGCGAGGCCCACCGCGAGTATGAGCGTCTCGCCGAGGAGCGCGAACAAGCGATCTCGCGCGGCGACGAAAGGGAAGCGCATCGTGTCGCGGCTCATCTCGAAGCCGCCGGCCGCCGTCGGAGCCAGCTCTTTTCGAGCAGTGGCATTCAGGTGTTGATCGTCGTGCCGTCGGGCATGCGGGAAAAGCTCGCCGAGGCGAACGGACTCATCCGCGAGCGCGACATCGCCGCTGGCGAAGTCGAGATCCCCAAGCCGGTCGTGCTCTACAACGTCGCCGACGAGAAGAGCCTCGTCGCCTACACCCGCGTGCGGCATGTGCTTGATGCGTGGGAGACGCAGTTGCTGAAGGACCGGCTGCGGATGGCGAATCTGCCGGAAGCGTTGCCGACTCAGGTCGAGCCTGAAACCATCGACCTCGCCCGCGCCGAGGAACGTTCCCGCTCGCTGTGGAGCAAGCTGTTCCCGGCGTTGCTCATCATCATGACCGTCACCGGGGCGTTTTATCCCGCGGTCGACCTGGCGGCGGGTGAAAAAGAGCGCGGCACGATGGAGACGCTGCTGATTTGCCCCGCGTCGCGTTCCGAAATCGTCTTCGGCAAGTTTCTCACGGTGATGCTGTTCAGCGTGTGCACGGCGCTGCTCAACCTCATGAGCATGGGCTTCACCGGCAAATACATGGCGTCGTTCGTGCTGGGAGGAGCGATGTCGAAGGCCGGCTCGCTCGCCCCGCCGCCGTTGGCGGCGCTCGCGTGGGTGGTGATCCTGCTGGTGCCGCTGGCGGCGCTCTTCAGCGCGTTGTGCCTCGCGTTGGCGACGTTCGCGCGCAGCAGCAAGGAAGGCCAGTACTACCTGACGCCGATCCTGCTGGTGACGGTGGGGCTGACGGTCTTCTGTCTCTCGCCGGCGGTCGAGATCACGCCGCTGTACAGCGTGCTGCCGGTGCTCGGCATCTCGCTGCTGCTCAAGGAGCTGCTGGCTGGCGGAGGGGCGTACATGTATCTCGTGCCGGTGCTGGTCGCGAGCTTCGGTTATGCGGCGCTCGCCCTGTGGTGGGCCGTCGAGCAGTTCAGCCGCGAGGACGTGCTCTTCCGCGAGGCCGAGAGGTTCGAGTTGAAGCTGTGGTTGCGACATCTGCTGCGCGACAAAGGTCAGACGCCCAGCTTCGCCGAGGCCGGCTTCTGCTTCGTGCTGATCATGCTGTTGCAGTTCGGTGCGATGAAGGTCTTCGCCGAGGCCGCCGCGGCCGGACCGCTGACCGACTTCGGCGGACGAACGCTGCAACTGCTGATGATCCAGCAGCTCGTGATCGTCGCGACGCCGGCGCTGCTGATGGGCGTGATGCTCACGAGCAGCATCCGCAAGACCTTCCGGCTGCGCTGGCCGGGCCTCCGCTTCATGGCCGTCGGCGCGATCCTGCCGCTGGCGTTGATGCCGCTGTCGGTCACGCTCGCCGAGCATCTAGGATGGTTCTTCCCGCCGCTGCCCGATTCGATTCAGCAGACGCTGAAGCTGATGAACACCGACTCGGTGCCGCTGTGGCTCGCGCTGGTCGCATTCGCGGTCGCACCGGCATTCTGCGAAGAGATCGCCTTCCGCGGGTTCATCTTGAGCGGCTTCCTGCACAGCCGGAGGACATGGCTGGCGATCGGCCTGTCGAGCGTCGCCTTCGGCGTGATGCACATGATCCCTCAACAGGTCTTCAACGCCGCGTTGCTCGGATTGGTGCTTGGGTTGCTCGCAGTGCGATCCAACAGCCTCTGGCCCGGCGTACTCTTTCACGTCCTCTTTAACGGCTCGCACGTCGCAATCGGGCGACTCGCTCCGTCGGTCGCCGAAGACGGTTATTCGTGGCCGCTGTTAGTCGTGTGCGCGACCGTTTCCGCTGCGCTCATTCATTGGCTGGTCGTGACGGGCCGGCCGAGACCGAAGGCGAGCTCGGAAGACGCGCGGGAGGCCGTTTTTCGCGAAGAAGAGATTCCGTTGCACGTCGGATAAGATGGCATCCCACGGAACCGTCGGTCCGACGGATGTAACTGCTTCCAAGTGTGCCGACGGATGACCGCGTCGATCGCCGCCGCTTATCGAGCCGCTTGGCTGTTTCCGGTCGCAGGTCCGCCGATTCGCGATGCAGTTCTCGAGGTCGACGCCGGAGGGCGCATCGCCGACATCCGTAGCGGTCGCGACCGTGGTGCATTTGATCTTGGACGGGCCGCGATCGTGCCGGCGCTCGTCAACGCGCACATCCATCTCGAATTCAGTGACCGCACAGTACCAATCGCTCCCGCGAAACCGTTTTCCGGATGGGTCAGAAACGTCGTCGCACATCGAAGGTCGCGAACCGAGCCGATCGAAGCTATTCTCTCGCACGGCATCGACGAATTACGGCGGTGCGGCACTGTCGCAGCGGGTGAGATCGCCACGGTCGACACCGAGCATTATCAGACTCCGTCCATCGACCTCACGCTCTTTCGCGAGATCATTGGTCCGCTTCGGGTGCATTGGCCCGCGTTGCTGGACGATGCCGAGCGGCATCTGACGGAAGTCCGCACCTCGCGCCTGTCTCCCGGTCTCTCGCCGCATGCTCCGCACACCGTGCCGCAGGATCTCTTCGAACAAACGATCGATCTTGCCGCTCGGTATGCCGCTCCTGTCGCCGTTCATCTCGCGGAGACCGTCGATGAATTGTCGCTGCTTCGCGAGCGAAACGGAGATCTCGTCGCGCTGATGCGATCCTTGGGGTTGTGGGATGCGTCGGCCCATCCGCTCGGTCGCCGGCCGCTGGACTGGTTGCAGGAACTCACTCGGGCACCCCGAGCCTTAGTCGTCCACGGCAACTATCTCGACGCCAAAGAACTCGATTTCCTCGCGGAATCTCAGAGCCTTTCGCTCGTCTATTGCCCGCGGACCCATGCGTATTTTGGACATCCGCCGCATCCGTTCCAGAAACTGCTCGAGCGGGGCGGGCGGGTCGCCCTTGGCACCGATGGACGCAGTTCGAATCCCGATCTCAACCTGTGGCGCGAGGCGGAATTCGTGAGTCGGCAGCACCCCGGCCTGCCTTCTGGTACGATCCTCGATCTAGTGACGAGAGCGGGTGCCGAAGCCTTGGGCGTCGGCGATCGGCACGGGGTGCTGAGTGTCGGCCGATCGGCCAATTTCGTAGTGGTCCCGCTCGCGAACGATGCCGATGGTGGTGATCCGCCGGATCTCTTTGCGATGGTGCGACCGGAGTTACGTGCCTTTCAGAATGGAATCGAACTTGACCGCCACGATGCCGGAATGCCATGTCGAGCGTGATGCCTGAGACGTTGCCGCTGCCTGTCGATGACGCAGGCCGCCGCGATGCGGAACTGCTCCGCACGCTGTCGTGGAACAGCGAGCCGAAGCGGCTTGCCGCGGCGTCGAAGTCGGGCGATGTGCCGATGTTCGCTCGCGAGACGCGCCGCGAGTTGCGACGGCGATTCGGCACCAAAGGCGTCGATGCCAATCGCCTCGCCGCGCGTTATCCGCTTCATGAGTCTCTCGCGGCTGCGTCGTCTATGAGAGTCGCCGATCCTGGCGGCGAAATGCCTTTCGAGTCGTTCGAGAAGACATCGAAGCTGATTCGTCTTGCCGCGCTGCTCGACGGACTGCGACTTGGCGGCAGCCGGATGAGCGACGAAGCTCTCTGGCCGCTGTGGAGTGAAGCGTGGCTGTGCTCGAGCGAGATGTGCGAAAGTGCGGTGTCTGACGAATCTCCGCTCGTTCAGATTCTAATTGCCGAAGCGACGCTGGCGAGCGGCATCCTGTTCGATGGTGCGGAGGGCATGCGAAGCCGTCGAAAGCTCGGCCGCACGCGTCTGATCGCCGAGTTGGAAGCCCGCACCGACACCGACGGCACGCCCCACGCCGATCTGCTGCCCCTCCTGCCGGCGTGGTTCGCGTCGGTTGCTCGATGTGCGCATTGGGCGCGAGGAGGCCGGCTGCGATTGTGGAACGCCGAGTATTCGGGCCGGTTCGACGGGCTGGTGCGAGCCGTGGCGACGTTGACCGGGCCGGACGGACGCATCGCGCTCGCCGAAACAGCGGATGTACGGCCCGCACTCGCCGAGGCGCTCAAATGCGCCGGCTGGAAGCGCGGCTCGGCGGTTGGCGACCTCGTGAATCGTCTCAAGAAAGCTGACGCGGATGCCGTCCGAAAAGCGTCTGAGCGACCTTCTGTACCGCACAAGATCGATAAGTCTTCGCCGCCCGTCGTGCAGTCGGATTGGGCGAAGCTGGTCGTGTCGCGCAGCCGCTGGAGGCCGAACGCCGACCTCCTCGCGATCGCCCATCACGTCGCTGTGCCTTCGATCGAATTCGTCGCGCTCGGCCACAGAATTTTTTCCGGCGAGTGGGGTTTAAGCGTGCGCCTCGACGGGGAGGCCTTGCCGCTGACCGGTGAGTGCGACGCCGTGAGCTGGTTCAGCGATAAGGATGCCGATTACGTCGAGTTGCAGTGGACCACCGAACCGGGAATCGTCATCTGCCGACAGGCCTTGCTGACGCGCGGCGACCACCAGTTCTTCGTGGCGGACTCGATTTCGGCGCCTGGTCGACCAGAGGCACGCATCGAGACTGAAATGACGTTGCCATTGGCGACTGCCGTCGTTGGCGAGTCCCTGCGGCCGGGTCGGGAGCTGCGATTGAACGGCAACGGTCTGTCGGTGCGTTGCCTGCCGATCGCGCTGCCCATGGATCGGATCGATCGAGGCACAGGTTCGTTTGAGCCGGACGCCCGTCGACTCGTCATGAAGCAATCCGGCATCGGCGGCATCTACGCGCCATTGTTGTTCGATTGGCATCCGCATCGCCGCGACGTGCAGGTCGATTGGCGGAATCTCACTGTCACCGAAAATGGCCAGAAAGTGCGGCCCGATGCGGCTGTTGGCTGTCGCGCCCGTCTCGGCAAGCGTCAACTCCTCGTCTATCGCAACCTTAATGGATCGAAGGCCAAACGTGCCGTGCTGGGCCATCACCACGACCACGAAACAGTGATCGGTCGATTCACGAACACAGGCGAAGTGGACCCGCTCGTTTACGTGGAGTGACCACCAGTTGAGCGTTGATGGTTGAGAGTTGAGAGCAGACGGATATGACAGCGCTACCGCCTACCACTTATCACCTACCGAGGCACGTGTGGCCGAGAGATTGCTGATCCGATACGGAGTCATGGGCGAAGTGGCCCGGTTTGCCGCGACCGATGTCGCGTGTGAAACCGGGGCGGCTGTGGTCGTGCGCTCATCGCGCGGCGAAGAGCTGGGCATGGTCGTCGGACGAGAAACGAACGGCGAGGCGGCAATCGACGGCAGCCCAAAAGTCCTTCGATCCGCGACCGACGACGATCGCCATCGTCAGTCGGAACTTCGCACGGAGTGCGAGACGGATTTTCCGAAGTGGCAAGACCGCATTCGTGAATGGCAAGTCGATCTCGAACTCATCGATCTGGAAAAGACGCTCGACGGAGAGAAACTCGTGCTCTACGTGCTCAACGACCGCGGACCCGAAACGACGAAACTCGCGCTGCGAGCCGCCGCAGCGGGTTTTGGTGTGATCGAGGTGCAACCGGTCGGCCGTGAAGGGCTCATCCATGCCGCAACGGGCGGCGGCGGATGCGGTAGCTGCGGTCACAAGAAGTAACACGCGAGCCGTCGGTATTTTGCCGGCGCCTGCTTTCGCTTCCTATCTTTCACGTCTGAGAGTTTCTAATGACATCGCCGGCGCTGGAGCCGATTCGACGGGCCCTCGAAGCGGCTGGTCCCGCTGCCGCCGCTGAGGCGCTCGTCGAAACGCTGCGCGAGCGGGGCGACTATGACCGGCTCTTCGATGCATTGCTCATTCGCGCGCGGGTGAAGCTGGGCGTGCCGACGGTCAAGCCGACGTCGTTCGCCGACGTCCCGGACGACAAGCAGGCCGCGTTCGAAGAGGCGTATCTCGCCGCGGCACGTGAAGTGGGGAAGTTGCTGCTGGACTCAGGCAGTCTGGCACGCGCCTGGGCCTACTTCCGCACGATTCGCGAGCCGCAACCGGTGGCCGATGCCCTTGCAGCCATCGACCCGACGAACCTCGATTACGATCGCACGAACGAACTGATCGAGATTGCGCTGCACGATGGCGCAAACCGTGTCGCCGGGCTGCGGATCCTGCTTGCGTCTCACGGCACCTGCAACACCGTCACCATGACCGACCAGGTGCTGCCGATGATGACGCCCGACGAGCGTCGGCAGACGGCGGCGATGCTGGTCCGCGATGTTTACGACGCTCTCGCCGCGAACCTGAAGCGCGACGTGGAATCACGACTCGCCGGCATCACCGCACCAGACTCGATCCAGGAACTCATCGCCGATCGCGGGTTTCTGTTCGAGAACGCGAACTATCACATCGACGTCTCTCACCTGCACTCCACGGTCCGCTTCGCGAGGGCATTGACTCCCGCCGATCCGGAATTGGCTCTCGCGATCGAGCTGGCCGAGTATGGGTCGAAGCTCGATCGGCAGTTCCGGTATCCCGCCGACCCGCCGTTCGACGAGTATTACGAGGCGCACCTCGCGTACCTGAAGGCTGTCGCCGACGTCGATCGCGAAGCGTCGCTCGGGTACTTCCGCGATCGGTTGGACAAGGAAACCGACGAACGCGACCGCCAGATCATCGCTTATGTGCTCGTCGATCTGCTGACCCGCTGCGAGGAGCTTAATGAAGCCGCAAAGGTCGCCGCCAGGCATCTCGCCGACCTCGAAGAGCCGGGCGGGTTTAGCTTCTCGTCGCTATGCGGCAAAGCCGGGCGGATCGATCTGCTGCGCGGGGCCGCCGAGAAAGCTGACGATCCGGTGCGGTATGCAGCGGCGGTGATTACGGAGAGGGGCCAGGGATCAGGGGGCGGGGGGCAGGGGAAGAACGCTGACGGTTGAGGGTCGGCGAAACCGCAAGCGATTGTTACCTCTCACTTCTATTTCCTCCCTCCTCTTTCCATGAACTACCGTCGCGTGAACGCCGCCGCCTACGATCGCATGGTCGAGGGCGGAAGCGTGTTCGCGAAGGTGGCGAGTGACGAGGAAGTCGCGGAGCCGCTCAAGGTGCTCGACGGGCGGGGCTGGCTGCCGGCGAGCGTGGCGGGGCTGAACGTGCTGTGTCTCGCGGCCGGGGGAGGGTGGCAGTCGATCCTCTATGCCGCCGCCGGAGCGCGTGTCACCGTCGTCGATCTCTCCACCGAGATGTTGCGGCTCGACGAGCGCGAGGCGAAGCGGCGCGGTTACGCCGTCACGCTTCACGAGGGCAGCATGGACGATCTGGTGATGCTCGCAGACGCGACTTTCGACATCGTGCATCAGCCCGTCAGCACCTGTTACGTGCCCGACATCGAAGCGGCGTACCGCGAGATCGCCCGCGTGCTGCGCGACGATGGACTTTACATCAGCCAGCACAAGCAGCCGACGAGCCTGCAACTCACGCATCGAACCGCCGAAGGGCAGTACGTCGTCGGGCTGGAGTATTATCGCGAAGGGCCGCTGCCGACGACTGAGGACGACAGCTATCGCGAAAGCGGGACCGTCGAGTACCTGCATCGTTGGGAGCAGATCGTCGGCGGTCTCTGTCGCTCGGGCTTCGTGCTCGAAGACCTGACCGAGCCGTACCGTGCCGACCGCACGAGCCCTATCGGCCATTACCGGCACCGGGGCAGATACGTGGCTCCGTATGTGCGGACGAAGGCGCGGCGCGTGCCCAGGACTGGTGGCTCGGTGGTCGAAAGTCGTCTGTGGGTACCATAGGAGGTGTCATAAACCGTTTGACCCGCGGGCTTGCGTGTGCGGCTCGCCGTCGATCGACTTGTGGTCACAGCCCGCAAAGTTTTCCCGGATTCCCTGAAGCGAACGACGCTTCGCATCCGATCCTCTGGGTGACGGTGGTTCCGCCGAGAGGATGCGGCGAACGACCTTGACCGTCGTCAGCGGAAGTGAGACATTCCCGCCCCTTCCGAGATCGGACTTGGCGGCACCGTCGCCGCCCTACGCCGCATTGCCCGGCCACGCAAAGGAGTGCTGCCGCCGTGAAGTCACCGTTCCGATATGTTCTGGCCGGTGCGGCCTTGCTCGCCTCGGCATCGCCCATCGTCGCTTCGGCCCAGGGAACCGCCAACACTCGACCTGCGCGTCCCACCACGGGCGCGGCCGCTCCCGCGGACAACGGCACGATTCAGCAGACCGCCGGCACCGCGCCGTCGGCCGCCGAATTGCCGCACAAGGTGGGCCTCGTCGACGTCGGCCACATCTTCACGAACTACGAGAAGCTCAAGGATCGCCGCGACCGGCTGCAGAAGGAAATCGAATCCAGCGACGGCGAACTGAAGAGCATTCAAGAGCAGATTCAGGGCATCCAGGCCCAGCTCAAGAGCGTCACCAAAGGCTCCGACGCCGCGACGCAACTCGAGCAGCAACTGACCGAACTGAACGCACAGGGTCAGGCCAAAATGAGCAACCTGCGACGCGAATTCGTTCGCAAAGAGGTCGCGATGTACAAGGACATCTACGACGAAGTCGCGCAGACCGTCGCCGCGTATGCCAACGCCCGCGGTCGCAATTACACGCTGATTCTGCGTTATCAGCGCGATCCTTCGGCGGAGGCCGGCGATGATCCGAACAAGATCATGGCGAAGGTCAATCAGCTCGTCGTCTATCACCAGGACGCCGACGACATCACCGACACGATCCTGAGCTTCATGAACACGCAATACCGCGGCCAGACCGCCGCTCGTCCCGCCGCCGGCACCACTCCGGCACCGCGACGCAACTAGCCGTGTTTCGCCTCCAGCCGTGTTTCGCCTCCAGCCGGGGGCTTGGAAATAAACCGGACCGGCAGGCGAGCGGAGACCCCGCCCCTCTGCCGGTCTTTCTCATAGGCCTCCCACTGAAATGCGGGTCAAGTTCCCGCGGACTGCATGACGAACCTGCCGAAACAGCGCACGATTGTCCGGCCCGCCACCGTCGCCGGGTTCGGATTCTTCACAAACGCGGACGTGACCGTCACGTTTCTGCCGGCCGAACCGGACGCTGGAATCACGTTCGTCCGCACCGATCTGCCCGACCGGGTTGAGATCCCCGCGACGATCGCCTTCGCCGTCGAGCGTCATCGACGGACGGCGCTGCACAAGAACGGCACGGTCGTCGAGTTGACCGAGCATGTGCTTGCGGCTCTTGCCGGCCTCGAGATCGACAACTGCGTCGTCGAGCTGACTGGTCCCGAGCCTCCCGGCTGCGACGGCAGCGCGCGACACTTCGTCGATGCGCTTCTCGACGCCGGCATCGTCGAGCAGGATCGGTTCGCGGCTGTGTTCGGCGTGCCGGAACCGACGATCGTGCGTTCAGCAGATGGCTCCGCGATGGTCGCCGCTCGACCTTTCTCCGCGCCGCTTGCCGGCCGAATCGGTCGAATCAAGAGCGTTGCGTCTTCCCGTTGCGTGATCCGCTACGAACTCGATTACGGGGCCGATTCACCCATCGCGCCGCAGTCGGCGGAGTTCACGCTCACGCCGGAAATCTTCGCGACCGAAATCGCCGGCGCGCGAACCTTCATCCTCGAATCTGAAATCGCATCATTGCGGTCATTAGGATATGGTCAGAAGGTGACGGAAGAGGACTTGCTCGTCTTCGGCAAATCGGGAGTGATCGGCAACGTCTTGCGTGACGATAACGAATGCGCGCGGCATAAGTTGCTCGACTGCATCGGCGACTTCGCCCTCATCGGCGGGCGAATCACCGGCCGGTTCAACGCCTGCCGCAGCGGTCATGCATTGAATCGAGAACTGGTCCGAGGTCTGCTGGCCGAACGCGTCGCTCGACGGGCGGCCTGACCTCCACGATGCGCATGGGGCGGAGAAGTCACTCGAGCCCGATACGACCGCCGCCAACGAACATTTGCCGGATCGACAAGGACGTCGCCATGGCCACATACGTCTCGAAGCTTGCCGAAGTGCATCCCCGCGCGACCCTCGGCGAGAACGTCTCGGTCGGTCCCTTCTGCGTCGTCGGGCCGCAGGTCGCGCTGGGCGACGGCTGCGTGCTCGACAGCCACGTCGTGCTGACCGGCAAGACGACCATCGGCAAGCGAAACCGTTTCTGGCCAGGCGTCGTCATCGGTGGCGAGCCGCAAGACCGCTCCTGGAAGCCCGCCGATACGAGCGTCGAAATCGGCGACGACAACCAGTGTCGTGAAGGCGTGACGATCCACCGCGGCGCCGAGAAGGAAGACGGCGTCACGCGGATCGGCAATCGCAACATGTTCATGGCGAACAGCCATGTCGCCCACAATTGTTGGGTGCATAACGACGTGATTCTCGTGAACGGCGTGCTGCTGGGAGGCCACGTGCATGTGCATGACTGGGCCACGATCAGCGGCAACAGCGTCGTGCATCACTTCACGACCATCGGTACCGTCGCGTTCGTGGGCGGAGGCTTCCGGGTCGTCGTGGACGTTCCGCCTTATATGCTGCATGCCGGTTGCGACGATCCGAAAATCGCGACGATCAACGTCGTCGGCATGCGGCGCCGGGGCATCAACGACGAAGCGATCACCGCCGTCAAGCGCGCCTTCAAGCTGATGTACCGCGAGTTCAAAAAGATCGACGTGGTCCGCGAAACGCTCGAACGCGAATTTCCGAACGTTCCCGCCGAACTCGAACTGCTGCTCTCATTCGTCGAGCGGCAACACGACGGAAAGCTCGGTCGCGGTCGAGAAGCGATGCGCGGCAAGCCCACCGTCGCGACTCCCGACACTCCCGAAGCGGGCTCGCCCCGCATTCGTCGGGCCGCTTGACGTGCCGCCGGATTTGGCTGCGGGCATCGCTCGCTGGTCTGAGAGGATGTTGAGATGAAGGTCGCCGTGATCGGAGTTGGCGCTCTCGGGCGACACCATGCCCGCATTCTCGCGTCGATGCCGGGCGTCGAACTCATCGCTGTCGCCGATGCCAACGCGGCCCAGGCGCGCACGATCGCCGAACAGCACGGCTGTGAATGGACGAGCGATTACCGCGATCTGCTCGAGAAGGTCGAAGCCGTCAGCATCGCCGCGCCCACGTTCGCCCACCGCGAAGTCGGTTCCGCGTGCCTGCACGCAGGACTGCCCGTGCTGATCGAGAAGCCGCTGGCCTCGAACGTCGCCGACGCCCGCAGCCTCGTCGAACTCGCCGAACGGAAGCGGCTTCCGCTGGCGGTCGGTCACGTCGAGCGCTTCAACCCGGCGTATCGAACGGTGAAGGAATTGACGCCGCGACCGCGCTACATTCGCACCGAGCGCGTCAGCCCCTTCGCGTTCCGCAGCACTGATATCGGCGTCGTGCACGACCTGATGATCCACGATCTCGATCTTGCGCTTGATCTGGTCAACTCGCGAGTCACGCGCGTCGAGGCCTTCGGCGTGAGCATTCTCGGCGGCCACGAAGACGCGGCGAACGCGAGGCTTATCTTCGAGAACGGCTGCGTCGCGGACCTCGTCGTGAACCGTGTGAACCCATTCGCGCAGCGGACGCTTCAGGTCTGGAGCGAAACGGGCTGCGTCAACGCGGATTTGACGTCGCGACAAGTCAGCCGCTTCGCACCGTCGGCCTCTCTCGCCGCTGGCGATAGTCCGCTCGATCGGGCGCGTCAGCCTGGCGCGAGCATCGACCAACTGAAGGCCGGGCTCTTCGGCCAGGATCTGAAGCTTGAGACCTACGCCGTCAGCGCCGCCGACGCTTTGACGGCGGAGCTAACCGACTTCGTCGAATCCTGTCGGACAGGCCGCACGCCCCGCGTCGGAGGCATCGAAGCTCTCGCCGCTCTCGCCGCCGCCGAGCGCGTGCTCTCCTGCATCGCGCGGCATCAATGGGACGGCACCGCGAACGGCCTGACGGGTCCGCTTGCCTGGTGTGCTCAAGCGCCGAACGCCGTTCGCAAGGCGGCGTGATCGAACAGTCGTTTCCAGCGGTCTTTTCTCGGTGTAACTATTATTCGCAGTTCGTCGAGCGTCGCGTCCGGCCGTTCGGCGACCGCCTTTCGCAGCCGCTCGACGGCTCGATCATCGAGCGCGGGGTTGGAACCGATCCTGCGGCGACGCTCGATCGAGCCCGTGTCTCGCCGCTGCCCGGGCAACGTGCCCTGACCGCTCGCCGACGAACGCCAGGCTCACGCGAAATCGCACGGCGGCCGCCTTCCCGCTGGCGCCGCGATAGGCCGCCTCGACCACCCGCTCCCGGAGTTCCACTGGAGCGCCTTCATCGCCTTACCCCTCCCCGACCGCTTCGGCCCGCTCCTGCCTCCTACAGTTGACAGCCCAACGAACGACTTCACATCCCTATGAAAATGGCTGTAATAGCTTGGCTGCTTGAACCGTTTCACAGATTAGCTATCATGCGAGACTGAACCTTGTCGGGTTACGGCGGGGTCAACAGGGGGCTACAAGTTGCCTTCGGGTTTCGGCCGGAACAGCACCTAAGCCCATGATATTTCCCGACTTGGAGAGATGGCTGAGTGGCCGAAAGCGCCGGATTGCTAATCCGGTCTAGTGCGTTAAGCGCTAGCGGGGGTTCGAATCCCCCTCTCTCCGCTTTTGAGTGTGTTTCTGAACGCTTCACGCTTCGTCGGTGTGAAGCGTTTTTTCGTCGAAGAAGGACTTTTAAGGAAACTTGGCGGTCGTGCCCCATCGAGGGCTTCAGATGAGACTCCAGGTTCGCCAAGCTTTCGTCACGAAGCGAAGCCACGAAGTAATCGCCTTCGCTGGAAGTGAACACCTCTAAACCGCGAACCCAATGCAGGTCGAGCGACAGCCGTTCTTCGCGGTCTTGCCACCAATAGAGGCGAATCTGTTCGTCGGCAGGCTCGATTTCGCAGCGAATGCGATTTTCGCCCCGCGTAGTCTCGAAAGTGAGAGTGTTGCAATACCACGGAATACGCGGATGGGTCATTTCGGGCTCCCCTTCGAAGAGCGAGAGAAGTTCCCATTCCTCGGGAAAAGGATTCATTTGCTGGATTGCTCCCATCTAAAAAAGCCATCGGCTTCGGCACTCACAACTGCCGCTCGGCGACCTCGATCGCCTTCAGCAGACCTTTCGCCTTGCTGAGCGTCTCTTCGTACTCGCTGTCGGGGACGCTGTCGGCGACGAGGCCTGCGCCGGCCTGGACGTAGGCCGTCTGGCCCTGCATCACGATCGTGCGCAGGGCGATGCAGGTATCCATGTTGCCGGTGAAGTCGATGTAGCCGACGGCGCCGGCGTAGGGGCCGCGGCGGTGCGGCTCGAGCTCGTCGATGATCTCCATCGCGCGAACTTTGGGTGCACCCGAGACCGTGCCGGCGGGAAGGCCGGCGCGCAGGGCGTCGAGGGCCGTCTTGCCGGGCAGCAGCTTGCCGGTGACGTTCGACGTGATGTGCATGACGTGGCTGTAGCGTTCGACGACCATCACGTCGGACAGGCGCACGCTGCCGAACTCGCTCACGCGGCCGACGTCGTTGCGGGCCAGATCGATCAGCATCACATGCTCGGCCCGTTCTTTCGGGTCGGCGAGCAGCTCGTCAGCGAGGCGGCGATCCTCGTCGTCTGTCGCACCCCGCTTGCGAGTGCCTGCAAGCGGGCGAATCGTCGTGATGCCGTCCTCGACGCGCACCATGATCTCGGGGCTGCTGCCGATGAGATCCACCTGGGGTGATCGCAGGAGGAACATGAACGGACTCGGATTCACGACCCGCAGCGCCCGGTAGATATCAAGCGGTCGGGCCGTCGTTTCACGTTGCAGTCGCTGGCTGAGCACGATCTGAAAAGCGTCGCCCGCGCGAATGTATTCCTTGCAGCGTTCGACGGCGGCGCAGTAGCTCTCGCGGGTGAAGTTCGACGTCCACGATTCCATCGGTTCTTCGCCGAGGCGGATATCGGTCAGTTGCAAATCAGCCTGGCCGCGCTGAAGCTGCCGACACAGGGCATCGACGCGCCCGCAGGCCTCGTCATAGGCCGCCTGTGGGTCTTTCTCGTCGACGTGGGCGTGGGCGACCACGATCACCGTCTTGTTGATGTGATCGAACAGCACCATGCGGTCGTAGAACGCGAACTGCATGTCCGGCAGGCGGCGATCATCGCACGGAGCGTTCGGCAAGCGCTCGACGTACCGCACCGTGTCATAGCCCGCGTAACCGACCGCACCGCCCACGAATCGCGGCAGCCCCGCAACGTGCGGCGAGCGATAATGCGAGAGCAGCTCTTCAAGATCCTGTAATGGATCGGCCGATTCGCGCTCTTCCTTCCGATCGCCTTGTGAAATGACCAGCCGCGTGCCGTAGGCGGCGATCGTCAGAATGGGATCGGAGCCGAGAAAACTGTACCGCCCCACGCGTTCGCCGCCGACGACGCTCTCGAACAGAAACGACGAATCGCCCCACAGCGTTTTGCAGTACGCCGTGACGGGCGTCAGCGTGTCGCCGACGAGCTGCCGGTAGACGGGCACGAGCCTGTGCCCCTCGGCAAGGCGGCGGAAAGCGTCGAAGTCGGGTCGGTGCGTCATCGGCGAAAAGGCGAGCGGCAGGCGTGAGCCAGCCGAAAGTCGAGGGTTGAGAGTCGAAGGTTGAGGGTTTGTGGAATACGTAAAGCCATGAAGCCCGCCGGCTGCGCCCGGCGGGGAAGCGTCGGGAGTCGAGTGGCGAAGTCGTAGCTCAGCATACGGAATCGTCGCTTCAGACGCCAAACGTCATCTCCGGTTCGCTGGGAGCACTCTGGAACGGATTGACGCCCTATCCCCTGTTCGCCGAATCTGTTACAGCCGTTGATAGGCGGCCGGCGCTGCTTGACCATGTTTATGGCCCGGCTAGAATGGCGCGGCGATTCGCAGGCCGGGCGGCATGTTTCGTCTTCGGCGTCCGGACCTCAGGAGACGATAGCGGTGGACCTCGATTCCCTCGTGCGAACGAGCGGCGAATGGCTGCGCGGAACGGGGCCCGATTCCGATATCGTCGTCTCCAGCCGCATTCGTCTCGCGCGGAATCTCGCGCAGTTCCCCTTTCCGCTGCGCTCCGACGACTCCACGCGCGGCGAGATCGTGCGGATGATGCGCGATCGCTTCGGCAACCTCGAAGACGAAGCTGCGCTGCACTGGTTCGACGTCACCGGCATGAACGAGCTCGACCGGCAGTTCATGGTCGAGCGGCAGCTCATCAGCCGCGAGCTCGCCGACGGCCGGGGACCGCGGGGCGTGTGCGTCAGCCGCGAGCAGAACATCAGCCTGATGGTCAACGAGGAAGATCATCTGCGCATGCAGGTGCTGCACAGCGGCTTCAGTCTCGATGAGTCGTGGGAGCAGATCAACCGCATCGACGACGCCGTCGAGGGACAGGTCGCCTTCGCCTTCAGCGACAAGTTCGGTTATCTCACGGCGTGTCCGACGAACGTCGGCACGGGCATCCGCGTGAGCGTGATGCTGCACCTGCCCGCCCTCGTGCTCACGAAAGAGATTCAGAAGGTCTTTCAGGCGCTGCAGAAGATCAGTCTCGCCGTTCGCGGCCTCTACGGCGAAGGCAGCCAGGCGATGGGCGACTTCTATCAAATCTCGAACCAGGTCACGCTCGGTAAAAGCGAAGAACAAATTCTGTCGAACGTCAAAGACGTCGTGCCGAACATCATCGCTTACGAGCGCCGCGTGCGCAACGCGCTCGTCAAAGAGAACCGCCGCAGCCTGCACGACCAGATCAGCCGGGCCTACGGCATTCTGCGGAACGCCCAGACGATCAGCAGCGAAGAGACGATGCACCTGCTGTCGAGCGTGCGGATGGGCATCAACCTCGGGTTGATCGACGACATCGAGATTCCCACCGTTAACGAGCTCTTCATCCATACGCAGCCGGCGCACCTGCAAAAGATCCGCTCGGAAACGCTGCAAACCGCCGAACGCAACGTCGCCCGCGCGACGTATCTGCGTCAACGCCTCGCCGGCGACAACGGCCACGCCGAGTCGTAGGTCTCGCGGACGTGTCTTGACCAGCCGCGCGGCTGCCACTGGCTCCGCCAGTGCGAACGGCCAGACCGCGGCACTGGCGGAGCCAGTGACACCCAAGGCAGGAACGGGATCTTCTTTGATCCGCCGGCTCGCGCGGCTTACGATGGAACGAGGCCGTTCGTTTCTATCCTCTGGCGCGAGGAGGCTTTCTATGGCGACGCAAGGCCGTTTCGGATTCGATCGTACGGGCATCACTCGCCGCGACGTTCTCAAAACCGGCGTGGCTGCGGGCATTGCTGCGGGCGTCGGCGAGCTGGGGTTTCTCAGCGGACTGGCCCCGGTTTCGGCGGCGGAAGCGAGCGTCGATCCCAAGGTCATGCTCGATCCGTCGATCGAGCCCGTCGTCCGCCTCATCGAAGACACGCCGCGCGATCGGCTGCTCGAGGAGATCGGCTCTCGCCTCAAAGCGGGCAAGCTGAGCTATCAGGAAGTGCTGGCCGGGCTGCTGCTCGCGGGCGTGCGGAACGTCCAGCCGCGGCCGAGCGTCGGTCACAAGTTTCACGCGGTGCTCGTCGTCAACAGCGCTCATCTCGCGAGCCTGGCGTCGCCGCCCGAGCATCGCTGGCTGCCGATCTTCTGGGCGCTCGATTACTACAAAAGCTCCGCCGAGTCGGACGTGCGTGAAGGCAACTGGACGATGGGACCGGTCGACGAATCGGCCGTCCCCGCCGGTCACAACGCGAAGCAGGCGTTCGTAACGGCGATGGAGAACTGGGACGAATCCGCCGCCGACGCCGCGATCGCCGGTCTTGCTCGCAGCGGCGGCACCAACGAGCTGTTCGACCTCTTCTGCCGCTACGGAGCTCGTGATTTCCGCTCGATCGGGCACAAAGCGATCTTCGTGGCCAACGGTTTCCGCACGCTGCAAACGATCGGTCGGCAGCATTCCGAGCCGGTCCTGCGATCGCTCGCTTACGCGCTGCTGATGCACGAAGGCTCGAACCCGGCTCAGCGCGACGACGAAGCCGACCGTCCCTATCGCAAGAATCTGGAACGTGTGAAGTCGATCCGCAGCGACTGGCGCGACGGCACGCTCGATGACGGCGCGACTCGCGAACTCATTTCCACGCTGCGGACGGGCAGCAACGACGACACCTGCGAGTTGTGCGTCGAAATGCTCAACCGCGGCGTGTCCGCCCAATCGCTGTGGGACGGGATGCTCGTCGGAGCCGGTGAACTCCTCATGCGGCAACCGGCGATCGTGGCGCTGCACGCCGTGACGACCTCGAACGCGTTGCGCTATGCCTTCGAAGCGGCCGGCGACGACGAAGCCCGCCGCATCGCCCTGCTGCAGAACGCCGCCTTCCTGCCGATGTTCCGCGAAGGCATGCAGGGCCGCGGCAACGTCGCCGACGTCTCGATCGACGAACTCGACGGCGCGAAAGAGGCGCCCGAGAGCCACGAGAAGATCCTGAGCGAACTCAGCCGCGACCCGATGAGCGCCGCTCGCGAAACCTTCGCGTGGCTGAACAGCGACGATCCCCTACGAGCGACGGAACTCATCGACGCCGCCCGCGTGCAGGTCTTCCTGAAGAGCAACGACGCCCATAGCTACAAGTTCAGCAGCGCGGTTCTCGAAGACTACCACCACGTCTCGCCGAAGTGGCGCAACACGTTCCTGGCGACGAGCGTGTTCAAGCTGCAAGGCAGCGGCGGCCGCAACAGCGGACTGGTGGAACGGGCACAGGCGGCGCTGGGATGAGAGTTTCGTTCAGACGTTGGATCGCTGCCGCATTCGTCACGCTTTTTTGCGCGACGAGCGAGGCCGGCATGCCGTCTCCGCTTCCGACGGACTTCGAGACGGTCTCCCGGCTGACTGCGTCAACGGAATCGCGTCTGCAAGCGATTTCGTTCTTCACCGTGGTGCTGCTGTTTGCGGCATTGTTCGTGAAGCTGCTCTGGAATGGTGTTCAGAATGACTTTCCACAATTGCCGCGGATGCGGTTCCTGACCGCGCTCAAGGCGGTCGTGCTGTGGGGGCTGGCTTGCGTCGTTGTGCTCACCATGATCGCGGGAGCACGCGAACTGATGACGCCCGGTGCGTGGGTCAAGAAAGGGGCGACGTACAAGCTGTCCGCCGACGAGCGGTCAGGCGAAAAGCCGTCCGCGATTGATCGGCGATTGAGCCGACTCGGCGAAATTAGGTCGCGGCTGATGAACTACCACTGGGACCACGATTACAAGTTTCCCGATAGCCTCGATGCCATCTTTGCAGACGAGCGGGACATCGAAGTGCCAGGTTACCCGGGCCTGCGTTATGTTTACGTCGCTGGCAGTAACGAGTCGGGGATCGTTGTCTACGAACCAGAGGTCGATCCCGAGCACCGCTTCGCGCTGACCGAAGCGGGCAATATTCTGAACATGACCACGGAGGAACTGGAGGCCGCGCTCGCATCGAAAAAGGGCGGATCATGACTTCGGCGGCGATCGCGATGGAACCGCAGCTCGTGCCGGCGACGGTCGTCGAATGGTTCGTCTCGTTGGTGTTCGGCTGGTTGTTGTTTCTGCTTCGCGTGCTGCCGCGAATGACATTCGATCCAGGCAGTACCGTCGTTGGAATGGCCGCGTTGATTCTCTTGACCGCTGGCGCGCATGCCGTCGGCAGGTCTGCATCGAAGCGATTCTGTCTGACTCATCACTGGCGGTTGAAGTGGACCGTTGCGAGCGTCGGACTGCTGTTTCTGCTGTTCGTCGCAGGCACTTCATTGATCGGGATCACACATCAGATCGCATGGCTGGCGACGTCGGATGAGCCGCTTTCACGCCGGGTTTACGCGGATTATCTACCCGCCTACATACCCCAAGGATCCGCGAGCTCGACGACCCGTAACATGATGAAGCAAGTTGGCCTCGCTCTTCATAACTACGCGGATACCTACAAGTCACCGCCGGCTGGTGGAACGTTCGATGCGCAAGGCCGCGGCATGCATAGCTGGGAATCGAGTATTCTCGTCTTCTCCGGCTATCAAAACCCGATCGACTTCAGTCGGCCGTGGCGCGATCCGAAGAACGAACACCACTTTCGCAGCGTGCTGCATTACTTCATCAATCCCAGTTTCAGAGATGCCGAAGTCCGCAGCGGCGACGGCTTCGGGTTGAGCCATTACGCCTCCAACGTGCGTGTCCTCGGCTCCAATCTCGCCGTCGGCTTCGACGAGATCGCCGACGGTACCGCGAACACGGTCATGCTCGGCGAGGTCAACACCGGCTTCCGCGCGTGGGGTGATCCGGTCAATTGGCGAGACCCCGCTGCGGGTCTCGGAAACTCGCCTGAGACGTTCGGCGGCGCGACCGACATCGGAGTCAATTTCGTGATGGCCGATGGCAGCGTCCGGTTCGTCAGTCAGGGAATGGAATCGAAACTGCTTCGAGCGATGGCGACTCCGTCTGGACAGGATTAGAAAGTGTTCTCGGCAGGATGGATGGAACTACTCGCTGCACGATGACTGAATCAGTGTGGGCGTAAAGGTTCTTGGCACCAAGGCCGCTCCTCTTGGCGGATGTGATGTTAGCGGAGAGCAAGACGATGAAATGGCCGGCGTGGACCGCGGTGATCTTCGTCGCCATTCAATTCGCGCTGCTCGCAGCCGCCGTCATTCGTCGTGATTCGGAACTCGGCATGCTGGCGGGATTGCTGGCGCCCTTCACGCTGCTGGCGGTCGGCTTCGCGGTCATTCTGCGGAACTGGAAAGGCCGGAAGGGCCCGTAGCAGCAGCGCGCCGCAAAAAGCGGAATACCGCGCCGGGCTGACTTTGGCGGGCCGCATTCTCCCGATCCCCCGCCTCCCAAACCGCATTTCCATACAAAACAAGAATCGGAGCGAAAACAGCCCCGATTGCTCTTCCCACCCTCCGCTACCTGAGCGAGGTTGGATGCTGGTTCGGGTTTTGAGCGGCGAATTCTAGATACCGCCAATCATGCGTGCCCGGGCAAGTCCAATTCGACGTGGTGCCCGACCTTGCGCCGGTCCATGGCGTCGAGAGCAGATGACCAAACCCGGGGCCTTTGTCGGCAAGAGCGCCTTTGCTCGAGAGCGGCATCCCCCGGCGGCGGACGTCCACCTCACGCGACGGCGGCTTGTCACGCAGAGTGCGTGACGTGTCGTTCGGCTCGCCCCATTGGGGGTGTCCGACCGGCAAGGGCCGGTGTCGCCGCGTCGAAACGGGCGGGACAGGGGAGCGCGCTCCACTCTTTCCTTCGGGAAGGAAAGAGGAGGGAAGGACGGGAGAACGGAGGAGGGGAGGAAAAAGGAGTCAGGAGACAGCATGAAAGCAGATTGAGAACCAGTCGCCGTCCGCTGCCTCGCGGTGCGCGCTCTGATACACTGCCGGCCCTTCACTCGACGCACAACCCGGAGCGCTTCATGTCCGTCTATCTCGGCATCGATATCGGCACCAGCGGCACCAAGACGCTTGCGATCCGCGAGGACGGCGCGATCGTCGCCTCGGCGACGGCGGAGTATCCGATCTCGCATCCGAAGCCGGGCTGGTCGGAGCAGAATCCCGAAGACTGGTGGCAGGCGACGATCAAGACCGTCCAGAAGGTGCTGAAGTCGGGCGGCGTCAAGAAAGACGACGTCGCGGGCATCGGCCTGTCCGGCCAGATGCACGGCAGCGTGTTTCTCGACAAGAAACACGACGTCATCCGCCCCGCCCTGCTCTGGAACGACCAGCGGACCGCCGCGGAGTGCGACGAGATCACCCACGCCGCCGGCGGTCGCGAACGGCTGATCGAGATGGTCGCGAATCCCGCCCTCACGGGCTTCACGGCCCCGAAGATCCTCTGGCTGCGCAACAAAGAGAAGAAGAACTTCGATCGCGCGGTGAAAGTGCTGCTGCCGAAGGACTACGTGCGCTTCCGCCTGACCGGCGAGTTCGCGTCGGAGGTCAGCGACGCATCGGGAACGCTGCTGCTCGACGTCAAGAACCGCACGTGGTCGAAGGAGCTGCTCGGCAAGCTGCAACTCGATCCCTCCTTAATGCCGGCCGTCTATGAATCGGAAGAAGTCAGCGGCAAGCTTACCCCCGAGACGGCGAAAACACTCGGGCTTAATGCCGGCACGCCCGTGGTCGGCGGCGGCGGCGACAACGCGGCGGGAGCCGTCGGCAACGGCATCGTCAAGAGCGGGGTCGCCTTCGCCACGATGGGCACGAGCGGCGTCGTCTTCACGCACAGCGACGAAATGCAGGTCGATCCGCAGGGCCGCGTGCACACGTTCTGTCACGCCGTTCGCGACAAATGGCACGTGATGGGCGTCGTGCTCTCCGCCGGCGGCAGCCTGCAGTGGTATCGCAATCAACTGGGGCAGGAAGAGATTCGCGAGGCGAAAAAGCGGAAGATCGATCCTTATGAACTCATCACCGCTCAGGCGGCCTCGGCCCCGGCAGGGTCGGAAGGCCTCTACTTTCTGCCGTATCTGACGGGCGAACGCACGCCGCACGCCGACCCCTATGCCCGCGCCGCCTGGATCGGTCTCACGCCGCGGCACGGCCGCCCGCATCTCGCCCGCAGCGTGATCGAAGGCGCGACGTATGCCATGCGAGATTGCCTGGAGATCATCGAGGGCATGCGGATTCCCGTTCGCGAGGTGCGTCTCGGCGGAGGCGGCGGACGCAGCCCCTTCTGGCGGCAACTTCAGGCCGACGTCTACGGCAAACGCTGCGTGACGACCAATGCGACCGACGGGCCCGCCTTCGGCGTAGCTTTGCTCGCGGCGGTCGGAACGGGTGCGTACAAAGACGTGCCCGAAGCCTGCAAAGCCACGATCAAAGTCACCGGCGAGTCCAAGCCCGATGCGAAGTCACAGAAAGCCTACAACCGCGTCTATCCGCTGTACGGCAAGCTCTATCGATCGCTGAAAGAGGACTACCGGGCGATCCGCGACCTGGTCGGTGGATAGGGATGCCGCGGTCGGGAATGTCCCTGTGGAGATGAGTTCCTCTCGCGGGTATCAACGTTGCGCCGAGCGTTTCTCCATCGGAAATCCATCATGCCTGCGCTGTACCTGACGGAAGCCGATGTCTGCCTCCTCGCCGACATGCGAACGGCGCTCGACGCCGTGCGCGGAGCGTTCACCGCCCTCGGTGAAGGCCAGGCCGAGAACATGCCGCGGCGACGAGCGGCGACGTCGACGGCGATGCTGCATGGCATGCATGCGGCGGCGGCGTATCTGGGCGTCGTCGGCGCGAAGGTCTATGCGACGACGAAGGCGGCGGCTCGTTTTCACGTGCTGCTCTACGATGCGACGACCGGCGAGCTGACGGCGATGATCGAGGCCGACCATTTAGGGCGGCTGCGAACGGGAGCCGCCTCCGGCGTCGCGACCGAACTCATGGCGCGGCCCGACGCTCGTTCGGTGGGCCTCTTCGGCACCGGGCGGCAAGCGAAAACGCAACTCGAAGCGGTCTGCGCGGTCCGCCGCATCACCAAGGTCGAGGTCTTCAGCCGCAATGCCGAACGCTGTGCCCAATTCGCCGAGGAGATGTCGGAACAACTTCGCACCGAAGTCATCCCCGCGCTGCGCCCCGACATGGCGGTGATGGAGAAGGACATCGTCATCACCGCGACGAGCGCGAAGTCGCCGCTCTTCGACGGACGGCTGATCGGCGAAGGCACGCACTTGAACGTCGTCGGCTCGAACTTTTTACGGAAGGCGGAGATCGACGTCGAAGCCGTCCGCCGGGCCGACATCGTCGTCTGCGACAGCATCGAAGCCTGCAAGCTCGAAGCGGGCGACTTCGTCGCCGCGATCGAAGCCGGTGTGACCTGCTACGAGAACATGCACGACCTCGCAGCGGTCGTCACGGGCCAAGCGACCGGACGGGCGACGCCGGAGGACGTGACGTTGTTCAAGTCGGTCGGCTTGGCGATCGAGGACGTGGCGCTGGGGCATGAAGTTTTGCGAAGGGCGCGCGAGGCGGGGGTGGGACGAGAATTCGCTGGCTGAACGGCTCGTCAATCGACGAAGTGCCGCCCGTACTCGCTGCGTCCGTCGAAGACTCGCAGCACGCGGATGCCGTCGTCGAGCGGCTCGTAGACGGCGACGTACCACGTCCGAAAGGTGAAGCTTCTTAAATCGTCGCCGAGATCATCGCGAAGGTCGCCCATCTCCGGCTGGCGAGCGTAGATTTCGCACTTGCGATCGAATTCGTCGGAAAGTCGCACTGCTGCTTTCCGGTTCTTCGCGGCATTGACCATGTAGCCGGCAATTTCGAGCAGCTCGCGCCAGGCCTCGGCCTCAACCCGGATTCTGCTCATGTCGCAAGGTGCCCTTTTCTGCGAGCCGGCGATCGAGTTCAGCTAAAAAAGCGTCCTTATCCCAGGGAACGCTGTGATCCTCGCCTCGCGCTCGTCTTTCGAGGATCGGTCGAAGCTCCTCTCGAAAATGATCTCTTGCCTCGCAATAGAGGCGATATTCTTCAATGCTTTGCGCGACGTTGAACTTCGTCGGTCCCTTCCTGAGCTTCTCGCCGAGCCAGCGGTGGAAGTCTTCGAGATCGCTGCGCGTGTCGGTCGCGGTGGACATGGTCGTCTCCGTCGGCGGAATCAGGCCTTCACCGTCATCTTCTGTTCGATCAGAGCATCGAGCTCGGCCTTCAGTCGCGGCAGGATCTCGTCGTAGCCGAAGCGGCCGAGTTCTTCCTCACCCTTCTTCAGGTTCACGAACGTGGGAGCGCACCACAGGCCCAGGTCGGCGTCGTCGGTCTCGCCGGGGCCGTTCACGCGGCAGCCCATCACCGCGATCGTGATCGCATAGTCCTTCGCGTAGGTCGTCATCTCCTTCACGGCGGCGGCGAGATCGACGAAGGCCTCGTTCTCGACCCGGCTGCAGCTCGGGCAACTGATGATGTTCAGCGTGTCGGGATTGAAGGTCACGACGCTGCGGACGCGGCCGTTCGCGATGTCGTTCAAGATGTCTCGCCCCGCGACGATCTCCTCGAACTTGCGGTCGTTCGGCACCGTCAGCGAGACGCGGATCGTATCGCCGATGCCCTTGCTGATGAGCTGCTCGAAGGCGACGCGCGTCTTGATCACGCCGTCGGGCGGCATGCCGGCCTCCGTCACGCCCAGATGCAGCGGCACGTCCGGTCGCTCTTCCGCGAAGCGCTTGTTGACCTCGATGACCTTCCGTGGATCGCTGTCCTTGAGGCTCACGACATAACGCGTGAAGCCGATCGAATCGAGAAACTCACAGTGATCGAACGCGCTTTCGAGCATCGGCGAGATGCTGTCGTCGGTCGCATATTTGTCCTTTTTCGCCGGATCGACGCTGCCGCAGTTCACGCCCACCCGCAGGGCGCAATCATTGGCTTCCGCGACGCCGGCGATGTAGCGCACTTTCTCCTGCCAGGGCTTCTCGCGCTCGTGGTGATAGAGGTGCCCCGGGTTGTAGCGCAGCTTGGCGACATGTGGGGCGACGAGTTCGGCGAGGCGGTAATTCTCTTGCAGGTCGATCGTGAGGTTCGCGGACGTTTGCCGGGAAATCTCGGCGAGGGCCTCGGCCTCTTTCTTGCTGTCCACGGCGATCCGCACGAGGTCGGCGCCAGCCTCGACGAGCTGGTGGACCTGCCGAACGGTGGCATCGATGTCGGTGGTCTTCGTCGCGGTCATGCTCTGGACCGCGATCGGATGGCCGTCGCCGATGGTCACGCCGCCGGCTCGCACCGGACGGGTGGGATTGCGGGGAAGCTGCACGCGAAAGCCCTCGGAATGCGTCGTTTTATCGTCTAGACCGCATTCTAGGCGCCGCCGTAACCGCGTACCACAGCAGGGCAAACCGAGCCGAGTCTCATTGGCGTTCATCTCGCTTGCAGCTTTTCGCCGGTTCCTTCGAATCCTTTAGTAAATCGGCTCAAGTTCGGTCGTCTGCACCGAGCGACTTGGCATCCTGCCACGTCGAAGTCGCCGGAATCGTCACAGCCGGCTCAAGCCGCGCCGTCCGGAAGGTCGATTTCAGAGACCTGATGCCACCGTTCCGCGCGCCATCTGAACAACGAGCTTCCCACGTGATTCCAAGTGTGCTCGCGATGTGCTTGAAAAGACTCACAAAGGCGCGGCCCGGCGTGGCGGCGCACGCGGTTGTTTTCGCTATCGTTCTGACCACTATCGATGGTCAGAATGCGTTTGCGTTTGACGAACAGCATCTCACATTCGACCCGTCGTCCGAAATTGTGTTTTCAGGGGAATCTGAACGGGCTCCCGCGACCTACACGGATCCGTTGGAGAACCTTCGCGCGCGTCTGGACTCTCTCGAACGCGAGAATGACGAGTTCCGTCGCCGCCTCGACGCCGACTCGGAAAGCCCGAGCGATTCCAAGCCCACGCTGCCTCCCACGGGCACTTACTGGTATGAGCCGCAAGACGGCGGCAGCCAGGAGAAGGACGACGCACTTGATATGAAGGCGTCGTGGCATAACGGCGTCGAGATCGAGAGCAAAGACAAGAAGTTCCGCCTGCACGTCGGCGGACGAATTCAGACCGACGCCGTTTTCTGGGACGACGCCGAAGCGTTTCGCGGGGCGGGCGGCGCCGGCGACGAAGATTCGGTGCTGATGCGGCGGGCGCGGTTCCGCATCGACGGCACGATGTATGAGTGGATCGATTGGGCGGCGGAGTTCGACTTCGTCAACAGTGCGAACTTCAATCAGAACTTCGAATCGACGAACGACCGCAACGTCATCAACGTCCCCGCGCCGACCGACCTGTGGGTGAACTTCAAGGATGTGCCCGTCGTGGGCAACGTGCGCGTCGGCAATTTCAAAGAGTCGTTCGGCATGGAGCACCTGACGAGCAGCCGCTACCTGCCGTTCCTTGAGCGATCGTTCAACCAAGATGCCTTTTACGGTCCCTTCAACAACGGCTTCAGCCCCGGCATCGCACTCTGGGACACCTACAACGACGAGCGCGGCACCTGGACCACCGGGCTCTTCAAGGATCTCGCCAACCCGTTCGGCTACGACGTCGGTGACGGCGGTTACGCCTGGACGAGCCGCCTGACGTACCTGCTCTGGTACGACGAAGCGACCGAGGGCAGTTCGCTCTTCCATGTGGGCCTGTCGAACAGCCTTCGCGATCCCGCCGACGATCGGCTGAGGTATCGCATTCGACCGTCGCTCCGTAACGGGCCGGGCCCGTATAACCCCGCTCTGCTCGACACGAGTCGCTTTCCAGCGGACACCGTCGATTACGTCGGCGCCGAAGCCGCCTGGAACTTCGGATCGCTGACCGTGCAGACGGAATACACCGGCGGCTTTCTCTCCGATGTGACCGGCGTGCAAGGCGCGTATGCGAGGCGGCCGATCGGCAGCGAGTACGTGCAGGGCGGCTATGTGCAGGCGCTCTACTTCCTCACGGGCGAGCACATGCGGTACGACCGCAAGTCGGGTGCATTCGGACGGGTCATTCCCGACGAAAACGCGAGTGCGAGCCGCCTCTTCATGTCGGGGGCGTGGCAAGTCGGCGTGCGTTACTCGCACCTCGATCTCGCGTCTTCAGAAGCGTTGGATGGCGGCGTGCTCGATGACTGGACCTTCGGGTTGAACTGGTATCTCAATCCGAACATGAAGGTGCAGGCGAACTACGTTCTCGCGCATCGCGATGTGCCGCCGGCCCGGGGTGAGAGCGGCTCGCTGAACGGCTTCGGTATGCGGCTCGCTTACGACTTCTGAGGCGGGTCATCCGCCCGCCGCGCGATGAGGGATGCCCCTCTGGCGGCATTCCTCCGTGCTGCCAGAATGCGTCGATCCGGTCACCTGCGGCGCACACCTGCGGCGCACGACATCGGGTATTCGCGAACCTGCGTGCGCCGGTCGTCCGAACAGACGGCCTTGCATTTCGTTGACCGTAGGTCGCTCTTGCTGACGCGCCACGGTTTCATCGCATGGATTTCTCGACTTTTCCGCTACTCGCGAACGTCGCCGTCTTCGCCGTCGCCGCTGCGGGGGTCTGGTTCTGCGGTTCGTATCTGTCGGCGTTCGCCGATTTGATCGCCGAGCGAACCGGTCTCGGCAAAGCCTTCGCCGGCGTGCTGTTGCTGGGCACGGCCACGTCGCTGCCCGAGATCGCGACGACGATCACGGCTTCCCTCGGAGGGAATGCGTCTCTCGCCGGCGCGAACTTGCTGGGCGGCGTCGCGATGCAGGTGGCGATCCTCGCGATGATCGACGCGGTCGCCCTGCGGGGACGGGCGCTCACGTTCTTCTCGCCGCGGCCGGCCTTGATCATGCAGGGCGTGCTCATGATCTTGCTGACGGCGCTCGTCGGCGGCGCCATCGCCTCTCGGGAGTTCGCCGCGATCGGATGGTTCGGTGCTTGGTCGGCGATTCTCGGCGTGAGCTATCTCGCGGCGCTCTACGTCATCTATCGTTATGAGGGCAGTTCCCGGTGGGAGCCGACTGGTGAAGTCGCCGAGCCGCCGCAATCAGCGGTCGATCTCAAGGACGAGGCCGGGCGTCGTTACGCGGATCAGCCGGCAAGTCGTATCTGGACCTATTTCACGCTGTGCTGCGTGGGCGTGCTCATCACGGGTTGGCTCGTCGCCTCGACGGGCGAAGCGATCGCCGAGCAGACCGGTCTCGGCAGCAGCTTCGTGGGGGCCACGCTCGTCGCGCTGGCGACGTCGCTGCCGGAAGTCAGCACGACCTACTCGGCCGTTCGCATGGGAGCCTACAGCATGGCCGTCGGCAACATCTTCGGCACGAACTGCCTGACGGTCGCGTTGTTCCCGCTCGCCGATCTCTGCTATCGCGACGGACCGATCTTCAACGCCCTCGATCCGACGGCCGGGTTTCTCGCCACGCTCGGCATCGTCGTCACGTGTGCCTATGTCTGGGGCATTCTCGAACGCCGCGACAGAACCGTGCTGGGGATGGGCCAAGACTCGGCCGCCGTGCTACTGATCTACACAGGTGGCATGGCGATCTACTTCTTCATCGGACCGTAGCGTTCGCCGGCCAGTGCTCAAACGACCCAACGTCGTTCGTCTTCGGTGCAGGCCATCTCGATGCGCGGCCGGTTCATATCGGCGACGATCCGCCAGGTGAAGGGAACCGACTCCGTGTGCAACTGCTGCTGCGACTCAGCGGCCGAAACGCCCACTGATGTCAGCGAATTGCCCGACAGGCGAAACAATTCGAGTTGCCAGGGATCGCGTCTGACGAGCAACACGTCACGCGTGCCGACCTTCGCGTAGAAGGGTAACTTCGCCAGGCTGCGATCACCGGGGCTTTCGATCTCGATCGCGAGATCAGGTCCGCCGAACCAGTGCGTGCCGCGATCCTCGGCCGGGTTTCCATCGAGAAACACGACGATGTCGGGGCAGCGGTAATTCCTCTTCCAGCGCGTCGGTTGATCGGAAATGTTCACGCCGGGGAAGACGACCCCCCGATCGCTTTGTCCGACGACCGTTTCAAGAGCGAACGCCAGCTTGTTGACGAGGCGCTGATGATCGTTGTTCGGCATCGCGGCCATGACGTAGACCCCGTCCCAGACTTCGTCGTAGCGATCGGCGCCGGTCCGCTTGCGGTGCCGCCGCAACTGGCGTTCGAGGTCTTTGTCTTCGACGACGGTCGTCATGAGCACGTTCCGAAAAATGCACAGCGAACCGAACGCCAGTATCGACGGTCGGATGGGATGCGTCCAGAGGGTCGTAAGAGAGGGACCACGGAACACACGGAAAGGCACGGAAGGGGTCTCATGCAGAGACGCCAAGAGGCCAACAATCAATGTGAATCAGATGAGCGGGATCATTCGACGGCGATCTTCTGATCTCGGCGTCTTTGCGCGGGGCTTCACTTTGTTGAGGGGGCTTTCGCGTGTTCCGTGTCTTTCGTGGTTCTGAACTTCGCGTTCCGTGTCTTCCGTGCGTTCCGTGGTTTATAACCACACCGAGTCATCACAATCGCGTTGGAAGGATGCCGCATGGCCACCGCATATCCGCTGAACTGGGAACTGGAATCGCTGTTGCCGGCGCCGGCGTCGCCCGAGTTCGGTGACGTGCTGAGCCGTTACAAGGCGACGCTCGAAGCGATGGGTCCGCAGTCGGAATCGCTGCCCGCCGTCACTGGCGAAGCGACAGCGGCGAAGACCTGGGCTGGTTTTCTCAAGACCTACGAATCGGCGGCATCGCTGGGCGGCGATCTCGAATCGCTCGTCGGTTGTTACGCCGCCGGCGATGCGGGGAACGCGCTGTACCGCTCCCTCGAAGCGAGACTTGCGGCCCTGCAACCGCTACGAACGACGATCGCGACGAACATCGAGTTCACGCTCGGTCAGGCGAGCGATGAGAGCTTCCGCGCCTTCCTGAAGGCCGACCCGACGCTCGCCGCGAACGCCTTCTTCTTCGGGGATCTGCGGCGACTCGCAAGATTGCGATTGCCGAAGGATCAGGAGCAGCTCGCGGCGGAACTCGACGTCGACGGCTTCGCCGCGTGGGGGCGGCTGTACGATCGGCTCAGCGGCGAGCTGCGCGTGACGGTGATGGAGAAGGGGGAACTCGTCAGGAAGTCTCCCGGGCAGGTTCTGTTCGATTCGCCCGAACGCAGCGTGCGTCAGAACAACTTCTACGCGGCCGACAAAGCCTGGGCGACGATCGAGGAGACCTGCGGCGACTGTCTGAACCATCTCGCCGGCACGCGGCTGACGAAATACCGGCGGGCGGGCCTGACGGATCATCTCGACGCCCCGCTGCACTTCAACCGCATGAGCCGTGAGACGCTCGAAACGATGTGGCGCGTCGTCGCCGAGCGTCGCGGCATGCTCACGAAGTATTTCGACGCGAAGGCGAACGTGCTGGGCCTCGACAAGCTCGCCTGGTACGACCAGACGGCTCCGCTGCCCGCGGGAGGCAAACCCGCGACGAAACTGCCTTATGACGAAGCCTGCGATCTCGTGCTGAAGACCTTCCATGGCTTCAGCCCCGAACTGGGCGACTTCGCACAACAGGCGCTCGACGAGAAGTGGATCGAGGTCGAGAACCGTCCCGGCAAGCGGCAGGGCGGCTTCTGCACCGGCTTTCCAACGGCGAAGCAAAGCCGCATTTTCATGACCTACACCGACAGCGCCGACAGCATGTCGACGCTCGCCCACGAGCTCGGCCACGCCTACCACTCACACGTGCTGAAGGACGAACCCTTCTTTCTGCGCGAGTATCCGATGAACCTCGCCGAGACGGCGAGCACCTTCGCCGAGCAGGTGCTTGGACAGGAGCGACTCGATCGCGCGAGCGACGACTTCGAGCGTCGCGCGATTCTCGATCACATGCTGAGCGACTCGGTGGCATTCTGCATGAACCTGCATGCGCGGTTCACGTTCGAAGATCGCTTCCATCGGCTGCGCGCCGAGGGCGAAGTCTCGCCGGAGAAGTTCAGCGAGTTAATGCTCGAAGCCCAGAAGGAGTGTTATTGCAACGGCCTCGCGGAAGACGACTACAACCTGCGGTTCTGGGTCAGCAAGCTGCACTTCTACATCACGCACGTGCCGTTCTATAACTTCCCGTATACGTTCGGGTATCTGCTGTCGCTCGGGCTGTACGGACTCGCGAAACAGGGCGCGAAGGACTTCCCGCGGCAGTATCGCGAGTTCCTGCGCGGCACCGGCCGCATGACCGCGGAAGACGCCGTCCGCACGGCCTTCGGTCACGACCTCACGCAACCCGACTTCTGGCAAACGAGCATGGACGAGATCGAACACCGCGTGTCGAAGTTCGTGGAGCTCGCTTAGCGCCTCTTCCACCACGTGGGGTCCGCTATGCGGACCGGCCTCCATTGATGGCGGTCCGCACAGCGGACCCTACGCGCTCGATCAAACGATCACGTCGAGACTGCCGCCGCAGGGGTCGTCGGGAAGCCGCGGTCGGGTGAGGGCCGGCATGTCAGGAGTGGCGGACGAGCCGCGGGTCGGCGTCTGAGACGGTTCCGTCTCGTCGGTTCCGCCACCGGTCCAGCCGTCGGCGTCGCGGTCGGCGGAGGTGCTGGCATCGCGATCGAGCGGATGCGAGGCAAGCGCTTTCTGTCCCGCCGCGAGCGAGTGATTCGCGGCGTCGAGCTTCGCCGCGCGGTCAGCGGCTCCGTTCGAAACGCTGCCCGCCGCCGAGGAGGCGAGGCCCGTCGTCATCGCGGGAAGAGAGCCCAAGGCGGACATGCCGGCGACCTCGCAACACGCGGCCGGATTGAAAGAACGTCTGCCGATAGCATATTCCGCGAACGACGACGAGGCGGATTTTTTCGCGGCCTGCTCACGCCGCACAAATAACGACGGCCCGCAAAGCATTGCGGGCCGTCGCGAGTCACGATCGGTCGGAAAGCCTCACGCTTTGGGTTTTTTGTCCTTGTCCTTGTCCTTGTCCTTGTCCTTGTCCTTGCCACCGCCGCGACCCTGACCACCAGGGTTGCCGCCCCCGGGACCGCCTCCGCCTCCTGGACCTCGCTGCGGCGGAGGACCTGCCGCTGGAGGAGCCGGTTGCGGACGTGGTCCGGCACCGGCGCCTGGACCACCTTGCGGTGGTGTCGGTTGCGGACGCGGACCTCGCTGCGGCGGAGAACCTGCCGCTGGAGCACCCGGTTGCGGACGTGGACCGGCACCTGCACCCGGACCACCTTGCGGCGGTGTCGGTTGCGGACGCGGCGCGGCACCCGGACCTGCTTGCGGTGGTGTCGGTCGAGGACGCGGCGCGGCACTTGGCCCCGCCTGGCCCGGCGTCGGTTGCGGACGCTGGCCGGGTGCGGCACCTGGTGCCTCGGGACGACGACCGCCACCCGGGCGTGCCGCTGGGCTGCGGTCTTGCGGCAGCGCGGGTGCCCCTTCCGGAAGATTCGGCCGACCTGGTCGCCCCGCACCGGGCAATGGCCCGCCGGGGCCGGCTTCCGGCCGACCGCGATTCTGACCAGGCGGAACGGCCTCGGCACCGGGGCCACCGCGACGGCCCTCACCACCGCGGACGTTCGGAGCACCGTCTTCTTGGCGGGCACCGGGCGGCAGTCCGCCGAACGGATCGAAGCCGCCGCGGCCTTGCCGTCCTCGTTCCGAGGCGTCCGGAGCGCTGCCCGGTCCACGCTCCGGCCGATTCGGCTGCGGAGATTCCGCACCGGGCGCGCGTCCAGCCTCTGCGCCTGGGGCGGCACCGCGGTTGCGACCGACGCCGAATCGCGGAAACGCCGGACCTTGCTCGTCATCGCGTTCGTCGGCACCAGGGCGATCGGGACGGGCAGCGTCAGGTCGTCCGGCGTCAGGTCGTCCGGCGTCTGGTCGTCCGGCGTCTGGTCGGCCAGGATCTGGTTGGCCCGGATCTGGTCGTCCAGCATCTGGTCGTCCAGCATCGGATCGGCCCTCGCCGGGTGTTCCGGTTTCTGGCTGTCCAGCTTCAGGTGCGCCGGGTCGCCCAGCGTCGGGTCGAGCGGCGTCGGGGCGGCCACGGCCGGGACGATCGGCTCCTGGTGCACCCGGGGCCGCATCGCGACCCGGACGATCGGGTCGAGCGTCACCGCGGTCTCCCTCACCAGGAGTCGGCGGCGAGGGCGGTCGGCGGTTGCGTCCACGTCCCTCAGCATCTGCACCGGGTGGACTATCGCCGCGGGCATTTTCGCGACCTGGAGCGGCATCAGCACCCGGTCTTTCCGTCTGAGCCACTGCGGTGGATTCAGGAAGTTGCAGTCGGCGCTCGGGAGGCGTCTGCGGACCGCGCTCGCCGCGGCCCGGCCGTCGTTCACCATCGGGACCACGCTCGGCGTTGTCGCGGGCGGCTCGCGCCGCGGCGCCTCCGGCATCGGCGACTTCAAACTCGCTGCGCTGTCGCTGGAACTGCCGCAACGATCGCGAGTTTTCGATGAAGCGTTCTCGTCGCGGACCCTCGACCTGAGTGAACGATACCTGCCGCGCATCCGCCCTCGCATAATCTCGCAGCGGTGAGGCGAACGAGAACGCCGCAGCTTGCAGCGGAGCGTTCGCTCCGTCGATCCTGGCGAGGAACTGCCGCTGGGCCGAGAAGGTTCGCGGCGGACGGAACTGCTGGTTCTGCACGAAGTAGCCGTTCCACGACGTCAGCCGCTGGATGAGGTTGACGTTCCGTTGCGCATACGACCACTGGTAGTACGTGAGGACGGGATCGTAGAAGTTTCTGCGGCGACCGAAGGTCGACCAGGAATAGAAGTCGAAGTTGTTACGCGGTTGATAGCCGTAGTAATCGCCGTAGTAGTAATGCCCGTAGTTCGGGCTGACGAACAGGTGCATGAGCAACGGAGCCGAGTCGATGACGATCGTCGGCGTGTAGACGAAGTTCGGCTGTTGATAAATCGGCTGCTGAAACGCCACCGGCGCGAACATCACGCCGCGATCGAGGAATGTGAAGTCCCAGAATCCCGGCACGAAGACGCAGCCGTACGGCGACCAGACGTATTGATCGGGAATCCAGATCCAGTCGGCCACCGCAGGCGCCCAATAGCCGGGCCGCCATTGGTAATCCGCCGTCTGCCATGTCCAGCAGCCGGGAATCCAGAAGTAATCTCCTTCCGGAGCCTCGATGTTCGGTCCTTGTTCAAGCGAAGCCGGCGGTTCCGGCAGGTAGGCGATTTGCTCGGTCTCGTTGCTCGTCCAGAAGCCCGCGACCCACTGGAATCCACCCGAGTATTCGGTCCAGTAGCCCGGCACCCAGCGTCGATCGCCTGGAACATTGCGCCACAGCCCGCTGATCCACAGAAGCTGCTCGCCGTCGGGATCCCAGCCCCAGTACCCCGGAATCCAGGCGACGTTCTCGCCCTCCGGCATCTGCTCGGGCGGAACCTCGTCGATCGGTTCGGGCGGTTGCTCGTCGATCACCATTCCCGGCTCGGGATTCGTCACATAGGGATTCGCGAAGGCCTCGTGCATGGGGCCGCGAGTCAGGGCCTCGTAGCCTTCGGTTTCATCCCCCGGGGGCGGCGAATCTCCGCCGGGCGGGGGCGCGAAATCCTGGGCCGGCAGGCTGAGCGCCGCCACGCATAATCCTGCCGCCGCACAAGCGGCGAGGGCCGAACCGAACAACTTTGTCTTCAGCACGTGATCTCTCCTCGATCGTCTGCCAAGGCGCGGCCCCTCCGCCTCCATCGATAACGCGCGGCAGACGATCGGTACGCCGGGGTTTGGCACGGCGCGTCGTCGGGAAATCCCGGTAGTCGAAGAGCATGGGAGAATCGCAGAACGGAAGACGTGAGAAACATCGCGAGCGAGCGATTCTCGCCGGCTTCCGTTCTCCGTCCTTCCGTTCTCTCTCACCCGATTCCCACCGACGCTTTATAGAGATTCAGCGTGAGATGCGCCTGGCCCTGATGATGCGGCTCGTGCCAGTTCAGCACGTGGAGAATCGTTTCCAGACTCCAGCCTCGCTCACGGAAATTCTCGGGCACCGTCGCGAGATCGTCATCGGAAAAGGTCGCCACGGTGCTCAGCAGGCGTTGCCGCGACGACTCGAGCACGTGACGGATGGTCGCCGCATCGGGGATTTCGTCATCCGGCGTGCTGCCCCCCTTGAAGCGGGGCGCCAGCTCCGGGAACTCCGGCGCCTGCCCGAGCAATCGCTCGGTCGCGAACAACTGCTCGGTGACGCCGATGTGCATGAGTTGCCACGCGATGTGCGCGCGACCGGGGCCGGGACGCCAGCCGAGAGCGTGCTGCGGGTCCGGCAGCTTGCCGATCGCGTCGAGCGTGGCGAGCGTCCGTTGCCGGTTGATCTCCCAACAGCCCGTGATGATCCTGATGACGCTCATCAATTTGCCTTCATGGTCGACGGTGTCGTGATGCTTATCCGCGTCGTGACTCTCGCGCGTGGTTTCCAGCCGCGGAGCAGGCCGGGTTCGTGACACCGATCCACAGCGACTTTCGGTAATGAAAACTGCAAAATGAACAACCCAAAATGAAAAGTTCAAGGCTGCGGCTTGCGGTGCGCGGTGTTTCGCTTCGTCGTGACGATCGATTTGCCGATGATGTTGCACAGCTGGCCGCATTCCTCGAGCAGATCCTCTAACCGCTGGCCTGGCAGCAGATCGCATTTGCAAATCATCCACAGCCAGCACCTCGATTCTCGCAATTCCTTGAGACAAATGCCGAGCTTGTGGGTAAAGTCGCGCCGACTCTCTCCCCCGCATGCTTCCGCATAGTTCGGCGCGGGCGAGGTGCCGCAACGGACGAGTTGGCCTGCGATGTGACGCCCCATCCGGGTGTCGGGCAACGCATCAACCACCTTCCCGATCCGGACCGCAAGTCCAGCAGCCGCTCTTGGAGATCATGCCGATTCGCCATCGCCTTGCCTTTGATGTCGCGTCTCTGGTTTCCGACCCGATTTCAATTCGACTCTTGCATTTCTCATTTCGCATTTTTCATTTCGCATTTTTCATTGTCTTCTTTCCCGATGCCACTTCACTCCTACGACGACGCCGTCGCGTATCTGCTCGGGCGCATCAACTACGAGCGGAATCCTTCGCTCGCCGAACGGCAGGCGTTCAGGCTCGACCGCATGCGGAGGCTGCTCGCGGCGCTCGGCGATCCGCAGGAGAGGATCCCGGCCGTGCACATCGCCGGAACGAAGGGCAAAGGCTCGGTCGCGATGATGACGGCCGCCGCGCTCACCGCCGCCGGGCTGCGGACGGGTCTCTACACGTCGCCGCATCTCGTCCGCTTCGAGGAACGCATGCGGGTCGACGGCGAGACGCCTTCGCCGGCGGAGTTCGTCGACCTGACCTCGCGGGTCGCCGCCGCGGTCGCCGAACTCGAGCGTGACGATGAGAGTCTCGCGGCGACCTACTTCGAAGCGGCCACGGCGATGGCGTGGGAGTTCTTCGCCCGCCGCGGCGTCGAGATCGCGGTCCTCGAAGTGGGCCTGGGAGGTCGCCTCGACGCGACGAACGTCTGCCGACCTAAAGTCGTCGCGATCACGAACATCAGCCGCGACCATACGGCGCTGCTCGGCGAGACTCCCGCCGAGATCGCCTTCGAGAAGGCAGGGATCATCAAGCCCGGCGTGCCGTGCGTCTCCGGAGTGGCGAATCCCGACGCGGCGGCGGTGGTGCGGCGAGTCTGCGTCGAACGAAACGCGCCGCTCTTCGAGATCGCCGAACGATTCGACGTCATCGAGGGCCGAACAGGCGAGGCAGCCGTTCGTGCGGTGACGATCGATGCCGCGGGAACGACCTGGGGACCGATCGCGGTGCCGCTGGCGGGGCGTCATCAGGCCGAGAACGCCGCGGTCGCATTGCATCTGCTCAAAACGCTCGCCGATCGAGGATATCGCGTCGGACCGCAGGACGCCGGAGCCGGCTGGGCAAATCTAAACTGGCCCGCTCGCGTCGAGGTCGTCGCACGGAACCCCACGATCGTGATCGACGCGGCCCACAACGTGGCGTCGGTCGAAGCGCTCGTTCGCACGCTCGACGACGACTTCCAGGCCGCACGGCGCATTCTGCTGTTCGCCGCCAGCCGCGAAAAGGACATCCCGGGCATGCTGGGCGCATTCGCGCCCGCGTTCGACTCGGTCGTCCTGACGGCCTTCCACAACAACCCGCGTGCGATGCCGCCCGATCGCTTGCTCACGTTGTGGCAAGCCGTCGCCGATCGGCCGGCCGATCGGTTCGAGCGATCGGAAGAGGCCTTCGACTTCTGCCGACGCATCGCCGGCCCCGACGACCTGATTTGCGTGGCAGGCTCTTTCTTTCTGGCCGCCGAGATCCGGCCGATCGTGATGGCCTGAACATCGCTCATCGTTTCGGCAAGCGAAAGACGCCCCCGGCGGTCGGCGTCGGAGGCGTCCTTCATGAACGATGAACGACGATCGCTTCGGTGGACCGTTACGGTCCCATGCCCATGCCGCCGGGCATCGAACCCCCGCCGCGACCGCCGCGGCCGCGACGCAGCGGATTCGCTTTGCCGCTACCCGGACCGAGCATGCCCGACTCCATCATTCCCTCCATGTCGTACGGCATGCCGGTTTCGTCGCCCGTCGCCACCGGCGTCTTAAGGTAGTCGTAATCTTCGGCGATCTGTTTCTGAAACGCCTCGCGGTCGAGACGCTCACCGGCCGTGCTGACGGGATCCTGCACGTCGAGACCGCCCCAGTCGTTGACGACCAGCACCTGCGGCGGCAGCTGATAGTTACGGCCGAGCGCGAGTTCGGGGCGCGCCCGTTCGAGCCCGGTCGGGCTCTTGTCGATGTCCACGAGCATGTCGCCCGACGCGAACGTGAAGTCCTGCGGCTCGAACGTGTTCGCAGCGGGATCGATGACCTCGGCCGAGGTCGTGCCGCCGATGAACTGCGCCGGTTCGACCGCCAGGAACGAGTTGATGATCATGCCGATCTCATCCGACCACTGGAACAGCTCGAAGCGGGCCCGATCGGACTGCCGCGCGCCGCCCGGCTCGACCGACGTCAGGAAGTACCGCGTGTCGCGCGGCACGATCGTCGGCGGAGTCGGCTTGCTCCAGTCGGTCCAGCGGGTCTGGCCTTCGGCCACGTCGCTCCGCACGACCTCGCCGGCTTCGCGCCCGTAGGCGGGATTCAGCGTCTCGAGCCGCACGCGATAGCGATAGGCGTTGCCCGGCTGCACATCGAAGTCGATGTAGCGGAACAGCAGATACGTGCCGCTCGCCGTGATGTACTGCTTGATCTCATCCTTCGTGAGCTGGGCGCCGGGATCGACGGCGCCCCGGTTGCCCCGCGTCTGCATGCCGCCGAAGCCGACGCTGAGTTCGCTCATGGCGCTCGGGTCGGACATCATCATCCGACCGACCTTGGCCGTATCGTAGGTCTGAGCCGCGAAGCCGCCGATCTGGACCTGATCCTTCAGAGCCTCTTCATTCAACTTGGCGTATTCCGCGATCTTCGCGTTCAGGTAGTCGAGCTTCTCCTTGGCCGCCGGATCGAGATCGAACTTCGACAGCGACGGATGGCTCGCGGTTTCATCGTTCCAGTTGCCGGCGAGACGTCCCGGCAGCGGCATCGTGAAGACCGGATTCGTGACCGAGGTGTCGACGACGTCGGCGTCGAAAAAGGCGGCTTCGTTCAAGACGTCGTTCGCGACCTGAACGTCGACCTTTCCCCACGGGCCGGCCCAGGGATCGTCGCCCGGCACCGCCATCTGTCGCTCAAGCTCGAAATCCTTGAACACCAGCGCATCCATCACCTCCGCGACGGACTGGGCGTTCAAGGCCCGCGCAAGCTCGGTTTCCTGTCTGCGAATCGGGAAGACGCCTCGCACCGAGACGTAGCGCTTGGCCTCGGCCTCGACGGGGCCGGTGGTCATGCCGTAGCCGCCCTCATACCCGTACATCTCGCCTTCCATGCCTTCCATGCCGGCCATCGCGCTTCCGCCGCGACCACCCGCCGCGCCGCCGCGACCGCCTGCCGCGCCACCACGACCGCCCGCCGCGCCACCACGAC
>JACCRE010000157.1 GCA_013813775.1 Planctomycetaceae bacterium
CGACCACAACCGCGATCCCCGCCCCTTCGTCTGGACCGCCCAGGCCGACGACATCCTCGCAAAGGTCGCCCGCGCCCGGGCCGTCCTTCGATAAGACACCATCCGTGTGAGACACTACGCTAGCCAGTCGGCGGGCTGCGCTTCCCACTGCCCGCCTTTGCCACCTACCACGAGGCGCAGGAGCGGCACAAGCGGGCTGTTTTCGCAGGCGGTGCTGGCGGCCAGTTGCCTTGCCCCGCGCAGTGCCGCGAGCACCGCTCCTTGCGGCAGCCCCAACGAGGGTTCGGCAGCGCTCACCCACTTCGCCAGAGCATGCAGCCTTGGCGGGTCCGGCACGTCGGTCTCCTCGTAGTCCGCAAGGGCGCGGGCCACCGCGTCGTAGAGGGCACCGAGAACACGCGGCCGGACCTCCTCGAAGGCTTGCCGTAGCTCGTCGTCGGTCCTACTCGCGGCGGGTGCCCGCAGTTCGAGCAGCAGCGTTCGGGAGAGCAGGTCCGTTTGCTCCGGTGGCGGGGCTACGCCGTTCAGAACGGCCGGACGTCGAACCGAGACGCTCGTGATGCCTTTGTTGTCGTAAAGCGTCCGTCGCGACATCCCGCCCCCTTCGACGAGCGTGCAGAGCGTGTCGGACTGTGCCCGCGTTAGGCCGCTGGCGTTGTTGAACCGGCATAGCCACGAGGCTTCGGCCACAAGGAGCAGACTTTCTTCGCTTTGTGGCACGCCCGTCGTCGGCGAGTCCGTTCGAGGATCGACCAACTGCTCGATCTGCCGCATGAGCGTGGACTTGCCCGAACCGGCGGGGCCGTGGGGAACCAGCAGCGGAAACATGCCCGGTGGTGGGAGCACGCAGCCGACGAGGAACGCCAAGAACAGCGGCCAGTCCTCGTCGGCCACGTTCACGAGCGGTCGTAGTTCGTCGAACGAACCGCCCGCCTTCGCCAAGGGTAGTGAGGCCAGTAGTGAGGAACGGCGAAAGCGGACCGCTGGTTTGGCTTCCACAGTCCAGCCGTCGGCGGTGATCCGGACTGCCCGCCACGAGTCGTCGCACAGGTCGATCCACACGGCTAGCGGCTTGCCGCCTTCCTGCTCCCAACCGACGCGGACGAACGCCTCGTGTTTCGTCTTTTCGACTCTCGCAAGACGCCCCGCAGACTTTGCGGCGTTGGCGAGTGCGTCCTCTTTCGGCGAACGGCCGTGGGCAAGCCAGAACGACTCGCACAGCCAGTCGGCGAACGGCCCCTCCAGAACGGCCAAGTGCTCGGTGTGGCCGTCTACCTCCACGCTGCCGAAGGCGTCCCCTGCCGGAGTCGTCCACAGGTTCTGCCGCTTGGCGAGTTCCACGAGCAGGTCGTAGTCGCTCTGCCGCCGCTTGCCCTTCGTCTCGCCCTCCTCGTCCTTCGCGCCGTTCTCGCGAGCCGTCGCTTGTCGCACCCGCCACCCGACCCGCTCCGGTTCTTCTGCGGCAGCCTGCTCGGCGTCGGCGAGCTTGTGGTCGATCTCGCGGTCCGACCACGGCGGGTCGCACCGCTCGCTGTACTCCTCGAACAGCGGCCGTGCCTCTTCGACCGACAACGCCCAATCGCGGACCAGCCCGCAGGCAACGGCGAAGGCTGCCTTGCTTCCGTTCTCGCCTTCTACTGCCACGGGCTGCTCGGCTACCCACAGTCGGGCTTGCTCGGTCGGGTCGGTTCCGCTCTCCCCTTCGCCGCTGTTCTGCTTCGTCTCTGGCTTCGTCTCAGTCTTCTCAGGCTTCGCCTTCTTCGGGGCCAGGGCTGCCAGCGCGACGAGCTTTGGCGGGGGGACGGGGCGAGCGTCCGTGTCGGTAGCCTTGGCCCGGCGGTGTGGACGCTCCGGCGTCCACTCTCCCTTGCGGTTGGTGGTGCCGGCTACACGGAGGATTCGGCTGGCGTTCGCCACGGTCACGTCGATCTTCGCCCCTGCCGTGTTGAAACGAGCAGCCAAGGCCGCAAGGCAAGCAGCCGTCCTACCGTCGTCGTCCGCCGGTTCGTCAATCCGCCACAGGCCGTAGGTGCCGTTGCCGGAGTCGCAGACGAGGCCGGGTTTGGGCCAGCCGTCCTTCGCCAAACCCTTCACCACTGCCCGCAGTACGGCCTTGGCCGCGAGTTTCTCGTCGCGTGTAGCACACGCTCCCGTCGGACGTTCTGGGTCGATGTCGAGAAAGAGCCAAAGCCGCCGCGCTACGTCCTCGTCCTTGCCGTTCTGGCCGTGGCCTACGGCGTTGTGGCGGTTGCCAAAGCGAGCTAGGAGGGAGCGACTACGCGGGTTCGCCCCCACGTACACGGCGAAGCCCGCTTGGTCGGCGGCGAGGGCGTTCGCTGCGGCGGCGTCGAGACCGTTGTCGTCTGTGTCGAAGAAGCCGCTCTGGGCGGGACCGTCCTTCGACAGCAGCCGCAGTTCGAGCAGGCCGTCGCCGAAGTCGCGGGCCAGTAGGGAGAGAAACCGGCGGATCTCGCCCAGCCGGTCGTCGTCAGAAGCAGTCATCGTGTCACGCTTTCTATCACGAACGATAGCCACCCGCTGCCGACGGCTCGTGGCCAGACGGCAGCGGGTGGGCGGTGACACGCTTCGAATACGAAAGGGGCGACGCTTGCGGACCGACTACCGTTCGTGTCACCGCTCGGGGCAGGTCGCGTCTGCCGGAGGTTTGCCCGGCGACCTAAGTACCGCGCGACCTCCTCCGCGCTTGATAGTGTCCGTTTGTTCCCATCAGGTTTTCCCCTAGCGGGGGGCTTGCCACAGTAGGAATTGTGACGTAAGCCCTTGCGTGGTATTCTGTTGGGGACTCAACCACTCCCCAGCACCAGCAGGAGCAGCGACCGTGGCCAAGCGACAAGAGACGACCAAGGCACCAGCGACCCCCACAAAAGTCCACCGCGTCTTCTCAGTCCCGGAGCGGGTCCGCGAGCAGGCGAGAGAAGCACGAATCAGCAGCGGCCAGACGACGAGAGAGTGGCTGGCCGGGGCCGTCGCGGAGAGCCTACCCGCACTCGTCGGGACGCTGCGGGAACTCGGGTTCTCGGGTTCGGAGAGGAGGGCGACCGACGCCCCGCCCGCTGGCCGTGGAACTCCGAGTCGCTGGAAGCCCTGCGAGAAGCCGCCGAAGCCGTGGGCGTTCCGCAGCGGCAGTTGCTCTGCCTTTTGGTGGCCAAACACGCGGCGGACACGACTCCTACCCGCCGCAAGACCCGAAGCCGGAAGGGGGCGTGACCGTGCCGACTCTCGTAAGACCGAAAGCGAAGCCGAAGGACGGACCCACCCGCCAGAGCGACGTGTGGCACGTCTGCTTCTGGGACCGGTTGCGGGGGCGAACGCGACTGATCTCGACGCAGTGCCGCCAGCGCAGGAACGCGGAACGCAGGCTGCGCGAGTTCGTGGACCTATTGGAGCAGGGACGCTACACCGGCGCGAACCCGTGGCTGGCCGCGCAGCAGGAGCAGGCGAAGGCCCACCAGACGCTAGCCCTCCCGGCACTGCTCTCGGAGTACGAGGCGGACCTTCGCGCAGGACGGGTGCGGAAGCGGGGCCGTGGCAAACCACCGACGGCAGAGTACGCCGCACTTGCCCTAACTCGCCTGCGTCGGTGCGTGGCGGGCGTGACTCGTGCCGACGCCCTGACGCCCGAAGCCGTGACGAGGACGCTGGACCGACTCTGCGAAGATGGCGGGTTGTCCCGCCAAACCCGCAAGCACCACGAAAGGGCCGTGAAGGCGTTCGCCGCTTGGCTCTGCTCGTCGGGTCGGCTGCCACACGACCCGCTCGCCGGACTGTCGGCGTCGGAGGTTACGACCGAGACGACCGCCTACCCGCGTGGAGCGTTCTCGCCGGAGCAGGTTTCCGCCATCGTCGCGAGTGCCAAACGCGGACCTACCTACCGTGGCTTGTCGGGGCCGCAACGCTCGCTGCTCTGGCTGTTCCTTGCAGCGACGGGCTTGCGGGTCCGAGAAGCCGCCAGCGTGCGGCGGTGCGACTTCGGGCCGGGGCTGCTCTCCGTAACCGTCGCCGGGTGCCACACCAAGAACGGCAAAGAGGCTCGGCAGCCGTTACCGCCATGGTTGGCCGTCGCCCTGTCGCCCTACGTCGCGACTCTTGGCGAGACGGCCTACCTGTGGCCCGGTGGCTGGCGGCAGGACGCGAAGGGTCGGTGGGTCGTGTGCGGGTGGGTCGGCCACAAGGACGCTGGCGAGCTTCTGCGAAGGGACGCGAAGGGCTGCGGCATCCTGATCGGCAAGGAGGGACTCGAAGCGAACGGCGGCGTGGCTCTGGACGCCCACAGCTTCCGGCACACGTTCGCGACGAACCTTGGGCGGTGCGGCGTGTCCGAGCGTCTGGCCAGAAAGCTGACGAGGACGAGCAGCGAGAGCCTGCTGGCCCGCTACACGCACACGGAGCAGGCGGAGCTAGCTGCGGCGGTTGCGGCTCTCCCGTCGCTGCTGGTAGAGTGAGGGCGTCGTGGCGTCGGCCAAAGTATCGGGCGACTTATCGAGCTAGGTGAGCCACGCTGCGACACGTTCGGAGAGGTGACAGAGTGGCCGATTGTGCCGGTCTCGAAAACCGGTGTGCCTTTACGGGTACCGCGAGTTCGAATCTCGCCCTCTCCGCTTGAAGGCCGGCGAGAATTCGTCGGCTTTCTTTGTTTTTCCGGCTCTTTTCGCGTTCTCGATTCGTGAGCAGCGCCGCCAAGGTCGCCGGACATAGGTAGGACATCCGGCAGATTCGTGCATAGTTGTGAACCCCGATGAGTCCCTCCCGTGCTTGCATCCGTGAATGACAGGCGGCCGTCCGGGTGATCGTCACGGGCATCGGTCCCGGTCGCTCGCAACGCCTCAGGCTGCGTCTGTCGCGTCGGGGACAGGTCGGGCAGCATCCGGGCCGCACCGGCCATGTCGGACAGCGAGGCGTGTCCGTAGCGGCCGATCGTCAGTTCGACCGTCGAATGCCGGGCGTACAGTTGCATGACCTTGGGCGATGCTCCCGAGCGCCCGAGTTGCGACAGGCAGGTATGCCGCAGTGCATGGAAGTCGGCGACGCGCCCCTGATCGTCGGTCTGTTCGACGCCAGCGGCTTTCAGGTCGGCACGGATGAACCGGCCGCCGTACTTATGCTTCGCCCACGGGCCGGGGAACAGGCGGGCCGTGGGCGCCATGCCGGCGATCCATTCGGCCACCTCGTCGGCGATGTGCGGAATGGGCAGCGTGTCGCGGCTGCGGCGCTTGCTGGCCTTGGCATCGACGGTGATCGTCGGCACGGCGGAATCGAGGTCGAACGACCTTGGTGTGAGGCTGGCGATTTCGGACGCCCGCAGGCCCGTCGCGACCGCCACCCTGTAGATGCGGTAGCGCTGTAGTGCCGGAACTCCCAGCCGCGCCGGCCCGGCGAGAGTCGCGTCGAGCAACTTCCGCAATTCAGCTTCCGACAGTTCCCGCCGCTCGCGTCGAACGTCTTCCGCGACGTTCAACCGATCCGCTCCCGCCAGCGGGTTCGATGGCGTCCGTCCGCTCTTGACCATCCACCCGCAGAATTGCTTGAGAGATGCGAGATAGAAGTTCGAAGTCTGCCGGCCGATCGAATCGAGCTTCGAATTGCGGCGATCGGCAAGATATCGCTCGACCTTCTCGCTGTTCACGTCGGAGAAGAACACGAACCCGCAGCCGTCGATGACGGCACGAGCCCGCCAGACGACGAGATTGACGTGCTCTTCCGTGCTGTCCCGTGCCGACAGTGCCGATCGGAAGTCGTCGAGCAACGTCGCCAGCGGCATCCCGCGTGCGTGATCGGCCGCGTCGATCAGCCCCAGCCCCAGCAACCGGGCCTGCATCTCTTTCCCGGCGGATTCGATCCAGCGGAGCGAGTCGGCCCGCGGCGATTCGTTCGACTTGCGATACTCGACGAGCCGTTCGATCTCGCGCTTCCAGCCTTCCGTCAGACGCTTGTCGGCGAGTCCTTTGAAGCGTCGGCGGGTCTCAAGATGATCGGTCACGTCGAAGTACCAGCACTTCGACTCACGAGGTTTCCCCGATCGGTCTTTGTATTTCTGTCGGAAGATGCTCATCGCGTTTCGCCAGGGTGAGAGGGGGACGGCACGGGATGGCGGGCACTCCGAAGAATGCCCGCCGGGGTATTGGAAAAGTTACGCCACGCCGCAGAGCCGTTCGACGAGCATCATCAGGCCGGCCCGCTCCGCGTCTCCGAGCTTCGACAACAGGGATGCGAGATGATCGCCGGATGCGCCCGGGGCGGACGCGGGGGCCGACGTTTCCCCCGGACGAGGCAGCACTGCGATCGGGTCGATTTTCGTGAGCTGCATCTTGTCGAGATACCAGCGCGACATGTCCGTCGAATGCGCCGCGTGTTCGCTCGCCGCCCGCAGGCCCATCTTGTCGTAGATGCGGGTGTAGCTCGTGCGCCGGATCTTGTGGAAGCAATCTCGGCGGGTCGATGCCAGGCCCGCCGGCTCAAGGATGTCGCTGCGAAAGAGCGTCCACAAGTGGCGATCGTGATACGGCCAGTTGAAGAGCAGGCGTGACGGCGGCAGAGCTTCAACGACCGCGACCGTCTCGGGGTGCAGCCGTTGGACCGTCTCGACGCGAGCCTTTTGCAGTTCCGCCGGGATCGTGAGTTGATCCCCCTGCAAGCAATCGCGCGGAACCTTGAGCAGGCAGCCGATCCGCAAAGACGTGTCATAGGCGACGAGAATCAAACCCTTCCAATGCTGACCGGTCCACATCTGGCCTTTCTTGCTGCGCGAACGATGATCGGACTTCTCTCGGATCGTGTCGCCCACCGTTTCGCAGGCCGCGAGCAGCCGCGTCATTTCTTCGGGAGTCCACGCGCGAGGCAGGCGATGATGCACGGGTAACCGGTCCCGTTTGAGAGGCGGCGCGTTGTCCGTGCGTTTCTTGCGATGCGCCAACCGCCACAAGATCAGGAGGTTGTTTATCCGCCCGTTCACGGTCCGGGACGATCGGCCGGCGTCGAGCAGCTTCGCGGCGAACTCGTCGAGCACGTCCTCGGAAAGGTCGTCGATCGTTGCGCAGCCCGTGAATCTCGTGAGCATCCGGGCGGCAATTTCTAGCTGAATGATCGTGCCGCGAACCGACATCGGGCGGAGCGCCTTGTAGTGGGCGATCGCGTCGTCGAGCGTCATCTTGCTCCGCTCGATGCGCGGAGAATGACGCGCTTCGAGCAGACGTTGGGCGAGATCATCAAGAGCGCCTTCCGGAAGATCGTCGAGAGCATCCCAGCCGGCTTCCTGCGCCAGACGCCGAAGCGCCGACTTCAACTGACGCCGCCGGTCGAAGCCCGTAGGCCGATCGTTCGTGATGAGGATGGCGGAATGGTCGAGCGTCATATCGCGCCCCCTTCCGTCGGGATCAAAAGTGCGAGTCTCGGTTCGACCGTGTAGGGAACGTCGTCGATCTCAAGCGACCGATTTTCCTTGTCGGCCCGTTTTCTCGCTTCAGCCTCATCCGTCGTGAACACCACCGGCTTCATTCCGTCCGTGACTATATTGGCCATTGATGAGGTATTTGATCGACGTCACTCCCATGATGCGTGCGGCCCATTCGGCAGGCGTGCGATCGCCCTTTCGACTGTTGCAAGAGCCGCAGGCGAGCACGGTGTTGTCCGGCGTCGTTCTGCCGCCGCGTGACAGCGGGATGACATGATCCAGCGTCCCGCCACCCTTCAAGTCGCGATCACAATACGCACATCGCGGACATTCCTTCTGCAACTGTCTGCGCCGTCGCTTACGTCCCAACACTCGAATCTGATCCGCGATTTCGACTTCGATCGGCAGCTTCAGTTGCCGCGGGTCGGGTCTGTGCGGCGATTCAATCGCGTGAGCGTTCAGCATCGGGGGTCGTCCCTTCGTGGCGGGGGAGAAAAGGCGCGGGCCTCACAATGAAGCCCGCGCGATCCAAGCCGATCAGGAAACGGGTCGAACCGGGCAAATACGACCGGGCGGTCGTTTTTGCGGTACGGGTTCAACCATGCCGACACGGGCGCGCCACGACTTCGGGGCCGGCGGCAGCGCGGTTGCCGACGCGACGGGGGTGCGATAGAGTTCCATCGACGTTCCTTCTCTTCACGGGGGTGGGATGTCGGCCGCGGCGAATGTCTTTGATCGGAGTTCGCCGCGGCCTTTACTTCACTCGCCATAGAATAGCATCGCTCTAATACCGGTGCAGCGGTTATTCGGCCGAACCGGTTCACGGAATTCAGAAAAGATTGTGCCGGGTCACTCGACTGGCATCGACGGCAGCAAGTTACGGGCGTTCTTCAAACCGAGCACGCGGGCAATGTCGGGCCAGCGGTCGAGGTCTGGCGTGTTCGTGCCGCGGATGTATTTGTAGACGGCATCCGTCGACACGCCGATCCGCTTCGCGAACTCGTCGGGTTCGAGCTTCGCCTTCTGCATCAGGCGTTCGAGGTTCGCGGCGAACAGCCCCGTCGGCGTCCCTTCGATCTCAGGCTTTCGGCCTTCCCGTGGTCGCGGCATCTCGATTTGTTCCTGTTGAGAGGGGTGCTGTCTCTACTACGCTGGTGATCCGCAGCAACGTCCGGTGCGTTGCCGCTTACCCGGGCGGCGGGAGTCTACCCGAGCCCGGCCGCTGATGAACGACAGCCGACTACGATCTGAGGGCCGATGATGACGCAGACTCGACAATGGTTCGTGAAGGTCAATGACCGTACTGCCGGGCCTTTGTCCGATGGCAAGGTCGTCAAACTCGCCAGCGCAGGGAAGATCACGCCAGAGACTCAGATTCGAGCCGATGACGGGCCGTGGGTGCCGGCGGGTGAACTCGGTTGGATCTTCGCGACTGAGGCAAAGCCCGAACCTGAGGATGCAGGCTGGGCAAAGCATTTCGTCGCTTCTGGTGAAGTGCCGGATGAGCCGACTGTGTCGCGACCGCCGATGATCACTCCCGAGAATCGCCAGCGGGCAGTGCGTGTTGCGAGGGCAAGCAGCAGCGCCGCGTTCGTCGCGCTGCAGGTGTTTGCCGGCATCGTGGTGATGGCCGTCGCACTCGCCATCACTGGATTCGCGTCCGTAGGCTGGGGACCGTCTGGCTTCATCGCTGCGATGTCGTTCTGGATTCTGCTGGCCGTGCTCGGCATTGGCAGCCAGGTCGGCACGATTGCCAGCGAGTTGCGGGCCGCTCGCGAACGTCAGTGATTGGTGTACAAGCCTCGTCGCTGTGAGTGTCATCGCGGATTCCCTGCGTATTCGCTGGCGGTTCGCTGGTTTCAGTATCCGGCACACTGTCAATCGTCCCTCGGTTCCCACTGGTGAACCGATACCCGCACCGTCGGCACATGGTACGGTTTGTTCCTTAGATCAGCCGGCCGCGTCTGGACCGGCTTCCCGATCCGTCACCCACGGGCCACCCGACGGAACGCCGGGCGGCGGCTCGATTGCCACCCGCGCCACGAGCATCGCGTTGGCGTATTCGTAGGCCGCTTCCGCAAGGTCTTGCCGGTGCATGTTCAGACGACTCTGACTCACCTTCTCACCGAACGCGCCGTCGAGGTCGAGCAGCGGGTGTTTGATGATCATCGCCTGAAGTGCTTGTGCGGCGAACTCATCGCGAAGTGTCTTTTGGGGTTGGCCGTTCATTTCAGAATCTCCGGAGTCGGGTTCGAGGTGATGTGACGCCCGCAGACGGAATGTACGGGCCAACGCTTGCTCCGCCAGCTTGAGGTCGAGACGGCGTCGAGTCGGCATCGATCGCGAGCGCCAGCCCCCACAGTCGATCGGCATGACCGGCATCGGTGCGAAGCGTCGAGACTTCGGGCGTGCCGTCCTTACGGTCGCCCACCTGTTCGACTTGGCCGAAGTCGGCCACCAGCATCGGGTCGGGTTCGCCCGTTTCGAGTCCGGGCAGTAACAGCCGCCCCTCGCGCGCCGCAAGATGCACAGCGAGTGCCGTGCGGCCTTGCCAGGTCGATCCGCAAGCCACGCCTTGAATGATGCCGTGGAACTCGCGTTGCAACGTCTCGGCGAGTTGGAAGCCGATCGACCCTTTGTCGATGTGACCGGCGACGAGACGATGCCGACAGGCTTTGATGATCGACCGCACTCGCGATTCCTGATTAGCGAGCGTCACGCCGCTGTAGGCTTCTTGCACCCGTGCGGCGTACTGTCGCGGGCCGGTTCGTTCGATGACCCACAAGGCCGCCCGATCGACTTTTCCAACGTCGTAACCGAGCAACAGATTCCGCGGCCCGATGGGCGGCTTCGTGGCATCCGGCCACAAGAGTTGTGATCGCGGCCGGGAACAGGCGGCGATGAGGTCCGCCGGGAACAGCGGATCGTCGGCCGCGTCGGTCCATACGTTATCGAACACCCGCCGCGCGTGCCCGGTGGTCATCTTCGCCCGCAGACTGGCGACGGTTCTCTCATCCATCCACGTTGCCGGCCGAACACCCGGCGGCGTTTCGCGCACGTCCCACATCGGATCGGCTTGGCACTTCCGCTTCAACTCGTGCTGCCACGTCCCGAGTATGCCGGCGTTGGTGATGATCAGCACGACCGCACCCGGCCGCTTCACAGCCGCGGCGAGCAACATGTCGGCGAGCGACTTGTCTTTCCAATATGTCAACTCATCGAACACGCTGATGTCAGGCGTTTTCCCCGAACTGCCGCCCACGTCACTCGACAGGATTTCGAGCGTGCCGCCGGGTCCGTAGGCGTCGTATTTGTTGACTTCGACTCGCGATGAGAACCACGGGTTCAGCACGCGCATGGCTTCCATCGACGTGCCGACTTCACGGGCCTGATCTCTGTCGGTTGCCGCACTCACGCAACGCACACGCCGCGGCGAGAACGCAAGCAGGCCGCACATGAGCAACGCAATCTCGCCCGTCTTGAAATGACCACGCGGCCGGGTTCGCCAGAAGAACCGGGGCGCATCTTCCGGTAGCGGTGGTCGCCAACCCGCCGCGGCTTCGATAGCGGGGATGACAGGCCGGAGATCTGCGGCCTGCCACGGCTCGCGAATCGTCCCCCACGGACGCGGGTCCGGGCGTGAGTCGATCGCCGCATGAGACCGGAACTTCGCGAGCGAGTGCGCGCTGTCGATCAGTGCCCGCTGCGTGCGAGCTCGAATGCGGGCGCGTCTCTCAGCCATCGCGACCATCAGGCTTCGCCCTCCAGGTCCGACGAGTCGATCGGACCGACAGGCAACCCGAGCCGACGTTCCAGGTCGGCGGTTTCTTCTTCAGACAGGCTCGTCAGATTCAGATTGGCGGTCATGTCGATCGACGAGCGCTCGCGGTATTCGTCCGGGAACTTCGCTTTCAATTCCGCCAGCAACAGCGTGTCCGATCGCGCATCTTCGAAGTACGGTTCCTTCGTGATGGGATGGAGAATCGGATCGCCTGATTTGGTGAACTTGTAGCGCCTCAGACCTTCAACCGCGCGTCGACGCGCCTCGTCTTTCAACCCGCCCGCAGCGATCGCTTCCGAACGCTCGAATGCGGCGACGTATGCCGGCTCATCTTTCAGCCATCGGTAGTGTGCCGACCGATCGACTTCGGCCGCGACCGACGCGCTGGTGACCTGCCCGCTGGCTTCGTAGGCGGCAAGGAACGCGGCCTGTACCGGCGAGACCGCAGCGGGAACACCGTGGTTTTGCGCCGTATTCTGTCGTGTCTGATCGCTCACAACTCTCCCTTCCGAAGCGTCCCGCGAATCCGTCGCACGACGGCCTCGTGCTTCTCGACTCGACGTTCGTGGTTCAGAACGCTCAGTGACCAGAATGCCGCGCTGATCAGATCGCTCATCAGTGCGACGTCTTCCGTCTCAAACGACAGCCGCGCGACGTTCGCCGCGTGGGCATATCGTTTCATCGCGAGAATCTCACCTTCTCGGCCGTCGAGCCTTGCCGCTGCGTTCCTGCATTCCGACTCGATACGGGCGCTTTCCTGATCGAGGTGTTGAGACACTTGCAGCGCTCGGGTCAGTACGTCGGGTTCGTTGCTCATCGGTGGTGTACAAGTTCTCGAACCATGACGGTCACTCGTCGAATCGTGGTTTCGCTTGGTGTTTCCGCGTTCGTGTGCCGGTCACTCAATCCGGCGATCGTTTCCAAAAACGCGGCGCCGGTCGTTTTTGAGGTCAGCCGTTCAACCCGCCCCGCGTGCTGCGACTGCGTTCGGCCTGTGCTCGCGTGCCGTTTTCGATCACTTGGATACGCCGCTCAAGCTGTTGATTGAAACGGTCGGTTTCCTCCTGCGAACGTGCGAGGTTCGCTGTCGTTTCAGCCAGCCCGGCATTCTGTCGAGTGTTCGCTGCGGCATTGCGTGCCGTGCTGTCGGCGATCTGTTCCTGTGACCGTTCCAATTCGTCGGGTGAGATCCTGAAGTTACGGGCGTCGTTCACCGTCTGCCGATGCACTTGCCGTCGGATCAATTCCAGTTCGCGATTCAGTTGGGCCTGCGTCAGACCATCGCCGCGACCGGATTCGCCGAACTCTTGCCGAGCCTCCTGCAATCGCGCGGCGTACACTTGCTCGATCGCGGCCCGGGCCGCGACGGGATCGGTCATCGCGTCTTTCGTCGCACCCTGCAAACTCGACAGGGCGTCATCGCGGGCCTTCTTGGCGGCGGCGTCGGCTTCCTGTTGCGCCCGCTCTTCCAGTTCAAGCAGCCGCATCTTTTCGCTGTGCAGTTCGGCGCGCGCGCGGCCTTCACCATTCAGCCGCGCGGCGATCCGTTTCTCTTCCGTGTCGGCCGCCGCAACCGCCTCCCGAGTTTCTTCCGCGATCCACTGAAGCCGCTTTTGGTGAATCGCTTCCTCGTCGCCGCCGCGCTTCAGTAGCCGTTCTTCAAGAGCGTGTTCGCGGTCGCGTTCCTCGTCTTGCAAGCGGTTCAGGCCGTCGAGCAACATCTTATTGAGGTCGCGGGCGCGATCGACCGCTGCCTGATGATCGTCTTCCGCTCGCTTGCGAATCTCGTCGGCGGTCTTCTGTTCGGCCGCTGCGAGTTCTTCGGCCGACTTCTGTTCTTCTGCCCCGAGCTTCACGAGCTTCGACCGCAGCGCCCGTTGCTCTTCGAGGATCTCCAAGAGGCGTTCTTGCGGAACGACGTATTCCCCCTTCGACGCGAGTTCTAGTCCTTAAACAAGCGTATGCCGAACGGCAGAACGGTCCAAGTCGGCGCGCAGAGCGGTGGCGCGTCGGTGGGCGAGCTGCGTTGATCGGGGGATGGGGTTGGCGCTCTTTCGTCGGTTGAGGGTTGGCG
>JACCRE010000158.1 GCA_013813775.1 Planctomycetaceae bacterium
ACCCTCAACCCTCCGATTGACGATCACTTCAGGCCGCCGAGTCGCCCGAGGATTCCAGCGGCGGCTCCGATGAACAAGAGCACGTCCCCCGGACTGATAAGCCGTGACCCAAGCGGAATCCAGTCCGACAGCACGACGAGTCGAGCTCCCTCATCGATCGGCTTGTACAAGCCCTGATCAGATGGGTCCATGTCATCACGCGTCCCCGCGAAAGGCATGGCTCCGCCGTTCGCGACGATCACCAGCAGGTTCAACAGAAAGCCGATGCCAAGCAGCACCATGCTCCCCAGCAAGAACCAGCCGGGATCGTGACGCAATCGGATGACGAAGAAGGCTCCGAACACGACGAAGACGTGGACCTGCCAACGCTGCAAGACTCGCCGCAGGATCGTCAGCATTTCGAATCGAGCTTGAAGAGACGTGCTGCCGTTTCCCTCGGTGGATCGCTCCGCAGAACGTGACCGCTCAGCGTACCGATTCGTCGCACGCTCGACTCAACGCATTGACAACGCCTTTGCCAGACGCACCTCGGAATCCCACACCATGAACCTCCAGGACTTCCTCTCACCCAAGACCGAAGTTCCCAAAGGCAGAACGCAGGACTGGCTCCCGTTCTGCACGCTGGACGTGACGACAGGGGCGCTTTGGGCCGGCGATCCCCATCTCGCGAACGCCGACGACGGTTGCGTCGTCAAAGTGCCTGCCGGCAAGTACGCCGTCGAGGCGATCGGCCTCTCGCTGGGCCGAGATCGCGTGGTGTCGAGACTGCGGTTGCGCTTGGAGAGCGAATTGGCTCCGACGCTCGGCGAGGAAGTCGGCGACGCCGGGACGGATTCGGCGATGATCGGTGTTTGTGACATCGAGGCGTTCGACGCCGCCTGCGGCCCTGACGCCGGCGAGAACGTGCAAGCGGCCATCGAATCGCAGACCGACGACGGCTTCGGCGTGATCACCTTCGAGCAGTTCCCCGGCGCGATCATGCCGTTCGTGCCCACCGGCAGCGACGGCGGCGGCCCCGTGTTCGCGTTGATGTCCGGCCGCAAGCGCGTGGGAATCGAACTTCCGTTCATGGAAGAGGATGAGGCGTGACGGATACTCGCATCGCTGACTCTCGAACATGAAGAAACGATTGCGCAAGAAGCTTCGCAGGGCCGAGTTTCAGGAGCTTGGTTGCGAGGTCCAGTTCCGCCTCGATCCCGTGCTCGGCGATACTCAGATCAACGCCTTCGTCGACGTGTTTCTTCAGGAAGCGATCGAGGCGCAACGCTTGGGACTCGGCGGAGGCGGCCGTCATGAGTGGGAGGGATTCGTCGCAGTGTCAGGACGAGGTTCCGTGACGGAGGCGAACCGAGCAGCCATAGAACAGTGGCTCGGCGGACGCTCGGAAGTCCTTTCTCACGAGGTTGGGCCCTTGAGGGATGCTTGGTACGACGATTGAGGTCGGATTTCGGTCCAGCGGCTCGTCATCTTCCCCCGACCCCACCGGCTCGCGTAGAATCGCACGATTCACAAGCGACCTCCGTTGGAGGTCGGTTTCTCAGTCTGTGAACCACCGGCTCACGCCGGCGGCTCGCCTTTATCGCACGTTCGAAGCGAGTTTTTCCTATGCGTCGTCGTGTTGTTGTCACCGGCATCGGGTGCGTCACTCCGGTCGGGAATACCGTGGCCGAGTTCTGGAACGCCCTTCGCGAGGGGAAGAACGGCATCGGGCCGATCACGCACTTCGACGCGAGCCACTTCCCCACGAAATTCGCCGCCGAGGTCAAGAATTACGACTTCTCGAAAGAAGTCGAAGACTCGGAGCGATTTTCGCGAACGGGCCGCAACATTCAGTTCGCGATCGGAGCCGCGAATCAGGCTGTCGCCGATTCGGGGTTGTTCGACGATCAGAAACTCGACCCGGCGAAGTTCGGCGTGTATCTAGGGGCCGGCGAGGGACAGCAGGATTTCATGCTGTTCATGCAGATGATCGCCCAGGCCCAGAGCAACGGCGAACTCGACCTCGAGCTTTTCACGAAGGCGGGTCTCGAGCAGCTCGACGCCCAGCAGGAGCTCGAGCAAGAGCCGAACATGCCCGCGGGGCATCTTGCGAGCCTGTTCAACGCCCAAGGACCGAATCTCAATTGTCTGACGGCCTGTGCGGCGAGCAGCCAGGCCATCGGCGAGGCGTCGGAACTCATCCGGCGAGGCGATGCCGACGTGATGCTCTCGGGCGGCGCGCACAGCATGATTCATCCCTTCGGCGTGACGGGTTTCAACCTGCTCACGGCCCTTTCGACGCGCAATGAAGACCCCGGCCGCGCGTCGCGACCGTTCGATCGCGATCGCGACGGCTTCGTGCTCGGCGAAGGCGCGGGGATGCTGATTCTCGAAGATCTGGAACGGGCGAAAGCCCGCGGGGCGAAGATCTACGGCGAAGTCACCGGCTACGGGTCCAGTGCCGACGCCTATCGCATCACCGATATTCATCCGGAAGGCCGCGGCGCGATCACCTGCATGCGGATGGCGATGAAAGACGCGGGCGTGAACCCTGAAGATGTCGGCTACGTCAACGCGCACGGCACCAGCACGCAGGTGAACGACAAAGTCGAGACGATGGCCGTCAAAGGGTCGCTCGGCGAGTCGTCGAAGACGGTCGCCGTGTCGAGCATTAAAAGCATGACGGGGCACCTCATCGCGGCCGCCGGCAGTGTCGAAGCGATCACGTGCCTGCTGGCGATCAAGGACGGGATCCTTCCGCCGACGATCAACTACGAGACTCCCGACCCGAACTGCGACCTCGACTACGTGCCGAACCAGGCGCGTGAGAAGAAGCTGAAGCACGCGATTTCCAACAGCTTCGGTTTCGGCGGCCAGAACGTATCGCTCGTGCTGTCGGAGTTTCGCGATTAGCGGCCGTGCAGCTCCGTGACTTGTCTAAAGTTCTGGGTGGCACGCTCAGACCAGCGGGATGGGCGTGGGCGTGAGATGTCTCGCCACGCCCTGCCTACGTCAGGGCGTGCCGCACACCCAAGCTAAGAAAAATCCTTCTGACGACTCCGTGATCCCGGAGTCGCAACCGTCCGACGCTCGCGCTCCCGAAAATTCGCCGTGGCCTCCCAAAGTGACGCTTTTCGGACAGACCCGAGAAACGTCCGGCGGCTTTTCCGAGTTTTCATGCGCTCGCCAGTGCTTCGTCGCTATATACTCGTAGCAGTTGCAGCGAAGCGGCCGGCGAGCCGCGGTGGTGCGAAATGGGAACCGCCGGTCGGCACCGGCGGACACAGGGCGGCCAAGCCGGACGGGTTGTCGTGGGCGAGTGGGTCTGGTGGCTATCGGCGTTCGTCGCGGCGTTCCTCGTCGTCGAGCTCGCCGTTCGATTCCTGGTGCTGTCGCTGGTGCTGCCGATCTTCGAGCGGCGACCGCCCTTCAACGTACAGTCCGTCGATCCGCATCCCGACGCCGAGCCGTTGCGGATTCCGACGACCGACGGCCTCACGCTCGCGGGCAGTCTCTATCGCCCCCACGGCGAGCCGCGCGGGCTGATCGTGTTCTGTCCGGAGTTCTGCGGTTCCCATTGGTCGGCGCCCGTTTATGCGGGGGGGCTGCTCGACGCCGGTTTCGCGTTGCTCGCCTTCGACTTTCGCAACCAGGGCCAAAGCGATCGCGAGCCGGGCTACACGCCCACGCACTGGCTCACCGAGCGCGAGATGGATGACACGCTCGCGGTCCTGCATTTCGCGGCGAACCGGCACGACCTGCGCGAGCTTCCCGTAGGCATGTTCGGCATCAGCCGCGGCGGCAACGCGGCGCTTTTGGCCGCGGCTCGCTGCAAACACGTGCAGGTCGTCGCGGCGGACGGCGCCTTCTCGACCGAAGGCATGATGCTGCACTACGCCTACCGCTGGGCTGAGTTATATGTACCGCGGGGCCTATTGCGGCTGGTGCCCGAGTGGCATCTTGTCGAGATGATGCGGTTCGCCCGCCGGGTGAGCGGTTTCCGCCATGGGGTGCGTTATTCGCTGCTGGAACGCTGGCTGCCGCGGCTCGCGGGGCGTCCCGTATTGCTGATCTCCGGCGAGCGAGACAGCTACGTCGCACCGCCGATCGCCGATCGGCTGCGCCGGCGGATCGGTCCATCATGCGAGCCGGTCTGGTTCGTGCCGGGTGCGAAACACAACCAGGCGCGGGATGTCGCCACGGAAGAGTACGACGCCCGCCTGCGTGACTTCTTCGAGCAGATCGTGCCGGTTCATTTGCAGGCACAGGACTCGCGACGCCTCGCTCCGATCGGCCGGTGAGCCGATCGACCGCAACGGCGCCTTCGTCTTGACGGCCGTCGGTCTTGCGGCGAAGAATATGGTGTCGGCGTTCCGCTTGCCCTCGTCAGCCCGTTTGCGTCGTCGCCGTGGTCGGTGTCCTGCGAACCTCCTTCCGATTGCTGATCGCCGATGACGATCGCGGCGTGCGGGAGGCGTTCCGCGCGATCTTCGAGCCCTACTTCGACCTCGTCGAAGCCGAATCGGGCGACGAAGCGTGCGACGTGATCGAAAGCGTGCGCGTCGACATCGCGCTGCTCGACATGCACATGCCGCGTCGGACGGGGCTGGAAGCCCTGCGAACCCTCAAGCGGATTTACGTCAACGCACCGGGCATCCTGGTCACGGCGGCGGCGACCGACGACATCCGTCGCGACGCCATCGCGGCCCGAGCCTACCGCGTGCTCGACAAACCCATCCGCAAGAACGACCTCGTCTCGACGGTCGACGCCGCGCTGCGGTCGGCCTACGGAGATTTTCCAGGGCTGGCGGCGTTGACGGCCTAGAGTGTTGTCGAGCGATTTGCTCAACGTGGGTGTCGCACTCGAAACGCGAATCGCCCCGGTCGAGTTGCCTCGATCGGGGCGAATGCGAATCTGCCGTTCCGGATCGCGTGTCACTTGCTCCACAGCGACGCGAGGCTCGGCAGCCCGCCGCCCACGCTGCTGCTGTCGTCGCCGGATTTCGTCTGACGCGGCTTGACCGTCGTCCAAGTTTCGGCACGAGGCGAGATCGCCGGTGCGGCGGCCGACTGAGTCGGGTAGTACGACGCCGGATCAGGCGTCGGCTCGGGAACGATGCCGTTCGGAACCGCGGGGCTGTAGCTCGCGCTGGGATCGCCCTGGGGCGGTGCGAAGGTCGGGTTCGGGGCGAGCGTCGGGGCGCCCGGCGCGGCACAGCCCGGCTCGGCGGGAGCCGCGTAAGTCATCGGCGGTGCGGCGAACGAGGGGGTCGGTGCGGCACACGAAGGGGCCGGTGCGGCACACGAAGGGGCGGGGGCCGCACACGACGGAGCGACGGGCATCATCGCCGTCGTTTGCGTCGGCATCTTCTGGCAGAAGGGCCGCCGCTCGCACGTCTGGTACGTTTCCGGAACGTAAGAGGTCTTGTATTCCGGCACCATGCGGCTCGTGACCTGCGGCACCTTCTCGGTGTAGGTGTAGGGCACGTTGCGGCAGGCGAGCCGCTTTTCGACGGTCTGCCGCGGCACCATCTTCGTGACGGGCTTCGGGCACCAGACCATCTTGTAGCAGCCTTCATCGACGGTGACCGGCTCGTAGCAGGTCTTCGGCACGCATTCGACGTACTGCTCGGGTCGATAGCCGACGCGGCACTCGTCGCGATACGTCACGCATTCTTCGCGACGCATGCAGACCTGCGTGACCGGCTTCCAGCGGACGCAGGTCTTCTTTTCGGTGACGACACCGCTGACGGTCGTCTCGGCGGTGCAAACGTCGGGGCCGGCCTGCGTCCAGCCGATCTGAGCGCCGGCGTCGGCGGCGAAGGCCGATGTGCCGAAAGCGACCAGAGCGACCCGTGCCCAGAACCGTTTCGTCCGTAAAACCGCGTTCATCGTGTCTGCCTCGGCTCGCCGGAGGTTCGACCGGGCGACTCTCGCCCGATGCGTGGCTTCCTGATGGTGAGGCCCCCAAGGGCCCATCAAACTTGGTTTGCGAAGCGAAACCTTCGCTGTCGAAGTGATCGGCGAGTCGGGTCGTGCGGCTTGAGGCGTTCTTGAGGATTTTTCTGAACTGCCCGGAAACAACATCTCCCGTGCTTTTTGAAGGTCGCAAACGCCGACGATGAATGGGAGCTTTGCGCAAAATGACGTTCAGGGAGTGCCATGTATGCCGCAAGGGATTTCGCTCGCCGCATGGCAGTGGACGATCGTCTCGATCTACGGCGTGGTGCTGATCGGCACGATCGGTCGGCACATCTTGTGTCACGCCGTGATCAGACGGACGACGTTCCTCACGCCGCTCTCGAAGGCGTGGACGGCAGCGAAAGCACCCAAAGTCTCGATCATCGTTCCCGCGAAGGACGAAGCGGCGAACATCGAAGTCTGCCTCGATTCGCTGCTCGCGCAAGATTACCCGAATTACGAAGTGATCCTCGTCGATGACCGCAGCGAAGACGGCACCGCCGAGATCGGCGAGGCGATCGGTCTTCGAGATGCACGGCTGCGAGTCCTGCGCGTCCAACGCTTGCCCGAAGGCTGGACCGGCAAAACGCACGCCCTGCACTTCGCTCAAGAGCGCGTCGAAGGTGAGTGGCTGCTGTTCGTCGATGCCGACGCCTGGCTGCACCCCGCCTGCCTGAGCGTCGTGCTGCGCGATGCCCACGACCGGGACGCCGGGCTGGCTTCGGTGCTGCCGCGGATGGACATGCGATCCTTCTGGGAGAAGGTCGTTCAGCCGCTCGCGGCCACGCTGCTCATGACGCTCTTCCCGCTGCCTCGGGTGAACGACCGCAATCGCACCGACGGCGGTTTCGCGAACGGGCAGTTCATGCTCATGCGGCGAACGGCCTACGACGCCATCGGCGGACACGAGTCGGTCAAAGACAAGTTCTGCGAAGACATCAATCTCGGCCGGCTGATCAAGCAACAAGGGCTCGGCCTGCGAGTCGTGCTCGCGCCAGCCTTGGTGAGAGTGCGGATGTACGCTTCGCTGCGACAGATCATGCGAGGCTGGAGCCGCATCTTCTACGCCGCCACCGACGCGAACCCGGTGCTGCTGACGGGTTTCGTCGTCGCGCTGTTCCTCTTGAGCGTGTTGCCCTACATCATTCTGCCGGTGTGCGGGATCATCGCCCTCGCGGGTGCCGCGGGCACGTTCACGGCCCTCATCGCGACGATGGCCTTCGCGCAAGAGTTCCTGCAGACGACCGTGTTCGCGCGGGCCTATCTCGCCGGTCACACGCCGTTGCGGCTGCTGGCCTGGCGATGGCTCTCGACCCTCACGATGATCGCCGTGCTCGTGCAGACGATCCGTTTGTGCAAGACGCACAAGATCGTGTGGCGCGGCACGCATTACGCGTCGATGCGCCAAGGCGAAACGACGCTGCCAGCGCGACGTGCCGCATAGCCGTCGGCAACTGTTCTTTCTGCACGTGCCACTGGCTCCGTCAGTGCCGTGGTCTAGCCAAGCGTGGGCGTGAGATGTCTCACCACGCCCTTCCTACGTCAGGGCGTGCCACACCGCGTTCGCGCTGGCGAAGCCACACATGGACACCAAGGTCGACGCGCCGTTGATCACGCCCGCGCTTGCGGCTGGGAACGACGATGGGGACAATCCCCTTTCTGAACTCGTTCCCGATGACCGCTGGCGGTGTTCCGTCCAGCCGAGGAGACCCTGTCGATGCGAAGCCGGATGTTCCGAATCACGGCCCTCGCGGCGCTCGTCGCGGCCGCGTCATCGCTGACAATCGAACTGCGGCCCGGCAAGGCCGCCGATGAAAGGACCGACGGCCCGATGCTCGCCCACATGGTGTTCTTCACGCTCAAGGACCGCACGCCCGCGAATCGCGAGCAGCTCGTCGCCGCCTGCGACATGTACCTCAACGAGCATCCCGGCACCGTGTATTACTCAGCCGGCACGCGGGTCGAGGAACTCGACCGCGAAGTCAACGACAAGGAGTTCGACGTCGCGTTGCACCTCGTCTTCAAAGACAAGGCCGCTCACGACGTCTACGCGACCGCCCCGCGACACATCAAGTTCATCGACGAGAACAAAGACGGCTGGGCGAAGGTCCGCGTGTTCGACAGCTATGTGAAATAGGGAGGGATAAAGTCTCTTCGAGAGGAATCCAAGCCCAACCGACTCGTTCGGGTGGGCTTTCACTTTGTCGCGAGCGGTCTGTCATGGCTGAGAATAGGGCTTGAGTGCCACTGGCTTTGCCAGTGCTGATTTGGGCGCCATTTCCGCGAAGCACTGGCGGAGCCAGTGGCACCCTGAAATTGAGATCTGCCAGAATTTCCGACACAACTCTCCTCTCCCTTGGGAGAGGAGGATCGGATTCGCGAGCCACAACGGATGGATGACGGTTTTGTCAGAGCTGACAAGCTCATGCCGCCGCAAGACGAAGACCGGCGGACATTGTGGTTGTGCCTCGCGATCGTGATCGCGCCGATCGTGTGCGCGGCCGCTCAGGTCGCGACGGGAGTGATCGTCGAACGCTTCGTGATCGTGCCGTCGATCGTGGCCGCGATGAAACCGCTGGCGATGGTCAACGGCTGCCTGGCCGGCGGCCTCGCCGCCTGGGCCGCCGTGCTGCTGCCGGGAGGCCGGCTCGGACTGACCGTCGCCGCAGCCCTCTCGGCGTTCATCGTCGGCGCAGCGATCTACGCCGTCGCACTTGGCCTCCTCTTCATCGCCGCGGCGATCGTGTTTTGAGCCGCTGTGTTCAGGATGGGCTGTGTCCGCCAGCCTCATCCGCGAGAGCTGACATAGCGGGACATCCCAGTTTGGCCGGTATAGCTCACCCGACTGCTGCGGCTTTTCGAAGAGTTGCGTAGCACGCCTTCGCCAAAGGCGCGACGAAGAAGTGAGGAGATCGGGATCAGCAGATAGAATGAAATGAAGGTTACAAGCTGACCGCTCTCCGCTGGCCTCATTCGAGGACCGATCCGCAATCAAATCTCGCCGGCTGGTCCCGAGGCGCGGGGCATGTTCCAGCGGCGGAACAGGAGCGAGAGTGCGCTCGCCGTCAGGCCGACCGCGACGACCGCGGCGAAGACCGGCAGCAGCATCGCGAGGATCGACATGAGGATGGAACCGACGAATTCGACCGTCGCCACCACGAAGTTGCCGAGGCCGCCCGTCGAAAGCGTCGAAGCCGCGCGAAGGGCCACCGAAGACGATTGCACGACTCCGGCGACGCCTCCACCACCGATCAAGGCCGCCGACCATTGAATGAGCGGATCGGCGTCGGTGATCGAGGCCGCGGTCGCGACGACGCCGGCGATCACGGCGGCGGGAGTGGTCGCCGAGTCGAGCAGGTTGTCGAGCCAGGGGATGTAGTAAGCACCGGTTTCGAGCACCGTCGCCGTGCCGAAGGCGATCACGGCACCCCAGGAACTCATCCAATCGAAGCCCTCGGCGAGATCCATGTAGCCGGCTCTGGCCGCGATGCTCATGAAGAACATCGGCACGAACACGCGAAACCCGCATGCCGCCGACAGCCCGATGCCCAGACAGATTCCCAGTGCGATATCCATAGGTTCTCCCGCGTGCATTCTATGCGAGAACGTGCTGCGCGGGGGGAAGGATCATTGCGGGGGAAGCGGGGAGTGGGGATCGGGAGAGACGGGGGACGGAGTCCGTATTCGGTTCTGGTATCATTCCAATCACTGAACCCTACGCATGGCGAGGTGAGCGGTGTCTCGCGACAAAAAAGCACAGAGCACAACTTCGACCTTCGACGTGCCTTTCTGGCTCGCGGCGATGATTCTCTCGCCGATGATCGGGGTTGCGATGTCGCTTTATCTCGGAGAGCGATCGCAGTCACAACCCGTCGCATCATTTCTTGCAGGCGTCGTGTTTGCGGTCATCGGTTCCGGTGCCGCAGCAGCGTTCGCGCACGACAAACGGTTCCGCCGGACCTTCAAAGCATCTCTCGGGGCCGGGTTCGGACTTCTCGTGTTCGGAATGGTCTTCGTTGCAGCGGCAGCGTTGTCGATCATTCTCAAGTAAGTGTCACGAGTGCAGATTACATCGCCTTGGGACGATTACCGCGGTCGTTCGCGCTCCAACAGCGTCCGCTTTCGGTCGATCCCGAACCCATATCCGCCTAGCGAGCCATCGCTGCGCACGACGCGGTGGCAGGGAATCATGGGGGCGAGAGGATTGGAACCGCAGGCGAGGCCGACGGCGCGGGCGGCTTTGGGACTGCCGATTCTCTCGGCGACATCGGCATAGGAAAGCGTTTCGCCCGGCGGGATCGTGCAGAGCGCGTTCCACACGAGCTTCTGAAACGGCGTGCCGAGGACATCCAACGGCACGTTGGCGGTCTTTCCGGGCGATTCGAGCTGCGCCACGATCTGATCGGCCCAGTCCGAGACGATTTCGCCGGCTTCGGTGAATTCAAGGTGCGGAAGACGAGACTTCAGGGCCGCGAGCAGCTTCGCGGGATCGTCGGCGAGATGCACGAGCCGCACGCCCTTGTGCGGCGAACCCGCGACCGCGACCCAGCCCAACGACCAGGGCCGAATGACGAACTCGATCTGCGACACGGCGGCATCGGCGACGAGGGTGGACATGTCGCCCAGCATAACAAAACCGCCCTCGGTCATCCCGAGGGCGGTTGGAGAATCTTGTCGTTCTGTGCCGTTTACTCTTCGATGCTCACGGGGAACAGCGACTGGATCGTCGGCAGGTCTTCGAGTTGTGACGGCGGAATGAACGCGTTCGGTTCGGCGGCCGGCGCGGTCGGCGGTTGCAGCGGCAAAGGACTGCCGCTCGGTGCGGGCGGAACCGGGATAACTCCAGGAGGCGTGACCGTGCTGCCCGAGGCCGAGTGCGTCGGCGTTCTCGAACCGCTCGAAATCGGCCGCACGCTGATCACGCGCTCGTTCGTGCCGTTCACAGATGAGCCGTCGGTCGTCGCGCCGGCGGCGGTACCGTAGCCGTATTGGCCACCAGCAATCGGCGACGGCGGCACCATGCCGGGAACCGGCACCCATGTCGGCACGCGCTGATAGTAGAAGCCGAGCTGCGTCGTATCGGTCGGCATGTGCACCTGCGGGGCGACGACCGGCAACGTCGAGCCGGGCAGTCCGTACCAGACGCCGGGGTAGTAGCGCAGGTACTGCACGGGGATGCGATCGACGGTATTTCGCGGCGGCGTGGCTCCGTAGCCGTAGGCGCCGACATAGGCACCGCCGTGAGCGTCGTAGACGGTTCCTGCGCCGCTCACGTCGCCGTACTGGCTGTAAGCCTGTCCGGTCGAATAGGAGCTGCCGAGCGGCAACGTGACTTCAGCGGGATACTGAGCCGAAGCGGCGGCGGTGACGGACGCCATTCCCGCGGCCGCGGCGAGTCGGCTGAGCGAAACAAAGTTCATAGCGTGCTCTTCCTAACGCGGAAAGGCGGGATCATTGTGAAGTCAATGGTGAGTAGTAAGTAGTAAGCAGCTTCTCACATCTTGAAGCCGGCTTCGCTCGATCTGCTACCTCTGCTTACTACTTACTATTTCCTACTAACTCACTGTGCCGGTGCCGGGGGAACCATGGCTCCGCTGGCGGTGTAGCCGGCGGGAACCTGGTACGTGGGCTGAGGTCCGTAAGGGCTGGGAACGACGCGCGAGACGGGCGTCATTCGGCTCGAAGGCACGCCCCAGCCGTAGTTCATCTGGTAATCGACGTTCGGTGCGAGCGGCACGGCGATCGGGGCGTTGTAGCCTTGTGCCGCGTAGACCGCTCCGTCGCGGAAGTCGTGGTAGTAAGGATTCACGGCGTAGACGCGACCGTAGCAACCGCCGATGGCGCCCTGTCCGAAGCAGCCCGGCACGGGCACGCCGAGGCACGGAATCGGGATGCCGGGGAAGCAGCAGATGCCGCAGCAGTGTCCGCACATTCCGTTTCCGAACAGCTCGCCGTGTCGGCCGCACTTGCCGCAGATGCCGTGACCAATCGACTTGCCGCACGGACAGTTCGAGCCGCACTTGCAGCCGTTCGAGCCGTTTTTGCCGTTCCTGCCGAAGAGCTTGCCGAGCAGTCCATTCCCGCCGCAGCAGCCTTTGCCGCACTTGCAGTTCGAACCGCACGGGCAGCCGTTCCCGCAACCGTCGCCACACGCGTCGGTCGCGCAGCCGGCGGTCGAGGTCGTGCAGGCGTCGGTGTGCCCGGTCTGATTGCTCGCGCGGTCGCTGACGCGAACGACGCCTTCGGCAGCCGAGACGGGCCGACCCGCCGTCAGCAACAGCAGCCCGGCCAGGGCCGCCAGCCCGCATACTGAAAGCCGGCGGGCTGTCGGAAACGTTCTCATGGGTCGATCCTTCTTGGCGGCGCGGCGCTGGGGGTGCGTCGCTCCGGGTGCGTGCTTGCGGGGTCGGGCTTCCTCCCCTCTCCCTGGGGAGAGGGGCCGGGGGTGAGGGGAGGTCTGACGCTCCCTTCTGCATTCTTTCATTACACGTCAGTTGAAGTGCTTGCCTGAATACTTCGTCGCCGACGGGTTGCTCCAGTTCTCGTCGTAATCGAAGTACTTGCGGTGCGGTGCATGGAAGCCGGTCCAGAAGGGGACCGCGCTGCGGTATTTCACTTTGACCCGCGTGCCCAGCAACTCCACGTTCTCGTTCGACCTCACGCCGAACGGAGTCGCCACCCACCAGCCCTTCGTCTTGTAGTAGTAGGGCGGGTAGAGAGCCTGGTAGTCGTGCGGGTACAGCATCTCTTGCGGATACAACGCCTGATTCGTGATCAGCGTGCTGCCGACCTGCACGGGCACGTTCGGCTGTGGGCACGGATACAGCGGGGCGTTGAGGTACGGATAACCGGGCTGCACGGGCGGCAGGTACGCCGGCACCGGGACGGCGCCAACCGGAACCTCGCCGTGACCCGGCAGGCTCGGTACGGCCACTCCGGCCGGCAGCGGGGCCGGGGCTTCACCCTGAGCCCGAGCCGTTCCCACAGCGAGCGGGATCATCAACAGGGTGAGCAGCGACGGTGTCCAGCGACACATAGTTTCCCCCTCCTGGCGCGACTCGTAAGCGGCCCGCATCGGTGCGAGGCCAGCGGCGAAGCCCGATTCCATGGCCCGCCGAGCCGAACGATCACCACCGTGCGTCCCTTCCGGACACGCGGCGCATGCCGTGCGGCTGTGTCTATCAGTCGGTTCGGAGGAAGCGTCGGAATCAGCCCTCCCTTTTCGCCCGCCCCTCCCGGAGCAAGACCAGTCCCCTTCCCCCGCGTCCCTTTGCGCAGACGTTACACCTTCGCATCATGGGACGCGTAGGATTCTTTTTGTGAACGTGCGGATACCCGTTGCGAGCAACGAGCCGCGGGCACAGCCCTCGGGTCCGACCATTCGACGAAGACGGCACAGGCACGCGACAGACAAGCCACGGGCGCGAGCCTGCGGGTCGCGCAAAACCCGGGAAGACTTTCACGAACCTCGATCCAAAGTCACCACTCACGAATCCGATCCCCCTCTCCTTGGGAGAGGGGAAAGGGGCGAGGGGACGCCCTGCCGCATCGCCCTTTATTTCATAACGTCAGCATTGGACGAAAGACCGGACGCAAGCGAGGAACCGCGTCCACCCGATCCCCTCACCTCCGACCCCTCTCCCCAGGGAGCAGGGGAGTTGTACGACGAATCCTAAGGGACCGAGGGCTTGCGCCCCGGCTCGGCAACACATTTCAATTTTGGGAGAACATTCTCTTGGCGCGGAAACGACGGAGCGGCGGCGCGAACGGCAAACCGAACGGAACGCCAACTCATAACAGCGACAACGTCAGATACGTCGAGCTGAGTCAGGAGACCCGCCGGCGGTATCTCAACTACGCGCTCAGCGTGATCACCTCGCGCGCGTTGCCCGACGTCCGCGACGGATTAAAGCCCGTTCAGCGGCGCATCCTGTACGTGATGTATCACGACCTGCATCTCTCGGCGGGTGCGAAGCCTCGCAAGTGCGCGAAGATCTGCGGCGACACGACGGGCAACTATCATCCGCACGGCGAGATGGCCGTGTACGACGCGCTGGTCCGCCTCGCGCAGGACTTCACGCTGCGCGAGCCGCTCGTCGACGGCCAGGGCAACTTCGGCAGCGTGTTGGGCCTGCCTCCCGCGGCGGCTCGATACACCGAGGCCCGCCTGACCGGCCTCGCCGACCTGCTGATGGAGGAGCTTCGCTACCAGACCGTTGAGATGCGAGATAACTACGACGCCTCACGACAGGAGCCGGTCGTGCTGCCCTCGCGGTTGCCGCACTTGCTCATCAATGGCACCAGCGGCATCGCCGTCGGCATGGCGACGAACATTCCGCCGCACAATCTGGGCGAAGTCATCAAGGCCTGCACCCACCTGATCGACCACCCCGAGGCCACGGTCGCACAGCTGATGAAGTACGTGAAAGGCCCCGACTTCCCCCTCGGCGGACGCATCGTCTCCGACCGGAAGATCCTTCGCGCGGCCTACGAAGAAGGCCGGGGCACGATTCGCGTGCGCGGCGAATGGACCTTCGACGTCGAGAAGAAGAAAGAGATCAAAACGCGGATCGTGATTCACAGCGTGCCCTTCGGAGTCTCGACGGGGCCGCTCGTGCAGGAACTGGGCGTGCTCGTCGAGGCCCGCAAGATTCCGCAGCTCCTCGAAGTCAACGACGAGACCGACAAGCGGCACGGACTGCGCATCACGCTCGACATCAAGAGCGCGAACGACGTCGACGCGGTGATGGCGTATCTCTTCAAACACACGTCGCTCGAGCAGAACTACTCGCTGAACCTCACGGCGCTCGCTCCCGACGATCAGGGCGTTCTCGTGCCGGCGCGCATGAGTCTCGTCGTGATGCTCAATCACTTCCTCAAGTTCCGCTTCAAGGTCGTGAAGCGACGCTTCGAGTATCAGCTCAAGCAGCTCGAACGCCGCATCCACATCCTCGAAGGCTTCGCGATCGTCTTCAGCGGCATCGACAAAGCGCTGAAGATCATTCGCAACAGCGACGGAAAGGAAGACGCCTGCGCGAAGCTGATGAAGGAGTTCCCGCTCGATCGCGAGCAAACGATGGCGATCCTCGAATTGCAGCTCTACCGCATCAGCAAGCTCGAAATCGACGTGATCCTCGCCGAATTGAACGAGAAGAAGGCCCAGGCCGCCGAGATTCGCGGCATTCTCAAGTCCGACAAGAAACTCTGGGGCGTCGTCAAGAATGAGCTGGAAGAGGTCGGCACGAAGTACGGCTCCAAACGACGCACCGCGATCGGCAGCGAAGAAGAAATCGAAGAGTACGACCCGACGGCGTACATCGTCAAAGAAAACACCCACGTCGTCGTGACCCGCGAAGGCTGGATCAAGCGCGTCGGCAACCTCAAGACGATCGAAACCACGCGAGTGAGGGAAGGCGACGGCGTACTCACCGTCTGCCCGGCGAGCACGCTTGAATCGATCGTGATCTTCGCCTCCGACGGCACGGCCTTCACGCTGCCCGTCCAGGAGATCCCCGCCAGCACCGGCTACGGCGAACCGATCGGTAAATTCGTGAAGCTCGGCGACGGCGTGCGCATCGTCCACGCCGCGAGCACCGACCCCCGCTTCACTCCCGCCGACGGCAATGTGCGCGGGCTTCCCACGCCGGCCCCGCACCTCTTCGTCGCCACGGCGAAGGGTCTCGTGTTACGCCTGAGCCTGAGCCTGTTCCGCATGCCCAGCACAAAGTCGGGCCGCAAGTACATAAGACTTACGGAAGGCGATCGCGTGGTTCACGCCGAGCTCGCCCACGACGCCGACACGCTGTTTCTCGCCAGTCAGAAAGCCCGTTTGCTGCACTTCCGCATGAAAGACGTGCCGGTGCTCAACAGCGCCGGCAAAGGCGTGAAGGGGCTGAGCCTCGAAGCCGGCGACGCCGTGTTGGGCGCCATGCTCCTCCGCCGCCCCAGCGACACCCTGCACGTCACCAACGAAAACGGCAAGACGCTGGCCTTCGGCCAAATGAAATACGGCCTGACAGGCCGCGGCGGCAAAGGCGTGAAGACCAGCCAACGCACGTCGTTCGTCGAGATCGTGCGACCGGAGATCGCGATCGCGGATTGGGGCGTGGCAGGTTTGTAACAACCGTTACATCAGTGTATTTTACAACAGGCGAGTTCCGCCGTATAGGAGCGATAGCGAATCGAATGAGCGGTAATTCTGGCTCTCTGCCACCGGCGTTCGAAATTGCCGACCGCCGTTGTCGCGATTTGCGCCGACGATTACGCAAGTGTACCACCGATGCAAAAAAGGGGAATTATCAGGCAGAATTGAATCGGCTGATCGCTCTGGCGGAAAGAGGCACGACATGTATAAACATAAGTATACCGATGTGCCTCATCTTCTTGGAATCTGGACAGTGGTATAACAGGTTTGAAGCAACTGCGAATCAGGCGTTCCCGCCTCATGCCGCCGATGGACGACCTCGAAGCCCTCCAGGTTCAGCACGCCGGTCCAGAACCCGGCGTTCCCACGTTTCGATCGCGTGGCATCGCTCGCTCCTACGGTCACGATCCTCCCGGCCGACACCAGCACAGCAGCATACCGACACCACCACAGCTTGCGGCCCTTCAATTCCCGTCCACAGAAGTGGCGGAGAGCCACATTTCCAATCGCCCTGCAATGCTGGCCCCGATGAGGTCTTCGACACGCTCATTGAGAAGGAAGCGTTCAAGCTCGAGCGCATCGTGTCGCGCGGGCACACCACGCCCGTGGGCCAGTGGTACGATCAGGATCGCGATGAATGGGTGGCGCTGCTCAGCGGCAGCGCCACCCTGCGGTTCGAGCAACCAGATGAAGTCGTCACCCTCGCGTCCGGTGATTGGCTCGTGATCCCCGCCCATCGTCGTCATCGGGTGGAAGAAACGGCACGAGATCGAGAAACGGTCTGGGTCGCAGTGCATTTTGGCCGGTAAGGCGACTGGGCCGTCTCGATCACTCTGATGGCTTCGCATCTGACGCGCGTTCCGACGTCAGCAAACGATGTCCTTCGACGAGCTGCGCGAACGACGACGTCGGGACGTCCGCGAAGCTCTGCTTCCGCCCCGACGGCCAACGCACGACCAGTTCGTCGATCCGATCATCGTCGCCGGTTCCGATCGTGATCCGGCGTTCGTTGCTTGCCTGATAACCGTCGCCGGCGGTGAGTTGAAACGTCTTCGAGACGCCGTTGCGGATCGCCGTCACGGTCGTCCCGATTGCATCGCGGTTCGATTGCGTTCCGGTGAGAGACAATTGCACGAATCGGCCCGTCGACGCGGTCGTGTTCGTCAGCAGGGCTGAGTCGCGATAGAGATGGCCGACCAGCAAATCGTCGCGACCATCGCGGTTCCAGTCGATGCGTGCGACGGCGCGACCGAGCCAGCGTTTCTGAAAGTACTCGCCGAGTTCGGTGTCGGGCGATTGCCGAAATTCGTGACCACTCCAGCGGAAAATCTGCGCCGGCATGTCATACGGGCGGCCAGTGTCGCGAAGGTCGTCGATGTGCCCGTTTGCGACGAATAGTTCCGGCCGTCCGTCGAGATCGGCGTCGAGGAACTGAGTTCCGAATCCCAGCACATCGATTGACGGGGCATGCAATCTCACTTCACGCGTACGGTCGTCGAAAAATCCAGGTTCCGAACTCGAATAGAAGGTGTTCGGCTCGGCAAGAAAGTTCGTAATGAACACGTCGAGGCGGCCATCGTCATCCACATCGCCAAGAGCGACGCCCATGCTGCCGGTGGCTTTGCCGTCTACGTTCAAAGCAAGCCCCGAGGCTACGGCATCGTCGGAAAGCCGTAAAGAGCCGGCTGAACTCGCACCGGGCTCATAAAAGTTGTTCGGAGTCGTATCATTCGCGACGAGCAGGCTGAGCCGGCCGTTGCCGGATGCATCCCACACGGCGACGCCGAGACCCTTGCCGTCGGGCGAGTCTGCGAGCAGTGACGAAGCCGAATCGGCGAACGTGCCATCGCCGTTGTTCGTCCAGAGCCGATCGCGTTGCCCGACGAAGTCATAGGGCATGCACATTCGCAGCGCGGTGCCGTCGCGACACACTCGCTCGAACACATCGTCGCCAGTCACGTAGCTGGCAGCGTAAATATCGCCTAATCCGTCACCGTCGAGATCAGCCAGCACGCAACTCGTCGTCCACTCCTGGCCGGCGACGTTCGCGGTCTCTGTCACATCTGCGAACGTGCCGTCCCCCTGATTACGCAGCAGCCGATTCGCGCCGATGTTGCCGACGTAAACATCGGGAAAGCCGTCGCCGTCGTAATCGCCAACCGTAACGCCCTGACCGAACCGATCCTCGGCGATTCCCGCTGCATCAGAGGCGTCGGCGAAGCGTTTTCCGTCCTGGTTGCGATAAAGTTGATCGCCGTACGCCGTTTGGTCGCCGCCCGGGGGCCATTCCTGCCCTTGCGTGAAATACACATCGGCGAAACCGTCGCGGTCGATGTCGAGAACACCAATGCCGCCCCCGGTAAACTCAAACATGCGTTTCGAAGGCGCGCCCGATGTTCCGTTGAAGTACTGGAACTGCAGGTTCACGTCTTGGGCGTCGTCGCGAAACGAAACCGCCGTCAGTGCGAGATCGTCGCGATGATCGGTTTTCGAGGAGTCCCTCATTTGCGGTATCGGGTAGCGTGAGACATCCATTGACAGCGCGATGTTGGCGGCGTCGATCGTTAGCCGCAATGAAAGTCCCTCGGTCTGCTTTCTGAGCGAATCGAGACGTGTTCGTGCGGGACCGTCGAACGCGCTCACATGCACCGCCATCCGACACCAGCCAAATGCTTCCCAGAGACGCCCGACTTGCTCGTAGGCCGCGGAAAGTTCCAGTAGTGGCGTGATGCTGCTGAAATCGTTGGAGTGCAACACCCGATTCTGCGCGGTTTCAAGACGCTGCAACGCGTCAAGCCGCGTCGAGAATTGCTCGGCGTGCTCGCGATCGCCTTCAACAGCAAGCAGTCGGGCCAACGCTGCGATCGCCGTTCGCGATTCGGGTGCGACGCGCGACGCTTCGAGATAGGCCCGGATCGCCCCGCGACGTTCGCCGCGATTCTCGGCGAGGCGAGCCAGCACCAGCCAGGTTTCTGGAAGTCGCTTCGCAACGTCGGGAAGGCTTGCATACCAGCCGATCAACTCGGACTGGCAGTTGGCATCCAACAGTTGAGTTCCAAGGGCAGCGAGCGCGGCGTCAAGTTCCGGTTTCCGTGTGACGGCTTCCCTCAGCAACCTGACGGCCTCGACGGGGTGCTCGTCCGACGCCGCATGCCAGGCGAGCCCGACGAGCGGAAGCGGATCGGAGGGCTGAGCGCTGCGTGCCGCCTCGAGCGCGCCCGGTTCGCTGACTGTGCCGTTTTCATGCGCCAACAAGACGACGAGATCCGTCGCCGCACCACTGCGCACGACCTGGATCGCGTAGGGAACGGCTTCTCGCCAACGGCCGCACAAGGCCAGCAGGGTGGCCAGTCCCGTGTTCGCCTCAGCGTTCTCGGGCATCGCGGCGAGTGCGTCTCGGTACGCGACTTCCGCATCGTAGAGTTGATGCAACTGATCTCGATAGATCTTCGCTCGAAGCAGCGCGGCCTCTGTGCGGCGTTGCCGGTCTTCAGCAGCGATCTGCTTCGAGTACGCGATCGCCTTCTGATACTCGTGGCGTGCTTCTGCAGCGCGCGCTGCAAGCAACGCAGCTTCGCCGTCCTTCGGAACGATCAAAAGCGCCGTCGCCGCTTCCCCTTCGGCGAGTTCGAACTCTCCCTGTTCGAATTGAACGCGGGCGAGTTCTAAGTGTCGTTCGGCACGAACCGAGGGTTGCCAGAAAAGAAACCAGCCGGCGATGCTGGCAGCTGCAGTTGCAAGCAACCCCATCGCAAGTCGCCGGTGTATCGACCGCCGACGCACCGATCGCACATCGCGGCTCGCTGAGGCGGTTGTCGCCGTACGCGGCTGTGGGGGCAGGTCGCTGGCGCGTTTCATCGGACTGCAAGCGATGCGGCGTTGCGCTGACGAAGCGTCTCTCGAGAGCCGACGTCTTCAATGATGTGAATGGTCGCATTGATGGGCACATACTTGAGTTCAGTCGTTCGACCAGAGGGCCATTCGATTCGTAACGCGACCTCCCCGGACGCCGTTCCAATTCCGAACTGAAGGAAACGCTCATTGCTGGCCATGTAACCGTCGCCGGCTGTGAGTTGTTTCGACCAGCGACGACCGTCGGTGGTTTGCAACTCGACTTGGGTGCCGATCGCATCGCGAGCGGTTCTCGTTGCGTGGAGACGAACGTTGACGAAATGGCCCGTTTCCGTCGATCGGTTCGCGACCAGCGAAGCTTTGTCTCCAATGTTGGAAACGGCGAAGTCCATCAGCCCATCACCATTGAAGTCGAGGCGCGCGAGCCCTCGCCCCACAAACTCGCGAGCGAAGTATGTGCCCGCCTCGGGTGCGAGCCGTTCGATGAATCGTGCGTTGCCTTCGTTTTGAAAGAATTGAGGCCGCATCTGATATTGGCCGCCGGTGCGGCGATAGTCATCGACATGGCCGTTGGTGAGAACCAGGTCGGGTTCGCCGTCGAGGTCGGCATCGAGAAACTGGGTGCCCCAGCCGACGAACGGCAGGCTCGGCGATCGCAGGCCGGCGGCGTTCGTGCCGTCGACGAACAAGCCGTCGCCATCCTGAAGGTACAGCGTGTTGTACTCGTCTTTGAAGTTCGTCACGAAAAAATCCGTGCGGCCATCGCTGTTGATGTCGTCCGCAGCGATGCCCATGCAGGCCATGGGCAAACCGTTCTCGTCGAAAGCGAGGCCGCTGAGAAAGCCTTCTTCCACGAAGCGCACGTTCGCTGGGTCCTCGGCAGGCACGTTACGCAGCAGAAAATTCGGCACCTGATCGTTCGCGATAAACAGACTGGGCCGATCGCGTTCATGCAGGACGGCTGCCAGAACGCCAAGCCCCTTTGCATTCTCTTGCGGAGTCGCGTTCTGCAGCGTCACGAACGTGCCGTCGCCGCGGTTCAACAACACACGATCGGGAACGCCTTCAAACCCCTTCGGCGAACAGGCGAAGCCATCGCAAATCGCGGTGTAGATGTCGGAACCCGTTAAGTAATTCACATCGAACAGGTCCGGCAGTCCGTCGGCGTTCAAGTCAACAAACGCGCAACTGGTCGTCCACTCTTCCGCCGCCAGACCGCTGTTCGCGGTGACGTCGTTGAACGTTCCGTCGCCGTTGTTGCGATACAGGCGATTGCGTCCGATGTTTGCGACGTACAGGTCTTGGAATCCGTCGTTGTCAAAGTCGCCAGCCGCACAGCCTTGACCGAAACCTTCGTCGCCGAGACCCGCCGAACTTGTCGCATCGACGAATCGAGTTCCACTCAGATTTCGAAACATTCGATCGATCAATTCCGAAGAAGGAGTCGGCGACACGTCCCCCGTTTTCCAGCGCGCCCCTTGCGTCATGTACAGGTCCGGCCAGCCGTCTTGGTCGAAATCCATCACGCCGACGCCTCCGCCAGTCTGCTCGAAGAAGCGTGCGCCATCGATTTCCACATCGCCGCCATTGTCGTAGGCAAAATCGAATCCGACGGAATCCGCTTCCTCGAACGCGATGCGGGATTTGACCGAGGTGATCCTCGAACCAACGCCGTCTGGGTTGGAGGAACGATGTTGAAGAGTTGCAAACGTCGGCAACGATGACAGATCGTAACGCAAGGCCAAGTTTGCGTTATCGAGCGTTCGAGGAGGATTTCCGCGAAGCTCTGGACTAAGGCGTTCAATCATCTCGATCGGCCACGTCGCATACGGGTTCAGGGAGAGAGACGTTTCGGCCCACGCCCCGGCCTCCCAAAGGCGGCCCATCGCTTCCAAAAGGACAGCCACCTGTCGCATCGTCTCGGCGTCTTTCCCCTGCGAGAGCAGGACGCGATCAAGCAACAAGCTCAGTTCGTACAGTTGCGAGGCGCGCTTCTCAAAGTCGTCGCCTGGCGATCGCCCCAGGGCCACCAGCACCTGGCCCAGTTGATAGGTGCCACGACGGTGTTCCGGAACGCGTTTTACGACTTCCCAAAAGCAACGTGCCGCCACCTCCAACTTTCCCTGACGACGTGCCCAGAGTCCGCGAACGTAATTGATCTCGGGATGCGATCTGGCGGCCGCCGGAAGTTGCTCATGCCATTGAAAAAACTCGGTTTCGGACCCCACGACCAGCAACGCCCCGAGCAGGGCCTGCCCCGCGACAAGCTCCGGTTCGTCACGCACGAGCGGGCCTAAGACTGCTCGCGCCTCGTCGGTGCGGCCTTTCGAAATCGCATTCGCAGCAAGACCGAACCGCACGAGCGGATCGTGAGGGGCTCGTGCCTCGCAACGCTTCAGATACTCGGGTTCCTCAATCGGCCGTTCGCCGTCGCCAAGCATCACGAGCGTTTCGAGCCGCCAGTCGCGGTGTTGAACCTCGTAGAACAGATGCGACGCCGCGTCCCAGCGTTGCCCGGTGACGCCGTAAACAAACGCCAGGCGTTCATGCGTTTGCAGATTGTCGGCATCATGTTTCAAGACATACTGGAAGGCCTCTTCGGCTCGCGAGAGTTCACCCAAATGCCGGGCGACCTCACCGAGCGAAAATGCTGCAAGAATCGAACTCTTTGAACCGTCCCGCGGGACCGAGGCGTAGTGATCCATCGCCTCGTCGAAGAGATTTGCGCGTGTCGAAGCCTCTCCCGCGACCAACTGGCCGTCACGCCAGGTGCGGTCGTCGCGTGGAATCGCAATCGCGAGTTCCCGTGCGACTTGAAAGTCGCCATTTCGCAGTGCCCGCTTGGCGGCCGCTAAAGTCGCGACTGGTTTGGCAGACGAAGGCGTTGCAGCGAAGGGGCCGGCGAACACCGCCCAAGAAACAAACAAACCGACGAAGCCGATCCCGGACAGGAGCAGCATTCGTCGGTTTGAAAGTAAACTCGGCGTTGATTTCATCCGCGGTGACGGCCGCGACACTTACTTCTTGAGGTCGAAGTCGAAGTTGTTTTCGCCATTGTCTTTGACGGTGGCTTCGAGACCCGATGTGTTCGGGTTGTTGTACTTGGCAGGCGTCTCTGATTTTGTTGAGACGGAGTTCGGTCCACCGCCATGCGCCGCGGGCGAAGTCATGGTTCGCGCATTTGGATCATGGGCAGCAGACGGTGCCGCCGTGACGGTCTCTTTCGTCACGAGCACGACGTAGTCGCCCGCCGCAGCACCGTCTCCGTCCTCATAGGTTCTCAGTGCGTACGTGCCGTCTGAACCCGTGCGGCCCAGCGCCGGCGGCTGACTGCCCTTGGGAGAGTACGAGACAACCGCGTCGGCGACGGGTTTGCCTTCAAACGTGATCTTTCCCGTCGTTTCATAGGTCTCGACTCGACCGGCATCGCCATCGGCCCCACCGCAACCGACTGATACGAAACCGAGCAGCGATAAGGCGAGTGATAGGGTCAACCGTTTCATAAAACGATCGCCTCCCCTGGTGAGAGTGCGAGTCCAAAAAGGTGAAGGAAAAGGAATTGAGGGAAAGTAGACCGTGGAGACGGTGAAATTCAGTCTCCACGGTTCGCTCATGATGCGTGGCGCCAAAGACGGCAACGAGTGACCTTAGAAGTCACCCGTGATATCGCCACCGCTGACGGAACCCAATGCACCCCAAACACCATACGGGCTGGGGCCGCCTTTACCCGTGCAGAACGGACCATTTCCGTCAGGCACGCCGCAGGTGGTGTTACCGGTGTTGATGTTGTCGCTGACGAAGCGCACGGCACCGTCACCCATCAAAACCTGCACGCCGCCGGTGTGGTGGCTGCTCGGCTCGTAGATGCCGTCTTCACCGTCCCAATCGTTCTGCGTGCAACTGCCTTTGTTGGGGCCAAGAACGGTGGTATGGCCGGTGAAGGCGGGGGCACCGTCCGGCCAGCGTGTCCCCACCCAATGCCGAGCTTCTCCGGTATACAGCCCGTTGCTGATTTGGGCGAGACACAACGAGGGATTGGTCTCTCGCATTGTGGCACCGACGCGAATTGCCGTACCGCCATCCTTCACTTTGTTGCTATTACCCTTCGCTTTGATGCGTTCCGACATCGCGATGGAATTGCTCAAGCCGTCAGTAATGTCGCCGAACGCCTTGCACCGCCCTTGTGAATTGTCTTGCCAATTGTCGCCCACGCCGCAGAACATCCCGCGGAACCCGCGTCCACCATTGCCTGACCACTGATTGTGGTCCCAAGCGCTGTCACCACGGCTGAACATGTAGTTGGTCTTGCCGATATTGCCGCCCACACTGGTATCCGCGTCGGAGGGGCACAAGAGCATGGGAATCTTCGCCGTGAAGGGCGCGAAACCGCCGTCCCACGGCACCCTTGAGAACGACACGGCGGAGATCTGCTGAAACAAGGGCCCTTGCTCGAAGTACGGAAGCATCGGTACGAAGCCGCTATGTCGCTGCCCGCCATTCCCTATGTTCGGATGAGGAGCAAACGTCGGATCGGACAACATTTCTCCAAAGGGAAGCGATAAGAACGTGTCGTGGTAATTGTGCATGGCGAGGCCCAACTGCTTCAGACTGTTCTTGCACTGCGTCCGGCGAGCGGCTTCGCGTGCCTGCTGCACCGCTGGCAACAGCAATGCGATCAATACCGCGATGATCGCGATCACAACCAGCAACTCAATGAGTGTGAACCCTCGACGTCGAAGGTTCGTGAAATAGAACGACATACGACTCTCCCAAGAAAGATGGAGAAAGGAACCCGGCACGACGGGGAACTGACCCGTCACTGGAATCGCTCAGCGAATACTGGAAAGGAGCAGAATGCCCCGAAAACAGACATGCTGGATGTCGCCTAGGCAGCGCATCCTTCTCTAGTATATCCGAAACGGCTTATCCGTGCAACCAGTGGATGCGACGAAAAATCACAAATCCAAGTTGGAAGGCTGTGTAAATTCAGTCGGACCGGATAAACCCGTTTCAGTTGGCAAGAAAAATGGGCAACATGCGGGCAATTGCTCACATGTCGCCCGCCTCGTTCGCTTCCTCTCTGCCAAAAGCGACCAAAATCCGATACCCACTAGTTCGGGTACGCTTCGATATTGCCTACCCAATCATAAATATCACCCGCCCCAGGTGAAACGATCTGTGGAAACTGTGTCTGCGCGGCTGGACCTACACCAGACGACTGAATTCGCACTTTCTGTCCAATATTCGCGTTTGCGGTAAGCGTGCAGGTGATCGTTTCAATATCGCCAATGCCGCTCAAAGAGCGACCTTCGGTGCTTCCGTCCGGATAAGTAATGCTTAGGTAATCACCACTCTTTGTGACTCGAAGTCCGTCAGAGGTCGCGGAATCTCCGAGCTTTAGCATCCAACTTCCACGTTCAGTGTAGAGACCTTTACTGTCGTTGATGCGGATGGTCAATTCGGCTGTTAACGTGAAGGTCTGGTTCGGCTCCAGTTCCCCGCCGTCGAGTTCTTCTATTGTCACTGTGCTTTCGGTTGATTGGATATGCGCTCTGCTGATTGTATCCGTATCCGCCAAATTGACGTTATGCATCGTTGAAACGGATGCTGCCCCAGAGCCGTCTGGCTGAACAGCGGTTAGGATTTGAATGTGCGAATTAGCGCCGCCCGCCGCAGAAGTCGAGGAAGCACTGCCTGGATTCTGTTGATTCCAAATGCCATAGTTTTCATCGAAAATCGGCGTTTGATAAGATGGTTCTGATCGTGCCCACGTCCAAGCCTCCAAGTTGTATGAGCACTGGGTAGGAATCCGGTAAAAGCCAAACCAAGGATCGCCGTAACAGCCTGTTGAAGTAATCGACGGCACCGGCCGACGAACCAGCCAAATGTCGAGAAATGCAGGGAATTCGGCTCATGACTCAGACGCGTCGCGAGGCATTTTGAATACTTCAACGGGCTGGTAAGCTATAGAAGGTGACAGCAGCAATGGCAGCGCAAAGACCAGCAACATCCTTCGATTGAATCGCATCATTTTCTGCCTCCCGAGCGTTGAGAAGCGTGAGGATGGCCGTCGCCGCCCCACTGAACCCAAGCTAAGGTATTGATGCGTGCGGCTTCGCCCCCTAGGTATTTTCCGGATTTTACGGCAAAGAAATTCCTTGGACCTTGGCTCAATGGGAAAGTCTGTTCACCGTTTGGACGCTTCAGAGCAAGACGAGCCAGAGGTGCAAAATTTGTACATTAGGCTTTCATTGATTGAGGATCTCCGTTGCGTTGGTATCGGCCGGCTTCGCTTGCAGTACGTGGAATGGCCGTAGCGGCCGGCAATCTTCGACTAGAATCCAATTTCCTGCCGAAAAACCGTCGTGGCGTTCCGTCTTGCCTGAGGGCCACCGTATTTGAACCATGGCACTTTTCTTCAATGGCAGCATGCAGTGCAGTTCCGTCGCGGAAGCCGATTGAAAGCTGCCGCCGCCGAACACTTCTCGCACGATCGCAGGTTCGGCGCCGACGATCTCGACACGCGCTCCGAATCCGTCGCGATTCGCCGTCGATGAGACGAGACGCAAGACGATCGCCTCGCCTTGCGGTTCCGTCTGATTGTGAAGCACGACCGAGGGTGCGAGCTGGTGCGAAACGGCGAGATCGATGCGGCCGTCTCGGTCGAGATCGCCCGCCGCGACACCGCGTCCGACCCATTCGGAAGCAAAGTAGTCGCCGCTCCATGCGGAAACGTCGCGAAACTCTCCGTCGGTCTCGTTGCGAAACATTTGCGGGTGCATACGGTATGGCTCGTCATCGGCCATCCACGTGCGATCATCGACATGTCCGTTCGCGATGAACAGGTCGAGCCAGCCGTCGTTGTCGGCATCGACGAATACTGTGCCGAAGCCGAGCGTTTTGCGACTCGCGACGCCGAGATTGCTCGACCGCGTCGCATCATCGAACGCAAGGTCGCCGCGATTCTCGTACAGCGTATTTGAGTCACCGAAGAAGTGAGTCAGAAACAAGTCGGTTGTTCCATCGCGGTCGATATCGCCAGCGGCGATCCCCATGCTGGCCTGAGCATGACCAAGCTCATTGACCGCGGCGTTTGAGGCGAGCGCCTGTTCTTTCCAGCGGACAAGCGGCGGGCCACCGGCCGACCCCGGCGACGGTTCTCCTGCGGCGACGAACAGAAAGTTCGCCTGCCCGTCATTGGCGACATAGATTTCGGGACGCTGGTCAGCATTGAGGTCACCGATGACGACCCCAAGTCCTTTCCCTTTGAAACCGGCGATCCCCGATCGTTCGCTGGCGTCGATAAACGCGCCTTCGCCATTCGAAAGAAACAGAACGTCGTCGACGCCCTCGAAGATCGCGGGCGAGCAACCTTCATAGCCATCTGGGCTGCGACTGTTGGGGCATAAACGCGGCGTTTCATCGGATTCGTCGAGATAGTTGGCGACATACAGGTCGAGGAAACCGTCGGCGTTCAGATCGTAGAAGGCGGCGCTCGAACTCCATTGGGGCACACCGGTGCCTGTGGCGTCGGTGATGTCGGACCACGTGCCGTCACCGTGATTCCGCCAGAATGAGTTTCTCCCGAATGCCGTCACGTAGAGATCCGTGAAGCCATCGGCGTCGAAATCGCCCGCCGCACAGCCGTAGGCGTATCCGTACTGATTCCACATCGCCGGTGCGGTCGAGTTTTGGAACCGCATTTCTCCGAGGTTGCGGAAGAACGCTCCCTGGTGCGCGCGGTCATTCTGGCTGAGCGGAAGTTGGCACCCGTTCGTGAACACGACGTCGAGCAAGCCGTCGCGATCGAAGTCACACAAAGCGACACCGCCACCGTTCGCTTCGAGGATTCGACGTCGACCGCTGATGTCGTCGAATCTTTCGAAATCGAGGCCCGCTTCGCGTCCGACGATGCGGAACTGCGGAATGACGCCATCGGGCTTCGGTGTCGGGCTCGAAGCGTTCGAACTCGAACCCAATGTCACGATCGGCTTCGACTCTCGTTCAGCTTTTGTGCCTCCACAGCCGAAGACGGTCGCCAGCATCGCGCCGCAGGCCAGAGACATCAGTGATTGACTAGAGGGCTGCACGAGCATCGCTTTCGACCGGAGCACTGTGAGGTCGGGATTGAGCAAGACGTGACGCATGCATCCTAAAAACCCGTGCTGCGGTTTCAAGCCCGACTTCTTCACATTGTTCTGCCAACGCGGTGGCCGCGTGCGCGTCTTGCTCATTGACGCCCACGAGACTCACTCGCATCTTGGCGAGAACCGCCGACTGTTGCAGCAGTCGATCGCGCTCAACATCGCGTCCTAGGGCTGCGAACGCCTTCGCGAGGCCGACGTGGGCGCCCGGGTCCGCCGGGTCGGCAGCAAGCACGTGCTGAAACTCAAGCACCGCCTGTTCCCAGTCTTTCTGATGCAGCGCGTATTGGCCTCGCAGGCGTGACAGCAGCCAGGGTTCGAAGTCGCGATACGGGAGAACGGACTTGTACAGCTTGGCGAAGCCGTCCCAATCGTTTTGCTCGTACATCGCCTCTAACAGTGCCGCGGTGCATTGCAGGTTTTTGGGATCCTGACGGCACAACTGCGAGAGCAACACTCGTGCTTCTTCCGGCTTTCCCTCCGCCGTCAGATAACGACCCCAGGCGACGAGCAGCATCGGGTCTTCTGCGTCCTGCTGAAGAAACGCTTCGAGTTTGCGCCTCCCAACAGGCGACGGCCAGATGAGCAGATGCGGCAGATACAGCTGCTTCGAATCGTAAACGTCGGCCTGTCCGCTGGCATGAAGCTCGGCGAGTACGACCTGTCGTTCCTCGATTCGGAGTTCGACCGAGAGAATATAAGCAAGCCACTTGCGGGCAACGTTCAGATGCGTCGAATCGGTATCGGTCCGGCGGGCCGCCAACGCAAGAAACTCACGAAAGTTGGCTTCCGCTTCGCGTGCGCGATTCAATCGGAGCGCGACCTGCGCTTGCTGTAGGCGTGCCGCAGGCCCGTATCGAGAATCGGAACTGGGAATGGCCTGAAAACACGCCCGTGCCTCTTCGAGCCGCTCTTCGGCGACGGCAAGCTCACCGATAAGCAACACGATCTCGACGTGAGATCCTCCTGTGCCATGCAACTCCTGAAACTGTTGGGCTGCTGCGTCGAACCGTGCCTGCGTGACGCCGGAAGGCAGGTTCGGTTGCATAAACTGCCAGAGGCCAACGCCGCACGCCAGAACGGTCACCCCGAGCGTGGTGAAGAGAAGCCACGCCGGTCGCGTTCGTCGTCGGTTCGAAGCGTCGGACTTCGGCTCAGTGGAAGGCATTGCGTCCGGGATCGAAAAGCGACTCTGCGAATGGGAGGCGTGATCTCTATCAGCGACTCGAAAGCGATGCCGCATTACCGATCGTTCGCGGCCTGTGCCTTCAGCATCTGCTCAACGAGCTTGTCTTGTTCATGTTGCTTCTGCAATTCCCCGGCTTCGCGGTACTTTCACAGCGAGCCATTCGCGAACGGGGATGAGCGTCGGGTTCAATTCGAGAGAGCGCTCGGCGGCTCGAATAGCATCGTTCGCTCGACCAAGATGAGAGAGGCGGTCAGCCTGCAGCGCGAACGTCTTCGCCCTCCATGGGTTCAGCTTCTTAACCTCCATGGGTTCAGCTTCTTAAGTCGATCAGCGGCGGCCAGCGCTTCAGCCCAATGGCCAACTTCGTATTCGAGTTCGAGCAGATTGATCAGCGTCTCCTCTTCAGCAGCGGGCACACGTTGGGCGGTCTGGTAATACGAGAGCGCCAGTTCGCGTTTTCCGTTGACTTGAGCCATTGAAGCAAGCGCGAGCAACGTGAGCGCGTCGTCAGGGTCGTGATCAAGGACTGGGATCAACGCCCGAGCGTTCGCGATGGTCACCGCACTAGTCCTTAAACAAGCGTATGCCGAACGGCAGAACGGTCCAAGTCGGCGCGCAGAGCGGTGGCGCGTCGGTGGGCGAGCTGCGTTGATCGGGGGATGGGGTTGGCGCTCTTTCGTCGGTTGAGG
>JACCRE010000162.1 GCA_013813775.1 Planctomycetaceae bacterium
ACCTACAATCCGCGCCAATTGGCCGGGGCGAGGACGTTTCGCCCATCGCGTCTGCGAAAGCCCGACGGAACGAGCGCGTGACACAGCCCGTGCGAGCGTTGATCTGGAACGAGTTTCGCCACGAGCGGAACAAGGACGAGGTCCGCAAGCTGTACCCGCACGGCATGCACGTCGCGATTGCAGAGGGGATTGCAACCCAGGAACTCGTCGTCGACACGACGACCCTCGAAGATCCCGATCAAGGTATCACCGACGAACGCCTCGCCAAGACCGACGTGCTGCTCTGGTGGGCGCACGTCGCACATAAAGAGGTGACTGACGAAACGGCGGAATGCGTGCATCGTCATGTGCTGTCGGGCATGGGCCTGATCGTGTTGCATTCGGGGCACGATTCGAAGGTCTTCAAACAGGTTCTCGGAACGTCGGGATCACTGCGGTGGCGTGAGGCCGGCGAGCGCGAAATCCTGTGGAATCTCGAACCGTCGCACCCCATTCTCGAAGGCATCGGCGAGTGCATCGAGCTGCCGCACGAGGAAATGTACGGCGAGCGATTCGACATTCCGACGCCCGACGAGCTGCTCATGATCTCGTCGTTCCAGGGCGGGGAGGTGTTTCGCTCTCTTTGCACGTGGCGGCGAGGCCACGGCCGCGTCGTTTACTTCCGACCCGGCCATGAAACGCATCCGACCTATCACAATGCCGAGATCCTGCGAGTCATCGGCAACGCGGCCCGTTGGGCGGCGCGTCGGGTGAATCTCGAAATGACTTGTATCAATCCTGCTCCGAAGTTTTCGGTAAGGTAGGGTTGGGCGACGTTCCCGAAAAGCGATTTCGGGCCGGACGGGTTGTGCCGGCTCGCGGCGCTTCGCTCGAACTTTCGCTCGCCCGATGATCGCATTCCCCTCAACTTTCGCGGAACGATTCGTACTCACGGACATGGAAAAGCTGCGAGTCGGAGTCATCGGCCTTGGGATCGGACGAAGCCACCTGCGCGGCTATCGCGAGCACCCCTGCGCCGACGTCGTGGCCGCCGCCGATCTCGACGCGATCCGGCGTGAAGAAGCTCGCTCGCAGTACGCGGTGCCGCTGCTGTACGCGACGGCGGAAGAGATGCTCGCCAAAGCGAATCTCGACGTCGTCAGCGTCTGCACGCCGAACCATTTGCATCGGCCGCTCACCATCGCCGCGTTCGAAGCCGGTTGTCACGTGCTCTGCGAGAAGCCGATGGCGACCTCCTCGAGCGAAGCCGAGGAGATGCTCGTCGCTTCCAAGCGGTTCGACCGGCGGCTGATGATCAACTTCTCGTTTCGCTTCAACGCACAGGCCGTCGCACTCAAAAAGCGCGTCGAAGCGGGCATGCTGGGCCGGGTCTATTACGGACGCACCGCATGGCACCGACGTCGCGGCGTGCCCGGCTTCGGCGGCTGGTTCGGCCAGAAGCAAATGTCGGGCGGCGGTCCTCTGATCGACCTCGGGGTGCACCGCCTGGACCTCGCCCTCTGGCTGATGGACTACCCCGAGCCGGAGTGGGTGCTCGCCAACACCTGGAACGAACTTACGGGATCCGTCGCCGCCCGCGAGGGCAAGCCGTTCGACGTCGAAGACTTCGCCTCGGCGATGATCCGCTTTCGCGGAGGCTCGATGCTCGAACTCGAAGCGAGCTGGGCATCGAACATCAAAGAGAATGATCTGATGGAGACCCGGCTGTTCGGCACGCAGGGTGGACTCGTCCATCGCAACAAAAACGAAGGCTACGAGTTTGAAGCCGAAATGTTCCTCGAACGCGAGGGCAGCCAGTTCAACATGCAGCTCCACGAGCCGGCACCCAAGCCGAAAAGCCCGATGTGGCACTTCGTCGACGCCATCCTGACGAACACGCCGCACCCCGCCCCCGCTGAAGAAGGACTGACGGTCCAGCGGCTGCTCGACGCGATCTACCTCTCCGCCGAATGCGGCGAGCCGATCCGCATTCGTCATTACGAAGAACGCACGGGCGAAGTCGAACACGTCGATGCGACACCGCAGGCGATCTAAGTCGCTGTCGGCGTGCATTCGTCCGAAATTGAATTGTTGCGGCGAATGTGTGGCATCGTGTAAGAGAGGGTTGCAAAACTTAGGCCCGCCACCCAATGCGAAGATCGTGCGAGCCAGATGAGGGCCCGCCGCGCCTGCAAGTGGAAAATCAATGAAGGTCGCGGTCTTTTCTGCAAAATCCTACGACCGGCGGTTCCTTGCGGCCGTGAACGGGCGGCATGGGCATGAATTGAGTTTCTTCGAATCGAAGCTCAACGCCGACACCGCTCAACTCGCGGCGGGCTGCGACGCCGTGTGCGTGTTCGTGAACGACAAAGTCGACGCGGCGGCGATCGACTCGCTCGCGAAGCTGGGCGTGACGGCGATCGCCCTGCGGTGCGCCGGCTTCAACAACGTCGATCTAGCGGCCGCGAAGCGGAACGGCATCGCAGTCGTACGCGTGCCGGCCTACAGCCCGCATGCCGTCGCTGAGCACACGCTCGGCTTGATTTTGACGCTGAACCGTCAGATTCATCGGGCGTACAATCGCGTCCGCGAGCACAACTTCGATTTGCAAGGCCTGCTTGGGTTCGACCTCCACGGCAAGACGGTCGGCGTGATCGGCACCGGCAAGATCGGCGTCGAAGTCGTCAAGCTGTTTCGCGGCTTCGGCTGCCGGGTGCTCGCGTTCGACGTGCGCGAGAACACGCTCGCGACAGAGGCCGGTGCGACTTTCGTTTCGCTCGACGAGCTTTACAGTTCTTCGCGGATCATCACGCTGCATTGTCCGCTGACGCCCGAGACTTTTCACCTCATTGATGCCGATGCGATCGCCAAAATGTCGCCCGGCGTGATGCTGGTGAACTCCAGCCGGGGCGCGGTCATCGACACACAAGCCGTGATCGCCGCCTTGAAAGCGGGCCGTGTCGGTGCGCTCGCCATCGACGTTTACGAAGAAGAGGAACTGTTTTTCGAGGATGTCTCGGGGCAGGTCTTGCAAGACGACCAGTTCGCCCGGCTGCTGACGTTTCCCAATGTGCTCGTTACCGGACATCAAGCGTTCTTCACGGAAGAGGCTCTTACGAACATCGCGGAAACGACGCTGTCAAATCTCGACGACCTCCAGTCAGGCAAAGACTGCGCAAACGCCTTGATCGTGGCGAATTAGCGACGTGATCGAGCCCATCGTGGCGCGACCGACGCCACATCTTGTGGTTTCCCACTCCCGCATCATGCCGTGCTTCGCCGCAGGCAGGTTTTTGGGAGCAAATTCGCTCCGGGGAACCATTGAGCCATAGATCGGCGCGGATCAGCCCGTCATAATCGGGGGCTTGCCGGTCTCTCGCGCGATCCGCTCGGATGCGATGGCGGCGAGATGTTTCGATTCGGCTCCCCAGTGAGGACTTGCTCCCGGTGTCGTCGCTCTTCGATACGACGGGTTTCCCGCCGCGCTGGACATCTGGAACCGGTTGGACCGCGCTCCACGGCTATACGCACATCATCAGCGACCTGCTGGTGTTTGGGGCCCACATGGCGATCCCGCTGGTGATCGTCTACTTCCTGCGGAAGCGGCACGCCGACCTGCCGTTTCCGCGCGTCGGCTGGCTGTTCGCGGCCTTCATTTTCGCGTGCGGCACGATCCATCTGCTCGACGCGATCATGTTCTATTGGCCGGGCTATCGGCTGTTCGCGCTGGCTAAAGTCGTGACGGCCGCCACAGCCTGGGCCACCGTCTTCGCACTCGCGCGAATTCTGCCCGACGCACTCGCGCTCCCGGATCGCGCGAAACTGACCGAGGAGCTCAATCGGGAAATGGCCGAGCGGCAGCGCAGCGAGACCGCCGCTCGAGAGAGCGCCGCCTTCACGCGCGCGGTGCTCGACAGCCTGCCTGAAGCCATTGCCGTTCTCGATCCCGACGGCGACATCCTCGCCGTCAACGACACTTGGCGACGTCAGACGAATGAGTTCGCCGCCGCGAAACCCGTCGCTGGGGCGCGGTCGACCGTGTCCTTCAATAGTTATTTGACCTCGAGCGTAATTATGTTTACGACCGACGAACGCAGCGAGCACGAGGTGACGGTCCGTCTGTCGCGACTATTGCGAGATGGCTCCGCCTTCAGCGCCGAATATCGCACGGAAATCGGCGACATGCGACCTGGCCGTTGGATTCTGCTGCGAGCGTCGCGGCTCAAGACCGGTCGTGGAGGTGCGGTCATCTCACATCACGACATCACGGCTCGCAAGCAGGTTGAGGAAGCGCTCGTCGAGGCCCGCAGCGCAGCCGACGCCGCGAGTGAGGCGAAGAGCCGATTCCTCGCGAACATGAGCCACGAGATCCGCACGCCCATGACGGCCGTGCTCGGCTACGCCGATCTGCTGGCGGGCGATCTCCACGAACCGGAGCATCTCGACAGCGTCGCTTTGCTCCGTCGGCACGGCCGGTTTCTGCTGGAGATCCTCGACGACATCCTCGATCTTTCGAAGATCGAAGCCGGAAAGCTTCAAGTCGAGCTCGTGGAATGCGATCTTGCCCCGTTGCTCGCCGACGTTCAAAGCCTGATGAACGTTCGCACGTCGGAGAAGGGCATCGGACTCACCGTCGAGTATCCGGGAGCGATCCCTGCGCTCATTCGATCCGACCCGATCCGGATGCGGCAGATTCTGATGAATCTCATCGGCAACGCGATCAAGTTCACCGAAGAGGGCCACGTCCGGCTGTCGGTTCTTTATCTCCCGGATGGAAAGATCCCCGCTGAGGAGCGACCCGCGCACGCCGTTTCGAGCGAAGACTTTCCGGGCCCGCGCATGCCTCCGCTGCCGACTCCGGGACCGGGCACGCTGCTGTTCAAGATCGAGGACACCGGCATCGGCATGTCGCCCGAGCAGGTCAGCCACCTGTTCGAGGCCTTCACTCAGGCCGACGCCTCGACCACGCGAAAATACGGCGGCACGGGGCTGGGTCTGGCGATCTGCAAGTCGCTCACGCAACTTCTCGGCGGCGAAATCTGGGCCGAGAGCCGTTGCGGCGAAGGAAGCACTTTCCGCTTTACGATCGCCTGCGACGTCGGTCGGCCGGTGCCGCTCGTCAATCCGATCGCGTCGCCGTGTGACTCCGGCGTTCTCGTGCATGATCCGCCGATGATCTCCAGAATCGACGGCCTGCGGGTCTTGATCGCCGAGGACACGCCCGGCATTCGCCATCTGGTCTCGCGCATCCTCACGATCGCCGGGGCCGACGTCGAGGTCGTCGAGAACGGCGAAGAAGCCGTCGCGGCGGTCGAGCGCGCCTGCGTGTCCGGCAAGCCATACGACATCGTGCTGATGGACGTGCAGATGCCCGTCATGAACGGACTCGACGCGACGAGATGTTTACGCCGCGCCGGACGCATGGTGCCGGTGATCGCACTGACGGCCGGAGCGATGGCGGGCGATCGCGAGAAATGCCTCGACGTCGGCTGCGACGGCTATGTGTCCAAACCGATCGACCGCGGCGAGCTTCTGCGAACGATCACGACTCTGACCGTGCCCAACCGATCCGATCTCGTGTTCGATTAGCGTCCGACTTGCCGGACTAAGAGGCTCTGACAAAACGCCCCTCTCCCTCGGGAGAGGGGCCGTGGGTGAGGGGCGAGGTGGACGTTCCCATGTCGCTTGCGCCCGCTTTCGAGACGGTCGTCGAGCCCTGAAAAAGACGGGGATGAAGCGGCAAGGCATCCCCTCACCCCTGTCCCCTCTCCCCAGGGAGAGGGGACAGGATTCATGAGCCGCTTCAGGGCGGTGACGGCTTTGTCAGAAGTCGTAAGGATCCAGCTTCTCGCTCGACGCTTCGGCGTTTTGACTTTGTTTTGCGCCTCTGGTGCCTCTTCGCGGCACGTCGTTCCGCGATGGTTCTACGACACGCAGCGAGCGTGACAACGCCGCCGCCCGAGGCTCGTCCACTGGCGGTCCGTTTCGCCCGTTGCCGTCTCTCGGGCGAACCCCGTGCGTGAGGTCGTCGCGCATCGTGATAATCGGGGACTTCGTCGAGCGATTCCCGCTCCACGACTCTTTGCCGACGAGGCTCCGATGCCGCTTTCACGACATCCCGACATGATTTACCGGTCGCTCGGCTCGACGGGCGAAACCGTCTCGGCGATCGGCCTGGGCGGATGGCATCTCGCCCTTAAGCATGTCGACAAGAAGCTCGCCGAGACGATCGTCCATCGCGCGATCGACAACGGCATCAACTTCCTCGACAACTCGTGGGACTACAACGACGGCGAAAGCGAAATCCGCATGGGCAAGGCCCTGAAGGGCGACCGTCGCGACCAGGTGATTCTGATGACCAAGATCGATGGTCGCTCAAAGCAGGCCGCGCAGCAGCAACTCGATGAATCGCTCAAGCGCATGGGCGTCGACATGATCGACGTCGTGCAGCATCACGAGGTGATTCGCTACGAAGATCCCGATCGCATCTTCGATCGCGAGGACGGAGCTCAATCAGTGCTCGAAGCGGCGAAGAAAGCGGGAAAGCTCCGCTTCATCGGCTTCACCGGGCACAAGGACCCGCAGGTGCATCTGCGAACGCTCGACGTGGCCGAGGCGCACGGCGTGGCGTTCGACACCGTGCAGATGCCGCTGAACGTGATGGACGCCCACTTTCGCAGCTTCGAAAAGCTCGTGCTGCCTCGTCTCGTCGATGAAAAGATCGGCGTGCTGGGCATGAAGAGCCTTGCGAATGGAATCCTGCTGCGATCGAACACCGTCACCGCGACCGAGTGCCTGCACTACGCCCTGAACCTGCCGACCTCGGTCGTGATTACGGGCATCGACAGTCTCGACGTCCTGAAGCAAGCGTTGGACGCCGCGAAAACGTTTCATCCGCTGAGCGAGCAGGACGTTGCCGCGATGCTCGCGAAGACGGCGGAGGCCGCGAACACCGGCGAGTTCGAGCCGTTCAAGACGACCTCGGTTTTCGACGCGACCGCTCAGAATCCGGAATGGCTCGGCGAGGAACCGAAGCGGTTTCGAGAACTCGTCGGGCAATGAACTCCGTGAGGGTCTGAGCCGCGTGGTCGGGCCTTCTTTCCCTACAGCAGAAATAGTTGATACGACTGACACGCCCGACGGCTATCATGCGACGATCATCTCATCTTCGTTTCTCGTGGGAGCGCCGACCATGCAGCCGGAACAAACACGCCTGGCGAATGAGGTTCCTGCCGCTGATGCGCCCGCGGGAACGATCGCGGCTTCGTCCGTTCGCGGAAGCCGGACCAAGTGGTTTTCGTCGTTCGCCGCGGGCACCCTGGCCGGGTTTATCGCGTTCCTCGGCATCCAGGAGTTCGGCTACTTCTTCAGGCTTCCTGTGCACTTGGGACCGTTGCTCGATAAGCAGGAGTTGACGCAAGAAGAGTTCAAGTTGCTGACGGCCGCAGCGATCTTGCGCGACTATCAGAACACCGCTCTGCAAGTCGCGATTCTGGGAGCCGCGGCTGGCGGGCTTCTAGGGCTTGTCGAAGGCCTCGCGCGCCGCTCGCTTCTGGCAACCGTCATCGGCTGCGTCGGCGGAATTTTGCTGGGGGGGATCGCCGGGGCGGTCGGAGGCATCGCCGATCTGTATGCGCTCACGTGGCTCTGGGGCATGGAGTTCGACATCACGTTCAAGTCGATGGCGGCGCATTCGGTGGCATTCCTGCTCGCCGGCATCGGCATCGCCCTCGTGGTGGGACTGACGCGCGGCCGTCTGTTCCAGACGCTCGGAGTCGTACTGGCGGCCGCTCTTCTTGCCGGTCTGATCTATCCCGGACTGGCGGCGTATCTCTGGCCCATCGAAAACACGAACGCGGCGGTGCCGACCGTCGGCAGGGGACCATTGATGCTGTGGACGATGCTGCCCGCCGTGCTCATCGGGCTGGCGATCGCCCGCACGGCGCCGGTCGTCGCGGCGAAGCCGGCGGCGTGAAGGGAGCGGAGAAGTAAGAACGCAGAAGTGAGAAGTGGTTGGGTGGCACGCCCAACATGGGCGTGGCCGATCGCGCATCGCCACGCCCTTCCTGTCGTCAGAGCGTGCCACTCGCTCGCCTTTTCTCTTCTCACTTCTCTCTGTTCTCACTTCTCCTTGAATCGCCCCGCGTTGGCTTTTGCGAGCGGTCGGAAGGCGACACAATGCTCGTCCCACCGACCCGCACCCCGAAAGCCCCGCTATGGCGACCGCCTCGTCTGAACAACGATCCGGCCTCACGACCATTCAATGGCTGATCTGCACCATCGCTGCGATCGGCTTCGCCTTCGACATCTACGAACTCCTGATGCTGCCGCTGATCGTGCGGCCGGCACTCATGGAACTCGGCGGCATCGCACCCGGCACGCCCGAGTTCGCGACCTGGGTCGGGAGACTGTTTTACATTCCCGCCTTCGCGGGCGGCGTGTTCGGGCTGCTGGGAGGCTATCTGACTGATCGGCTCGGCCGGCGGCGAGTGCTCACTTACTCGATTCTGCTCTACGCCGTGTCGGCGTTCCTGGCGGGGTTCAGTACGAGCCTGTGGATGTTGCTCGTGCTGCGCTGTACGACCTTTGTCGGAGTGTGCGTCGAGTTCGTGGCGGCCGTCGCGTGGCTCGCCGAACTCTTCACAGACCCGCATCGTCGCGAGAAGGTCATCGGTTACACGCAGGCGTTCAGTTCGGTCGGCGGCCTGCTGGTCGCCGTCGCGTTCGGCGTGGCCGTCGAGTTGAGCAGACGCAACCTGTTGCCTGCGATCGCGCTGCCCGACGCATTGGCCTCGCTGCTCGGCGGCGAGATCAGGGATCCGCACGCCGCGTGGCGGTACACGCTGATGAGCGGTCTGATCCCCGCGATCCCGCTGATCATCATCCGCCCCTTCCTGCCCGAGTCGCCCGCCTGGGAAGCGAAGCGGAAGGCGGGCACGCTGCGACGACCTCGCTTCGGTGAGCTGTTCGCGCCGGGAATGGCCCGCACGACGATCGTCACGACGCTGATGTTCGCGTGCAGCTACGGTGCGGCGTTCGGTGCGATCCAGATGATTCCGCAGATCGTGCCGGGCCTGCCCGAGGTCAAGCAGCACGTCGCCGAAGCCACGGAAGGGCTGCCGAAACCGGAAGCGATCAGGACGCAGAAAGACATCGAGAACAAAGCCGCGTCGAACTACACGAAGGTGCAGGAAGTCGGCGGTCTCGCCGGTCGCTTCCTGCTGGCGCTGCTCGTGGTCGCGATCGTCAGCCGTCGCAGCTTGCTGCGAGTGTTTCAGGTTCCCGGTTTGTTCATCGTGCCGTTAGTGTTCGCCTACGCCGCCACCGCCAATCCGTCGCTGTTCTCGTTCAACTGGGGCGTGGATTGGGATTGGTACGCGATCAAGTTCGGCGAATGGAACGTCACATTACTGCACCTGGGCATCTTCCTGGCGGGCCTGTTCACGGTGGCGCAGTTCAGCTTCTGGGGGAATTATCTGCCGCGGGTCTATCCGCTGCATTTGCGAGGCACCGGCGAGAGCTTCGCCGCCAACATCGGCGGTCGGATGGTCGGAACGTGCTTCGCGTGGGTCACGAGCACGCTCGCGATTCAGGAGTTCGTGCCGGGCGCGATTCCGCCTCAGAAGGTCGCCTACGCGGCGGCCGGGGTGGCGTTCTTCGTGTATTTCGTCGGCGTGATCCTGAGCTTCTTCCTGCCCGAGCCGAGCGCGAACATCGACGAGGAGGAAACGATCGGCCACGGCGAAGCCTCGCCGTTCATCCCGGCGACGGTCGAGCCGAAGCGGGTGTGAACCTTTCGCGATTTACTTCATCATGTTCACGACGACGAGCGAGCCTTCGCTGTTGCGGCAGTAGAGCTTGCCGTTGGCGAGGACGGGGGCGGTCCAGCATTGGCCGTCGAGGATGTCGCCTTTCGAGATGAACTCGAACTTCTCGGGATTCGCCGGAATGATCGCCGCGGTGCCGACGTCGTTGAGATAGATCAGGTTGCCGTCGGCGGCGACCAGCGAGCCGAACCCGCCGCCGCTCTGTTCCCACGCCAGTTCGCCGGTCGCATATTCGAGGCAGACCAGCATGCAGGTGCGGCTGTGGTTCGTCTGGCCGCTAATGCCGTAGATGTGGTCGCCGATCACGATGCTGTTGCTGAAGTGGTTCTTGATCTTCCTGCTGACGTAAACCTGCTTCAGCGAGTCGCCGTCGAACTTCAACAACGCGGCGCGACCGTCGTAGCCGACCGAGATCCAGATCGTGTCGTCCCGCACGATCGGCGACGTGCCGGCGGTGTCGAACTGGGCGTCGATCTTGTAGAAGCCGAGCTCGGCGCCGTCGGAAAGCTTCGCGACCGAGAGGCCGTCGTTGTTGAGGTGCGCCAGGTACTTCTCGCCGCCGAATGCGAAGGGGGTCGGCGTGCCGTAGCCGGGCTTGTGCTCTTTGTCGCTCTTCCAGACCTCCTTGCCGGTCGCCGGGTCGAGCGCGACGAGTCGCCCCGCGTCGAGAATGAGCTTTCCGTCGGCGAGCAGCGGACTCGTCGTGAATCCCCAATCGGGAACCTGCACTTCGTAAGCTTCCGGCAGCTTCAGCGACCAGACGACGGCCCCGTCCGCCGTTTTGAGGCAGTGGACCTGTCCCTCGCGACCGTTCGTGTAGACGACGTCTCCGACGACGGTCGGCGTGGCGCCGGGACCGCCGGCGTTCAGCGTGTCGATCTTCGCGCCGGGGTAGGAATGCGTCCAGACGACGTCACCGGTGTCGGCGTTGAGACGACGGACGTGCTCCTGGCCGTCGGCGTAGCCCAAGACGTACACCGCATCGCCGACGACCGCGGGACCGGAGTAGCCGATGCCGATTTCGGCTCGCCACGCGATCGATGGCTCGGGTGACAACGCCTCGGCCGACCAGCCCCTTTCCTCGGAGATGTTGTCGTAGCCGGGACCGCGGAAATGCGGCCAATCGTCGGCGTGTGCGAGAGAACTCAGCGCAAGCAGGCCCGCGACGAGCGCAATGGTTCGAAACATTGAGCGGCTTTCGCAACGAGAAGGGGTGTGTCAGAATGGCCGAACGAACCGGCGGCATTGTAAACGCAACGGCCACGTTTTGACGACATCCTTCGGCCTCCCGTTCGCCATTGTCGATGGCTCCCTTCGGTCGCGGCTAAGCCATTCCCCGTTCGCCGTTCGCCCGCTTCCATGGCCGCCCATAGCCACTACGACCGCAAGCTCGAAATGCTCGTCATGGAGCGGCGCACGATCTTCGGCGACGAGCTGGCCGAACTTTCTGAAGACGATCGTCGCTGGCTCGCCGAGGCCCTGCACGCCGAGCCTCATAAGGCGGCCGAAGTCCGCTACGAGCGGCAACACACCGGCTTCTGCCGCGAGATCGTCGCGAAGCGCAGCGACGTCGAACGGCTGTACCGCGAGCGGATCTTGCCGACGAATGAGAAACCATGATGACCTGAGAAGTGTGACGTCCGAGCCGCGACCGTCAGGGAGCGTTTCGCGACGAACCGATGCGGATCATCGGTCCCTGACGGTCGCGGCTCGGAAGCGGTTGCATTCCGTTGATGCGGTCGCGACCATCGTTGCTCCGCTTCCGCACGCGGAAGCATGACCACGATCGCCGATCTGAACCACCGACCCGCCGGCCATGCATCACTTCGACGAACCGACCACGCCCGCCGACGACTCGCTTGCGACCGGGCCGTGGTACAGCGAGATGAACCGCTACCACTGGTTCGTGCTGATCGTGGCGGCGCTGGGCTGGCTGTTCGACTGCCTGGATCAGCAGTTGTTCATTCTCGCGCGACAGCCCGCGATGGCGGAACTGCTGGCGACCGTCGGCTCCGACGGCGAAACGATCGCACCGACTCGCGAGACGATCAATGAGTACGCCGGCTACGCGACGAGCATCTTCCTGATCGGCTGGGCCAGCGGAGGGCTGTTCTTCGGCGTGCTGGGCGATCGCATCGGCCGCGCGAAGACGATGATCATCACGATCCTGCTGTATTCGCTGTTTACCGGACTGAGCGCGCTCAGCCAGGGGTTCGCCGACTTCGCCCTCTATCGGTTTTTAACGGGCCTTGGCGTGGGCGGCGAGTTCGCCGTCGGCGTCGCGCTGGTCGCCGAAGTCATGCCCGCGCGGGCCAGGACTTATGCATTGTCGCTGCTTCAGGCGCTGTCGGCGGTCGGGAACATCTCCGCCGCGCTCATCGGCATGGTGATGGGGCAGCTTCAACAAGAGGGAGTCTTGTCCGCTTGGGGACTCGAAAGCACTTGGCGTCCGATGTTCGTGATCGGGGCCGTGCCGGCGCTCCTGGCGCTCGTCATTCGTCGTCGGCTCAAGGAACCGGAACGCTGGCAGCAGGTCCGTCATGAAGGCGCGGCGAAGCGGCAGCTTGGCTCCTATTCCGAGCTGCTCGGCAATCCCCTGTGGCGAAAGCACGCACTGCTCGGATTGGTGCTCGCGTTCTCGGGCGTCGTCGGCTTGTGGGGCGTCGGTTTCTTCACAATGGACCTTGTCGGCGACGTGCTGACGAAGCGGTTCACGGCGGAAGGGCTTTCCTCCGAGCAGATCACCGGCAAGGTCGCGACGTGGAAGGGCATCACTTCGATGATGATCAACGTCGGGGCTGCGGCGGGAATGTGCGGCTTCGGTTTCGTGGCGCAAAGGATCGGTCGCCGTCCGAGCTTCGCGATCTCGTTTGTCGCCGCGTTCCTCAGCACGGCCATGGTCTTCGCGTTCCTCGACGACTTCAGCGAGGTCTTCTGGATGGTGCCCATCATGGGCTTCTGCCAACTCTCGTTGTTCGCCGGTTACGCGATCTACTTCCCGGAGCTCTTTCCGACGTATTTGCGCAGCACAGGCACGAGCTTCTGCTACAACGTCGGCCGCTTCCTCGCGGCGATCGGCCCCGGCCTGCTCGGTTATCTGACGCAGCACGTTTACGCCGACGCCGCGGAACCGCTTCGCAATGCGGGACTGACGGTCTGCGGCGTGTTCCTGGTCGGCCTGCTCGCCTTGCCCTTCCTGCCGGAGACGAAGGACCGCCCGCTGCCGGAGTGAGTGGATGACGTCGCAGCGTCGCCTGTGGCTGATGAGTCTCGCCGTCGGAGCGGCGCTGCTCGGCACCGCGTATCTCACCAGCGGATTCCTGCGACGACCGTGGCTCTACCTCGCACCGGGCGCGGCGATCGGTATCACCGCCGCGTTCTGGTACGGGATGCGGCGTTCGTCGGCGACGTCTCCGATCCGCCGATTGGCCGCTGGAGGCGCTTGGGTCGCGCTGTGGTTATTGCTTGTCTCGCTGCCGATCGCTGCACGAGCGGCTTGGCTCTATTATCAGGTTCGATCGACTATCAGGTTCGATCGACTCCGGTTCCCGCGAACTCACTGGTCTTATCGCGTGCGATCGACCTGGCGCATTTCAACGGCGCTCCTGACACGCTCATCGTTTTCGACACACGACTCTCGGTCGAAACGGTCGATCGGTTCTATCGGCAGAATCTTTCGCGGAAGGGCTGGACGAACTCGCTTCGCTATGGCCGTGGGGGCCTCCTCGCGAATTCACCGACGGAGTCCTCTGGGGCTACGGCGGCAGTTGGCTTCGAGAGTATCTGCGAGGCGACGCACGACTGACGGTGCAGATCGGAGCCATGCCCGACAACGAAACGGCATTGCCGGGATCGATGGAAACCGACGGCGCACCGCATCGCGTGTTCGTCTTCCGGCCCGATGATCGCGACGATGCACCCAAGCTGCCGTGGTAGCAATCGCTCACGCCGCCTTTTTCGCGGCGTCGATCCATTGCGTCACCGCGTCGAGACCCGGAGCGGGTTGCCCTCGCAAGACACGACGGCCGTCGGGCGACTCGGCGACGGGGATCACGAGTTCCCACAGCTCGACCGGCGAGAGGGCCGCGAGGTCTTCGGAGCCCGTCACTCCGCAGGCGGCGAGAAGTTGGGCCTCAGCGGGCGAGAGAGAACTAATCTCACAACACAGCCGCGCTTCGTCTTGCCAGCCAGCGACGTCGGCGGCGGTCGCGTCGGGATGCAGGCACGCCGCGAGGTCTTCGGCGTTCGCGTCGAGCAGGTGCCCGATCGTGGTCACGCCGATCGATTCGAGGCGCGAGATCAGCTTCGCGGCCATCGACGGGAGGGCGGCGAGCGGGGATCGGACTGTGAGAGGAGGGGAGGGGGAGCCGGGGAGAGGAGGAGACGGCTTCGGCTTCGGCGGCACTCCTTCGATCTGGCGCGCGAGAGAGGGCTGTGGTTCCTGCTTGAGCGGTTCGATCTTTCGGGGTGACTTTTTGAGCACTTCCAGTTCGTAGGCATCACGCACGGCGCGGGCGTCGTCGGGCAGGGTTGCATCGACTTTGCCCGTGGCCTTCCACTCGCGATGCATCGCTCGAATCGGCGCTTTCTCGGAGGCTCGCGTTCGCGTGCGAGTGAGCCAGAACAACGGCAGCGCAGGCAGCGAGAACAGGCCCGCCGAACCGAGCGGATAGCGAGGCAACTCGCCGCCCGATTCTTCGATCGCACGCGACAGGATTGCACCAACGGTCGCCGCGGCGCGCGTGTTCAACTCATTCAGCGCACTCCGCAGGCTTTCATCGAGCAGGCGCGGGTTCTTGATCGCCATGTCGAAGTCGAAGCGATCACGGCAGGCTTTCAAGTGACAATGCGCCGCTTCGGCGCCGCTCATCACGAGTCGTTCGAGCCAGTCGTCGCCTGTGGGAATGACGACAGTCGCGTTCGCTTCGGCAGTTGCCAGCGAGGTGTCGTAGTTCCGCCCGGCACACCATTCGAGAGGTGCCCTTAGCGCGATCGCCGTCTCATCGTGACCCGTTCGCAACGGCAGGAAGGCGAAAGTGACGTACCTGGCGAGCACGCCGGCGTTGTAGGTCGCCTCGTTCCAATCGCGGGTTTGTAGAGACTCGACCGTTCGCCAATACCACTTGCGGGCCAGCCGGGGCGCTCCGCCCCAATTGTCGACGGGATAGAAGACGTGGTTCGTGGCGTCGCGAAACTGCGTCTCCGGCGCAGCGACACCCCGGAGGTACGGCTCGATGTGCCAGAGGAACAACCCGGCCCGTCGCGGCGCATCGTCGCCGACATGACGCAGCGCGTCGACCGCGAGTTTCTGCGGAAGCGTCGTGCACTTCCACCGATGCAGCACGCGAAAGAGACGGTTCATGGCCGCAATCTCGACGCGGCGGTCGGGCGAAACGCTCACCGTTCACGCCGCGGGCGGGGCGAGCAGCGGCGGCGTTATCGCACATGCTTATGCCGTGGGCAATATGAAGTGCCGGGCTAGAGACGCACGAATCGATCTTTCAACGGCAATCCCCAGGCCATCGCCAAGATAGCCCCGTCGGCGAGATACGAGACGGTGAGTAGGAACTCGGCGACTGGCGTCTCCACCTGCAGCCCGATGAGGGGCAGCATTGCCGTGTCGAATGCGACGAGCGCCGTATAGATGAGTCGAGCCGGGCGCGAGAATCGGAAAAGACCGACCGCGGCAGCAACGTGCAGAACCCTCTTGAGATACCAGAGAGGCGCTGGCAAGAACACGATCGCGTCGTACCCGTACCATTGGAGGGCGTTCCATGTCTCTTGAGAGATGAGGTCGTCGTGTTGGTACCACAAGAGCCAGGTGAGGGCGATGTAGCCAAGGAATGCTGTGGTGCTGGTGACGACAAGTGCCCGGAAGGCCCGCACTTCCCTGGCGTGAGCAGCCGGCGGCGTCACGACAGGCGAGCCAAGACCGTCATGTCCGCAGGCCGAGCACACGGACGCCCCGACCGGGTTCTCGTGTCCGCAGAGCGGGCATGTCAACAGGTCGTCTCTTTCAAGCCGGCCTTGAGTGTCCGCTGACATCGATGCCCCGGCGCTCACTCGACACGAACACCGCCGACGACGGTCACAACGTCTTCCGCACCTGCGGCGACGGCACAGTTATACATGAAGATGCGCCAACAAAGGCACCGCACTCGACCAGCGGCAGCACCGGCAGTCCACGCCGGTCACTCCACTCGTTTTACATGAATGACGCCCCAACAGACGCGACTGTACTCGCTTCAGGATCCCCGGGCACAGACTTTGCGGGAGCCATTCGCTGCCGAGCGACGATTCTCGTTTTCCCCCGTTTTCAGCGGGTCGCCGGCCGCGCTACGGCTTGAGTGAGTGTCGAACTCACAATCGCCGTTGTCGTTTTTACAAAGGCTGGCAGGAGCCGGCTGGACATGCAGGAGGCAACGATGTCGCATCCGAACACCGCAGCAACCAACGGACACGCCGGCCGGACACATTTCACCGGAGCAGCACGCACCGTGGACTGGTCCGGCTATCCGGCGCTGTTCCAGCGCGTCGCGCCGAATCCGCGACCGACGACATCTTCCGAAGCGTTCGCTCAACCTGCCCCGGCTGCCAGTCAGGCAAGAGGCCTCCGAGAGGCGTTCCTGGGCTTCTGCCAGGCGTCTCTGTTCTCGCCGGGCACGACACTGCACATCGATCGGCCCAGCGAAGCGGCCGCCGCCGCGAAAGCGATCGCCGCCGCGGAAGCGTTCGGATTCACACGCGACGAGATTCATCGCCTCGGCTGCGGCCTCTATTCCAGCCCGGCGGCGATGCGTGAAGACTTGCGAGGCGTCGGATTCGCCGACGCCGAAATCGATGCCGCTCGGCTGACAAGCGACGAAGCGGGCCGGCCGCGTGCGGAGTTCGCCGGCGGCCTCGTCGTGCCGCTGACCGACGAAACGGGCCAGCTTTGCGACTTCCTGTTTCTGACGGTCGGCGAGAACGGCAAGACCTTCTGCGGATATCGCTTTCTCGACGGTCCCGCGAAATCGAGAATCGTCGCTTATGGTCTGCAAGCGGCGTTGTCGCGGCCCATGGGGCGCGAATCCTTGATTCTCGTCGACGGCGTGCTCGATTGCCTTCTGCTCCAATGCCGAGGTGTGCATTCGGTCGCCGCGATCGGCACTTCAGGGCAGGATTTCTCGCCACGCCGATGGGAAGAGCTGAGCCGCCTCGGCGTCGCCGAGGTCACGCTCGCCTTCAGCCGGGATGATCGGCATTCGACGGCCGTCCGCGATGCGCTCGTGAATGCCCTGCGTGCGCGAACCGCGCCGGAGGTCTTCATCGCCGAGCCTTATCCCGCCGGTGAACGCAGCGCCGCCGACGTGCTGCGCCGCTTCGGAAAGGACACTTGCGCCGTCGCTCTCGCCACGCGATCGCTCGCGTTCCACCACAAGGATTTCGGCGCCGCCGACCGCGTGCGATCTATCGCGAAAGAGGTCGCTCCGCGACCTGCCATCCCGCAACCGCAGCCGGTCGCTGCGATCGCCGCACCGCATCACCGCGATGCCTACCGAAGGCACGTCGCCGACCTGGCTGCGGCACTTCCCATCGAGGACCGAAGCGCTGCCGAGCAGGTGATCGCGGCGTTCGATGCCGCGATCGTGGCAAATGATCTGACGCGCGCGTCTTGGGCGATCCACGACTTCGCTTCGAGCCATTCGTCCTACTGGCCGACGTATCAGCCGTCGTTTCCGGCACCGATGTGTCCGCCTTCAGCGGGACATCAAAGCTCGTCGGTCTCGTCTGTGGGCGCGGTTCTCGATCGACTGACGAAAACTCCGCAGCCGGGTGAGATTCCGGGCGACCTGAACGAGCACTGCGGCGGCGAGGCGACGTCGGCCATCGAATGGATCGTCGATCACTCGTCGAGCAATCGACTTGCAACGTTGTGCGAGCGTCTTGCCGACGCTCTTGAACGACGACCGCAAGACGCCTTCGTCGTCGCCTGCTGCGAGCACACGCCGCGACAAGTCGTGCTCGCACTGACGACCGAACTCGCATCACGACTTTCTGAAGGAGCCGGCCTTTCGATGGAAGAGGTGCGGTCACGTCTCGCCGGCGTCGAGCCCGCAGGCGGCTACCGCGACAAGCCCTGGCTCGTTGACGAGGCCGCCGACCGATTGCGGCTCTGTTCGAGCCGATTGACGTTCGTCGCGTGCCCGACGAACGCCTCGGGCTGGGCTGCCGTCGAGCAGGCGGCTGAAACGGCGCGTGGGAAGACTGCCATCGGCGGCATCTATTTCAATGGAATGCCGAGCATCGGTTGGCAGACGCCATACGACGTACACGGTGCTGACTGGTTGAATCGATTCGCCTCGAAATGCGTCGGTCCCGTGACGGTCGCAACGGCTCAGACGCCGATCTCCTGCTCGGTGCCTTTTCTCTGGCGACCTGCCGCGCCGATCTGCTGGCCGCTGACGCAAACGGCCGGCGGAATGGCGGTGTTGTCGGCACTTCGCGAGTGGCTCAATCGAGAAGCCGACGCGTTGTCCATCTGAGACCCTGACTACACATCGGTGCTCCTCGCGACTCGGTCGAGCTTTCGGCCGGGTCGCTTTTCTTTGAGACGCGGCAGCGAACGAAGAGGCACGGACAGAACGAGCATCTCTGCGCCGTGGTTTACGAATCCAGTCCCCCTCTCCTTGGGGAGAGGTCAGGGGTGAGGGGATGTCTTGCGGCTTCATCCCCGTGTTTTTCGGCATCGACGACCACCGTGCGAACGAACGCAAGCGACGTGGCACGTCCACCTCGCCCCTTACCACCGGCCCCTCTCCCGAGGGAGAGGGGAGTGGTGTAAGAACCTCTTGTCGCGAACGCTGTGGCATCGCTTCCGCAGCGCGTTATTCTCGGAGGACATCATCCGAGTCTTCTGCACCGTGAGAACGCCATGTCTGGCCCGAGCCGCCACTTCGTTAGCCTCGCCGCGTGCTTCCTGCTGTCTCTGTTGCCGTCGCGAGCGGCCGCCGACGACAAGGAACAGCACTATCTCTACGTCTCCGTGCCGGGTGTGCGGAATTATCTTGAGTACGGCGGACATGGTCTGCTCGTGTTCGATATCGATGATGAATTCAGGTTCGTCAAACGCATCCCGACCGCGGGCTTCGCGAAGGACGGCAAGCCTTCCAACGTCAAAGGCATCTGCGCGAGCGCCGACACCGATCTTGTTCACATCAGCACGCTCGAAACGCTGACCTGCCTCGATCTCAAGACGGAAACGGTCCTCTGGGAGAAGCCCTACGAAGGCGGCTGCGATCGGATGGCCCTCTCTCCCGACGGACGCATCATCTATCTGCCGTCGCTCGAAAAAGATCACTGGCACGTCGTCGACGCGATCACCGGACACGTGATCGCCCGGATCGAGACGAAGTCGGGATCGCATAACACGATTTACGGGCTCGACGGTCGCTTCGCCTATCTCGCGGGCCTGCGATCGCCGCTGCTCAGCATCGCGGACACTTCGACGCATACGGTCACGAACGCGGTTGGCCCTTTCAGTGCGAGCGTTCGTCCCTTCACCGTCAACGGCCGGCAGTCGCTCTGCTTCGTGAACGTCAATGAACTGCTCGGCTTCGAGGTCGGCGACATCGAGAGCGGCAAGATGCTGCACCGCGTGGAAGTGCAGGGCTTCAAGAAAGGACCGGTGAAGCGTCACGGCTGTCCCAGCCACGGCATCGGTCTGACTCCCGATGAGCGCGAGCTCTGGGTCTGCGACGCGACGAATCGACGGCTGCATCTGTTCGACGCGACGATCATGCCGCCGCGGCAAACCGGTGACATCGAGCTGCGCGACGAGCCGGGTTGGGTCGCCTTCAGTCTCGACGGCCGCTTCGGCTGGCCTTCGACGGGCGACGTGATCGACGTCGCGTCCCGGCGAATCGCGGCTCAACTCACCGACGAAACCGGGGCCGCCGTGCAAAGCGAGAAGATGGTTGAGATCCACTTCCGCGACGGCGAACCGACCAAGACGGGCGATCAATTCGGAATAGGGCGCGTGACGGAGCCGGAAAAGTGAGAAGTGAGAAGTGAGAAACTCTCAACCCCCCAACCTTCGACACTCAACCTTCAGTTCCCTCAACCCACGTCCGAGACTCCAGGCCAGCCGCGGACTTGCGTCCGCGGGCGCTCGATTGCTCCAGACCCGCCGGCTTTCGCCGACGGCTGGCCTGATTGAGCCCGTCCGTTTCGACCGTCGCTAAAGCAAAAAAGATCGAGGCCTCGGAACGACTCGACGCAACGCCCGTGGTGTGAAGCGTCGGTCGGCCGTTCAGATGCCCGCGAGGGCGCGGCGGCCCACAGTCCGGCGGCAGAGCCTAGGTTGCCGCCGCGGGAGTCCGCCGCGCGATCTCGCATGCATCCTCTACCTAAGCGCGATGCCGAAGTCGGCACCTGACGTAAGTCCTTATGCGCCGGTGCGGCCGTGGGAGAAAAAGAGCGAGCGGCGGGAAATGTTTGGGAAGTGGGATATGGGATGTCGGAATGAAAGAACTGCCGACCGAGGAGTGCTTCCAATGACGTCGAACATTAATCTCTGAACCGGGTTCTCGTTTTTCTCGTTCGGCTCAGGATCAATCACGCTCTGTTCAGAATGGGTGCCGCATGAGCGAAGACCTCGCGTTGCTGATCCGGGCGGGTTATCCCGTCATCTCGATCGAAACGACCGATGAGGGCGGGGCGGAAAAACTCGTACGCTCCGCCTGCGAGTCGCTGAACCGATCGCTCTCCTTCTGGTCGCTCACCGACGGCCTCCGCCCGTCGTTCGCGCCGGCGGAAAGCAAGCCGGTCGTCGCTCCCGGCAAGCTCGCGCCGGCTCTCGAATATCTGCGTGAGCATTCGGGAGGCGACGTTTGCCTGCTGAAAGACGCCGGCTCGCACACGCGCGACGCCGTCATTCACCGCCTGTTTCGTGACTTGATCGCCAAGGCGACGAAGACCGGCTCGACGCTCGTGCTGGTCGATTCCCGGCCGCTGCCCGATGAGTTCCGTCCGTTCGCGGTGCGCCACGAGCTCGGCTGGCCCGACGCCGACGAACTCAAAGACATCATCAAAGACACGTTCCGCGCCGCCCGCGCCCGCAGCGAAACGCCCCTGAAGGCGAGCCTGACGGGACGCGATTTCGAACAGATCGCGCAGGCTCTGCGCGGCCTGAGCCGCGACGATGCGGTGCGGGTCGTCAACACGGCGATCTTTCAGGACGACGCCCTCACCAGCGACGATCTGCCGCGCATCGTCGAGGCGAAGCGGCGGCTGCTGGGCGGCATCGGCTGCCTCGAAGCGATCGCCGCCGACTTCTGCGCCGACGACATCGGCGGCCTCGCGAATCTCAAGTCATGGCTCAAGCGACGACGCGGTGGATTCTCGTCGAAGGCCGCCGAGTTCGGACTGGAATCGCCGCGCGGCGTGCTGATGCTCGGGATTCCCGGCTGCGGCAAGAGCCTGTGCGCGAAGGTCGTCGCCGCCGATTGGGAAATGCCGCTGTTGCGGCTCGATCCAGGCGTGCTCTACCAAAGTTACATCGGCGCGAGCGAAGGACGCCTCCGCGAGGCGTTGCGGCAGGCCGAGGCGACGGCTCCGTGCATCCTGTGGATCGACGAGATCGAAAAAGCGTTCGCTTCGGCGAGCAGCGACAGCGCCGACGGAGGTCTCAGCCAGCGGATGTTCGGCACTCTGCTGAGCTGGATGCAGGACCATCGCCACCCGATCTTTCTGATCGCGACGGCGAACGACGTGTCGGCCCTTCCGCCGGAGTTGATGCGCAAGGGCCGCTTCGACGAAGTCTTCTTCGTCGATCTGCCGACCCCGGCGTCGCGCAGGCAGGTCATTGCCGTGCATCTGCGTCGCCGGCGACGCGATCCGGCGAAATTCGACACCGCCGGTCTCGCGGAAGCCAGCGAAGGCTTCACGGGTTCGGAACTCGAGCAGATGGTGATCTCGGGCCTCTTCGCCGCGTTCGAGGAGAAGACGGAACTCACCGACGATCATCTCTACGCCGCCCTGCAAAGCACGCGACCACTGTCGAGCCTGATGGCCGAGCGCATTTCGGATCTGCGAGATTGGGCGGCGGATCGCTGCGTCTCGGCGGATTGACCACGGAATTCACGGAAGGGGAACCACGAAAGATACGAAACATATGAACAAGGATCCGTTGGGGCTTGTGGCCGCATGCGTCTCGCCTTTTCCGTGTGTTCCGTGGTCTGAATCTTTCGTGTCATTCGTGTGTTTCGTGGTTCTTCTCGTCACGGCAGATTGAGACTTACCGGCCTGTCCGCGGCTTCACATTTCCGCCAGGACGATCGACCGCTTGCGTACCTGCCTCAGCTTGAGCGGGTCGTTTGTCGCGATTCCGCAGGCTCCAGCCAAGCCAGAGCAGGACGATGGCGATCAGCGCAAACGCAAGGCTCCACCTCCGTTGCCGTCACTGAATCTTAGAAGGGCAAACGGTGCGAACATGACCACAAAAAAGGCACAGCTGAGCGCACTGTAGATTCGCGAGAGCCGGCGACCGTGTTTGCCAGGTGGAGGGCCGCCTTGAGGAGGAAGGAAGACATCGGCATGGTGAGGCGATCCCAGAACATTCGCGTCATCCATCATTCGCTCCACTTCACGAAGAGGCTCTCACAAACGCTGATCCAGCCGACGAATCCAGTCCCTCTCTCCCTCGGGAGAGGGGTGAGGGGACGCCCTGCCGCGTCGCCCGGTCTTTCACAACGTCGCCGTCGCCAAGAGAACGGACGCAAGCGACGAAGGACGTCAACCTGCTCCCCTCACCCCCGACCCCTCTCCCCAGAGAGAGGGGAGTTGTGCCATGGCCTCTTAGAACAGAACAGCGGAGGAGGCATCACAAGCAAACTACGACGCCAGCCACTTCACGAAACTTCGTCCGCACCAGACCGCCGTCAACCCGATCAAGACGCTGCCGCCGACGTACAGC
>JACCRE010000183.1 GCA_013813775.1 Planctomycetaceae bacterium
GCACTGTCGAAGCTCGCGGACCGTTTGACCGGTCTCGGGGTGAATCGCGTGGGGCGCGACCTCGTCGAGCGGGTCGAGCACGAAGCGTCGATACCAGCAGCCGGGGTGCGGAACTCGCAACCGCGGAGAGTCGATGATCTGGCTTCCGTAGAAGATAAGATCGAGATCGAGAGATCGCGGACCCCAGCGGACATCGCGGCTGCGTCCCATCGCGTCTTCGACGGAAAGCAGCCGATCCAATAAGGCGATGGGATCAAGCGACGTCTCGATGGAAGCCGCCGCATTCGAGAAAGGTCCGCCCGCCGCCGAGCCCATCGGCGGCGTCGAATAGATGCGGCTGACGGCACCTACCCTCAGATCGGAACCATCGAGTCGCCGCAGTGCCGCGGCGAACGCGGCCGGCACGTCGCCACGGTTTCCTCCAAGAGCGATCTGGCACGGCGTCATGGCCGCCAATGTAACGCAGCGCCGCAGCGTTAGAAGCCGTGCGAGTTGAGTTCGCTGTCGATGTGCGAGTACATCCCGCCCGTGCCCGCTCCAACGGAACCGATCGCCGCGATGATGCTCGCGAGGATCAGCGCCAGCATGACGGCGTATTCGACGGTCGTCGGGCCGTCTTCCGACCGAAGCAGGCGAAGCAGCGGGCTCAAATTGGGGCGGTTCATGGCTCGATCTTTCCCCGAAGGCGTGGCGTGACTTCTGATTGCCGGCATCGGCCGGAGGGCTTGTCCGCGGGGGAGCGTTTTCCGTTCAACCGCCGGTTCAGCCGGCGCTCGCGACGCATCGGACAAGGTGCACAAACTTACGTCGCGAAAGCGACCCGTCAAATCGCAACGGTCGCGGTTTCCTCAACGATCATGCCGAGAATGGCGGTCGTGTGAGGGATCTGCCGGGATCGCCGCCTCTAAGCCCCTCCAAGTCGGCACAGGCGACAGAACCGTCAAACCGCGTCGCGGGCTGGCAAAGCGGGCCGAATGAGCGCAGAATGAACCTGTCAGCGGCCGGACGGTTGGATTTTCAAACCGGGTGCCGCTTCGTGCTGCCGCCCGTGGAATTGATCTGCGGGCGTTTCCCGTTCCGGAGTGAGGTCAGGTCGTCTATGGCCAAAGAAGAGGCCATCGAGATGGAGGGGGTCGTCACCGAGGCCCTTGCCAACACTCAGTTTCGCGTCGAACTCGACAGCGGGCACGAAGTGCTCGCGCACGTCGCCGGCAAAATGCGCAAGCACTTCATCCGCATCGTGCCGGGTGACCGCGTGAAGGTCGAAGTCTCGCCCTACGACGTGAAACGCGGCCGGATCATCTACCGAGAGCGATGACACGAGTGGCCGGTGGCCGGTGATCAGCGGTCGGTTCCCAAGCTGCTGACCCGAGCCGGACGTACCACTGATCACCGGCCAGTGACCACTTTCTCCAATATGCCCGACGGCCCCGAAGTCATTCTCTTCACCGACGGGGCTTGCCGTGGGAATCCGGGTCCGGGCGGTTGGGCCTACATCCTGCGACACGTCGCGACGGGTGCCGAACGCGAAGCCGCGGGCGGCGAGAAGCTCACGACGAACAACCAGATGGAATTGCAGGGCCTGATTCAAGGCCTGGCGGCACTGACCCGGCCCACGCAGGTCGAGGTCGTCACCGACAGCACGTATGTCGCCAAGGGCAGTCACGAATGGCTGCCGAACTGGAAGCGCAATGGCTGGCGACGACGGGAAGGCAAGAGCTGGAAGCCCGTCAAGAACGAAGACCTGTGGCGGCGGCTCGATGAGCTGCTGTCACGCCATCAGGTCACGTTTCATGTGGTCAAAGGCCACAGCGGCCACGCCGAGAACGAACGCTGCGACGAACTCGCGGTCGCGGCGGCGCTCGAAGCGGCTCAAGCGTCATGAGCCGCGAGCGTCAGCGACCGGAGGCATGCGACCAGCTACGAAAACTCCGGTCGCTGACGCTCCCGGCTCGCTCTATTGCGCTTCAGAACCACTCTTTCTTGCCGAGCATGTACGTCTCATAGAATTCATCGTCGGGCTTCGTCAGATAGATGATGCCTTCGATGATGCCGATGACATGCGACACTACGGCGAGGAATCCGCATGAAAGCAGTGAGATCAACAACATGATCACACCGGCGGTCGTGTAGCCAAGGATGAACTTGTGCACGCCCAGGCTGCCGAGCAGGATCCCGCAAATGCCGGCGGCCATCTTTTTGCTCGCGGCTTCAGAACGCTCGGGCGGCAGCGGGCCGGCATTTCCAGGATAGGTCGCCATGATGTCGTGCCTTGGGAAGTGAGACGTCGAATGCAGGAAGTGGGTGTCAGGACCGGGTTCGCGAGACGACATCCCACTCCCCAGATCCGCGCTTAGAACCATTCTTTCTTGCCGAGCATATACGTTTGGTAGAACTCTTCGTCTGATTTCGTCAGATAAATGATCCCCTCGATAAGCCCGATGATTCCCATGATGCCTGCCGCCGGTAGCGTGATGCCGCAGGTCGCGAAACCGAGCACGAGGGTCGCCACCGAAACGGCGAGCATGATGGCCCCGGCCGTCGTGTAGTTCAGAATGAACTTGTGCACGCCGAAGGTGCCGAGCAGGATACCCGTGATCCCTGCCGCCAGCTTTTTGCTGGCGGCCTCGCTGCGATCCGGAGGTCCATAGAAGCCGGGATCGCCGGGCGGCAGGTCATAATTCGGCGGAGGCGCGCCGTAATTCGAGTCGGCCGGCGGGGTGCCGTACGGGTCGGTGGTCATGAGGCCCTCGCAGTCGCACAGGAGATCGCGGTTTCGGCGTTATTCGCCGGACACCGCTCAATCTTGCGCGACAGCATACGACAACGCCGAAACGAAGCAACGGGATGCGGAGGAAAGTGGTTTGCAACCTGTGCTCGCGCGAGCGGAATAGTTAACAGCGGATGCGACCTGCCCTCGTGTCGTTGCGCACTTCTTTGGCATGCATCCGCGTATTGACACCTATGATTCCAACGCAAGTGTCGTAGACGTCATTGTTTGCGGCGACCCGACGCAAGCGGTGCGTCCGTGGTATACGAGTTGCGTCCGCTTCGTCGAGGAGTAACGGCTCCTCCGAACCTCCGCAGTCGTGGGCTGCATGGCGGCCCGTGCTCGAACTGCGGCACGAAATCTTTCCCGAGGGCTGATGATGACGATGGATTTGCGGGACATGGACGAGAAGCACGGTTACCTCATCGACATGGACGGCGTGCTGTATCGAGGCGCCGAGGTCATCCCCGGCGCCGGCGATTTCATTCACAACTTGCGTGAGCGCGAGATCCCTTTCAGGCTGCTCACCAACAACAGCCAGCGAACGCGTCGCGACGTCGTCGCCAAGCTGGCCCGGATGGGAATCGAAGTCGAAGATGAACACGTCTTCACAAGCGCGGTCGCGACGGCGAGGTTTCTCGCGCAGCAGAAGCCGCATGGAACGGCATTCGTCATCGGCGAAGGTGGCTTGCTGAACGCACTGCACGAAAGCGGCTACGCGATCGTCGATCACGACCCCGATTATGTCGTCGTCGCCGAAGGCCGCACGTTCAACCTCGAACTCGTCGAGGCCGCCGTGCGGATGATCATGGGAGGCGCGAAATTGATCGCGACCAACCTCGATCCCAACTGCCCCACCGACCGCGGCCTGCGGCCGGGTTGCGGAGCGATGGTCGCGATGCTCGAAATCGCGACGGGGTTGAAGGCCTTCAGCGTCGGCAAGCCCAGCCCCGTGATGATGCGAGCGGCTCGAAAGGAACTCGGCCTCTCCACCGATGAAACGACGATGATCGGCGACACGATGGAGACCGACATCCTCGGCGGCGTCCAGCTTGGCTTTCACACGGTGTTGGTGCTCAGCGGCGGTACGACGCGCGACGATCTGCCTCGATACGCCTACCGGCCCGAGGTTGTCGTCGCAAGTACGTAGCCGTCTTCGTCGGATGCGAAGCGAACCGAGAGGCCCCTCTTCCAGGTGAGAGGGGCCTCTTTTCATCGAGGTGTCGTCAAGTATGGGTCGTCACGGCGATTCCACGCTCGTTGACACTGCGAAATCGGTTCCATAGCATCAAAAAACACCTTCCCGATCGAGGACATGTCGCCGGCATGGGCCGTCGGCGAGACCGGAATATCGTTTCATGCGGCGACTCGCCGTTCTGCTGATCGCATCGTTCGGGGCATGTCAGTCCTCCGCAACTGCTGCGGACGCGCCGCCCGGGATCGATGCCGCCATCCGTCGCGGGGCCGTGCATCTCAAGACGGCGATCGCCCGCGCTCCCAAAACCGGCGAGTCGGTGCTCTCGGCTTTGGCGCTCGTCAAAGCCGGTGAAGACGTCGACGGTCCCGAGGTCAAGGCGGTTCTCGCTGCGATCGAGGAACGCTGCGCGAACGCCGAGTACAAACCCGGCGCCCATCATTACTACGCCGCCGGATTGGAATTGATGCTGCTCGAAGCAATCGATCCCGATCGCTATCGCGGCGAAATGGAAAAAGTGCTCGCCTACATGCTGGCGGGGCAACTCACAAGTGGAGCGTGGTATTACCCCGATCAAACGGGGACGGGCGACACCAGCATCACGCAGTACGCCGCTCTGGGCTTGTGGGCGGCGGAGCGAGCCGGCCTGCAAGTCCCCCGAGAAGCCTGGGATCGCATGGCCTTGTGGCACATCCGCACGCAGGTCAGGGACGGCGGCTTCGCCTACCATCCCGGCGAGACCGGTGAGAATCAGTCGTCGTTACCTTCACTGACCGTCGGCGGCGCCGCGAGCCTGCTGCTCGCACAGCTTCACTTGCACGGAGGAAGCGATGGAGCAAAGCGAACGCCCTCGAAGGTCACGACGCGGGAAGCGCAAACCGGAAGAGTTTTCGGTGTGCTCGAGGCCGTACCGACGGATGCTGCCGCCAACGATCCCAAGACACCCGCGCCCGATCGCGGCTACGCGGTGAAGGCGAATTCCGACGCCATCCAGAAGAGCGTCGATCGCGCTGTCGCGTGGGCGACGACGAACTTCAGGCTCCCGCCGAGCCAACTCTGGCGCATGTACTTCCTCTACGGCGTGGAACGCATGACCGCGCTGGGAAATCTCACCGCGCTCGGCTCGCATGACTGGTATGCGGAAGGAGCGGCGTGGCTCCTCAAGGAACAACAACCGAACGGTGCCTGGACCGACAATGGCGGCGAGGTGATCGCCACCGCGTTCTCGATCCTGTTTCTGTCGAAATCGACCGCGAAGATGCTCGGTCGATCCTATGATGTCGCGGAACTCGGCGGCGGCTTGCTCGCCGGCGGTCGCGGCCTGCCGGACGATCTCGGCAGGGTGAAGGTCACTGGCGGCAACGTCGAGAAGCGCGAGGCGGGCGGTCCACTCGACGAGTTGCTGGGGCGACTCGAAAGCGTTTCGGGGGCCGACGTGCCCGACGTGCAGAACGCCGTTCTCGAAGCGATCCGCTTCGGCGATCGCGAGAAGCTCATCGGTCAGCGAGAACGACTGCGCCGTCTCGTTCTCGATCCGCGCCCCGAGGTCCGGCGGACGGCGCTGTGGGCACTCGGTCGCGGCGGCGAACTCTCGGACGTTCCGCTCCTGATTCGCGGACTGTCCGACGAAGACGCGGCGGTCGAGATCGAAGCTCATAATGCGTTGTGTGTGCTGTCCCGCCGCCCGTTGGCGTTCGGTCTGTCGGGCGATCCGCTGGGATCGCTGCCGGAGGACGCTTCCGACGCTCAGAAGGCACAAACGCTCGCCGCCTGGCGACAGGAGGCCGTCGCCGCCTGGACGGAGTGGTATCGCCGCGTCGCGCCCTATGATGAACGAGACGGGCTTGGCCTTTTTCGATGACGCGAGCGATGTTTTAAGAACCTGCCAATCAGAACCCCTCTCCTCTGGGGAGAGGGGCCGGAGTGAGCGGAGGAAGCGGCGGCAGCATTGATCGAGCCGGTGCTCAACTCGTCGGGGTTCGCGGAACAAAATAACATGACATCAGATCGAGCGTCATAACACCCCTCACGCCCGACCCCTCTCCCCAGAGGAGAGGGAAGCCGGTGTAACTGCGGCCCTTCAACAACGTCATCACTGCCCTAAACTCTCAGGTATAACACGCCCAAACGTGAGCAGCCCCGCAGCTCCCACTCGTCCCAAGGCACAAGGTCCGGTCATGAAGGTGACCGGCTACGATCGCGCATCGGCGTTCGTGCTGGCGGCCGTGCTCGCGACCGGCGTGTCGGTGCTGATGCTCGTCGCCATTTGGTCGGCCCAGCACAATTGGCGGACCGACGACGCCGTGCCGTTGGAACTCGTGGTGACGAGCGGCGGCGAAGAGGACGGCTCCGAGACGGAAACGCTCGATCTCAAGACTCCCTTCGAAGAAACGCCCGATCCGTCGCTCGCGGAAGTCCGCGACGACAAGACCGAGATCGAACCGATGCTGGAATCAGTCGTCGATCTCGCCGACCGCGCGACCGATATGGCCCGTCAGCAGTCGGATACCGACGCGGTCAACGCCGGCAATCCCGGCAGTAAGAGCGGAACGGGCGGCGCGGCATTGGGCATCGGTCCCGGCGACGGCGGACTGCCGCGTGAGCAGCGCTGGTTCGTGCGCTTTTCGGAAGGCGGCACCACATACCAATACGCGAAGGAGCTCGATTCCTTCGGCATCGAACTCGGCGCGTTGCTGCCCGGCGGCAAGCTTGCCTACGTGTCGAACCTGTCCGCCGATCGACCGACGGTGCGCCATTCCGAGAGCGGCGCGGGGGAAGATCGTCTCTACTTCACCTGGCAAGGCGGCGGTCGCCGCACCGCCGACATCGAGCTGTTCCGGAAGGTCGGGATCGATGTCGGCACGGCACCGGTGTTCCACTTTTACCCGAAGCCGACGGAAGAACGTCTGGCAAGGCTCGAATCCGAGTATGCAAACCGCCAGACTCGCGACATCCGCAGAACCTACTTTGCGGTTGAACCGCGCGGGGCGAAGTTCGAATTCGTCGTGACCCGTCAGGCGTACTTCCGGTAGCGTGTCAATCGCTGTTCCGTTGCGACAACCAATCCAACATTGAAATAGATCCCCAATGGACCCGCGCCTGCTCGATTTCATCAACAACGTGATCTATGTGGCGCTCGCCGGCGTGGCGGTGTTCGGCGTGTTCATGGTGATTCTGATCGTGCGAAGGGTCGGACAGAAGCGATTCTCGTCGAACAATCAGACGCGGGAGTTCATGGATCAGGTGCACGGCGAGCTCGATCGGCGCGACTTCGACGCCGTCAAGGGCGTATGCGACATCCCTCCCTTCTGGAGCAAGGCGACGCCGCAACTTATTCAACTCGCCGTCGAGAATCGCGGCCTGAGCACCGCGAAGCTGCGGCGGCTGGTCGCCGAACGATTCGAACGTGATGTGCTCGCCGATCTCGAATACCGGACAAGCTGGATCGGCACGGTCGTCAAGACGGCTCCGATGCTCGGTCTGCTCGGGACGGTGATGGGTATGATCGCGGCGTTCGGCAAGATCGCGGCGATGCAGCAGACCGGCAAGACCGACCCAAGCGTGCTGGCGCAGGACATCAGCTTCGCGCTCTTCACAACGGCCATCGGCTTGTCGATTGCCATCCCGATCGTGCTCGCGGGCAACATGCTGCAGATTCGCATCGGCAAGCTGCAAGACGGCGTGCAGGAACAGCTCGGCGAATTCCTCGACCATCTTGCGGCCGTGCAAGGCACCAGCGACCGCCCGGCATAAGTTTTAGGTCGCGTGAATTGAACCCCTCTCCACTGGGGAGAGGGGCAGGGGTGAGGGGACGAGGCGGCGACCCGATGTGTCGGGCCGCGTCTCGTCGCCAGTCTCCCATCGGACGAAACGCAAGCGAGTGACATGAACGCGTCAGAACTCCCCTCACCCCTCTCCCCTCTCCTCAGAGGAGAGGGGAGAGGGTACGACGTCGCTCCCGAAAGCGATTCCGAAGACGACGAGCCGTCGCTCGGGCATCGTCGCCGAAAGCTGGAGGTCGGCGACCTCGACATCACGCCGATGATCGACGTGACCTTCCTGCTGCTGATTTTCTTCATGGTCACCTCGACCATGAAGGAGCCGGCGACCGCCGACGTGCCTCCCGCACGTTACGGCGTCGGCACCGACAGCGGCGAAGCGACCATCCTGACCGTCATGAGGCCCGATGACAGCGGCGAGGTGCAGGTGCGCTTCCCGGACGCCACTCTGCACGCCCTCGCCGACCTCAGAAAGACCGAAGAGCTGACGAACCTCGTGCGCACGGCCGCGACGGCGGACCCGCCCCGGTTGAACGTCGTGATCAACGCCGACCGCGACCTTCCGCACGGCACCGTTCGCGAGATCTCCCAGATGGCCGGCAAGGTCGAGGGGATACGGCTGTTTTTAGGCGTACAGGACAAATGAGCGGCGTCCGCGATGTCGGTGACCTTTCATCAATGACAAGCACCGAGCAAATCCGTTTTCGCTGCCCGGCCTGCGGTCGGTCGCTAGGCATCGCGATGCGGATGGCCGGGAAAACCGTGTCGTGCCCGTCCTGTCGGATGCGGGTCGTCGTGCCGGACCAGAGCACCTTGCCTTCGGGTTCGGCGCAACCGAGTTCGGCGCCGGCGACGTCGGCGGCACGACTCGAAACCATGGACGACGATGGCGGTTTCAAGCTGAGGCGTCGCCGGGGCGAGATCGAAGAGATGGATCTCACGCCGATGGTCGATGTGACGTTTCTTCTGCTGATCTTCTTCATGATCACGGCGAGTTTCAGTCTGCAAAAGACGCTCGAAGTGCCGCCGCCCGATCCGGAGACGCAAGGCGCTTCGCCGGTTCCCCTCGACCAAATCGAGGAGAACTCAGTGGTCGTGCGCGTCGAGCCGGGCGACGTGTACTTCGTCGATGATCGATCGGTGGCCGACGCGGCGGACCTGCCTTCGGCGCTGTCTACGGCAATGGCGGAAGGCAATCGCAGCGAACTTGTCATCGAAGCCAACGATCAGGCCCGGCACGAGTCGGTCGTGAGGGTCTACGACGCCGGGAACGAAATCGGCATGCAGCGCATTCGTCTGGCGACGCCCGCTCCCGAATAATTGGCGGACGGGCCTGCCGCGGTTCCACTTCAAAGCTCCACACATCACAGATCATCTTCGTCCGCATGCCTCAACTTGAAGTCCGCACGCCCGACGGCCGTTCCGAGCTTCGCAAGCTCTCGCGGCGGAATCCGATCGTCATCGGACGCAATCCCATCAGCGACATTCACGTCGATGACGAGTCGGTTGCAGCCATCCATTGTCGCGTGAGCTGGAACGGCAAGGGCTATGAAGTCGCCGCCGTGTCGGGACAAGACGTGGACGTCAACGGCATCCTCGTTCAAAAGAAAAAACTTTCGACGGGCGACGTGATTCGCGTCGGCGAACTCGACGTCGTGATGCTGAACGACAGCGGCGAGACGAAGAAGGTGCCGGCCGCCGCCGTCGCCGCCGCTCGCAAACCCGCACCGGTGGTGGACGATGACGACCTCGACGAGCCGTCGGGACTCGATGACGACCATTGGGAGATGCTTTCGGCGGGCGACATCGAGATGCCGGTCGTCGAATCGGCTCCAGTCGGAAAGGGCGAGCGTCCTCCCGCCGAGCGCACACCGCCGTTACCGCCACTGCCCGATGAACAGCCTCTCGACGAGCCGGTACTGCTCGACGAAGTGCCGGTGACCACCCCGCCGCTCAAGGAATCGAACGCCGCTGAGCCGAAGCCGCGGGACACGAAGCCTGCCAAAGCGTGGGGAGCTGTCAAGCGTGCGAAGCGACCGGGTGAGCAGGACATTTTGACGTCTCCGCTCGTGCTCGGCTTCGGAGGGCTTGCGCTCGTCCTGCTGCTCGCGGCCGGAGCGATCTGGCTGCTGATCGGGCGCGAGGGCGCCGATCGTCTGTACGCGTCGGCGGTCGCCGACCGCGAAGCGGGCCGGTACGCGCAGGCGATTCGAACCTTTGAACAGTTCCTGCTCGAGTATCCTACGGATTCGCGTGCGATGGATGCGAAGTTTTCGCTCGGACTGACCCGCATCGAACGCTATGCGGGTGGCTCGGCTCCCGATTTCGAAAAGGCCCTCAAGGAGTTCGACGACTTCGTTCGAGAGAACCGCGACGCAACCGAATTCGACACTCAGAAGGAGCCGCTGCGGAATCTCGCCCGTCAGATCGCCTCTGGCGCGTCGGCGGCCGCAACGCGGACCGGAGATCGAAAACTACTGGCTCCCGCAGAGGCGGGACGGCGACTGTTCGATCGCCATGCTCCCTCCGATCGCTCCGCCGATGCCCTCAAGGCGACGCTCGCGAAAGAATTCGTGACTGCCGAGGCGGCGGTGCGCAAGCGAGAATACTTCGATGTGGCCGCGCAGAAGATCGAGGGCGCAATCTCGAAGAATGACTTCGTCACCGCGTTTCAGACTCGTTACGAGTTATTGACTCGTTATCCCGACCTGAGAAGCGACCGCCGCGTCCGCACATTGCTCGCCGCGACTCTGAAGGCGGAACAACGTCTCGTTCAACCGAGTGAGCCGCCGCAGATGGCGTCAACCGACGCGACAGCGGAAGCGCCGGGAACGCCGCTCGTTCCGATCGGTCACACGCAGGCGCGTGCCGGTGAAGTCTCCGACGGCCGTCTCGTATACGCCGTCGGCCGCGATGCCTTGTACGGCCTCGACGCGGTCACCGGCCGACCTGTCTGGCGCAGCCCGATCGGATTGGACACGCCTTTCTTCCCGATCGAGGTCAATGCCTCGGTCCCGTCGCTCCTGGCCTTCGACGATTCTCGCGATGAGTTGGTTCTGCTGAGACGCGACGACGGCTCGCCGATCTGGCGTGCGCCGGTCGGCGCGAGTGCCACGGGACCGCCGCTGATCGCGCAAGGGCAGATCGATCTCGCAACGACGAATGGTCAGTTGCAGCGCTTCGATCTTGAGACGGGGCGACCTCTCGCAGCGGTTTCGTTTCCGCAGGCCGTCGTCGGACCACCCGTACTGGCCGGCGAGCTTCTCATTGCGTTCGGAGAGCAGGCGACCGCGTATACCCTCGACTTCCGCACGCTGGCCGTCGGGACGGTTTCATTCGTCGGACACGCCGCCGGCTCGCTGGACGCGCCGCCGCAGGGACTGGGCCGGCTCGTCGTCAGCTTCGAGAACGATCGGCAGGATTCCGCGGTGGTTCGAGCCTTCACCGTGGACGGTGAAACCGGTTCGATCCGTCAGGTCGCCGCCGAACGAATTGACGGCCACGTTCGCGAGCCGGCGGTGGCTCGTGGGAACGTGCTGTTCGTCGCGTCTTCGCGCGAACGCATCGCGGCCTTCTCGGTGTCGGACGACGCAGGCCAGCCGCCGCTGAAACGACTCGCCGGCATTCAGATTCCTGAGTCGAAGGACGTGCCGACGTTCCTGGTGCCCGGCCCCGACGGCATGCTCTGGGCGGCCGGCAGCGCGCTCCGCAAGCTTCGCCTCGCCGCCGCGGGGCTTGAACTGCTCCCCGGAGTCTTGGCACCTGGCCGTCATACGCAGCCGCCTCAACAATCGGGCGAGAGCCTGTTCGTCGCGCGCTCGCTGCCGTCGGCACCGGCCGTCTACGTCTCGCAGGCCGACCGCGAAGCGATGACGGGAAGCTGGCGGACGGTGATCGGTGCCGGCGTCGCCGGACTCGCAGCCGAAGGGACGGAGCTGACGATCGTGACCTCAGCGGGACAGGCGACTCCCCTTTCGGAAAACGATCTGGCGAAAGGCGGCTTCCTCGACTCGCGTGCGTTGCCGCAGTGGGACGAAGCCTCTGTCGAACCGATCGCTGGTATGACGGCACTCGGGTCGGATTCGCTCGTGTGGCGCGGCGGAAGCCCGCCACTAAGCTGGCGTGCTCGCGCAGGCGATCTGCCGGGACCGCCGCGCCCCTTGTCCGCGACGCCGCAATGCCCGCCCGTGCGTTTCGATGCCGGTTTCGTATTGCCGCTCCCGGGACGATTGGAGTGGCTGCCGGACTCGGCCGGTACAAAGGTGGATGCGTACTTGTTGCCCGTCGCGGGCGAGGGCGCTGAACCGCCGCGGTGGACGTCGCTCGTCGCTATCGACGACGAGCGTCTCGTGGCGGCCGACGATCGCGGCGCCCTAAGAGTGATTCGCCTGCGGCAAGAACCGGTGCCGCATCTCGGTGAAGCGGCGTCGGTGAGCCTCGACGCGCCTCTGACATTTCCGCCCGCAGCCGTCGGCGAGCGGATCGCGATTGCCGAAGGCCAAACCGTTCGCCTGCTTGACCTGACAGGACTGCGACCCGTCGCCGAAGCACGGTTGGAGTCCGCCGTGACGGGTGGACCGTGGTCGGCGGGCGATGCTGTATTCGTCGAGACCGGCCGAGACCGGCTCACGGCGCTTGAGATCGATTCGCTGGGAGAAAAGTGGCGAATCCCACTAGGTGCCTCTCTCGCAGGCGCACCGCTTCGCGTTGGCGACCTCTGGCACGCGGCCCTTCAATCGGGAACCGTGCTGACTCTCGCCGACGAAGGGAGCGAGCGCCGTCGCATCGAGCTGCGCACGCCGCTGACAAGATTGGTCTCCATCGGTTCTCGCGTCGCGGCTCTTGGTCTCGATGGGTCCGTGCATCCCGTGCCGACGAATGAAGAGGACTCGCCGCCGGCCTCTGAGGAGGCTCCGCAATGAGTCGATCGGCCAGTCAAAGGGGCTCACACGTCTCCCCCCTCTCCGTGGCGAGAGGGGCCGGGGGTGAGGCGATCAAGTTGACATCTTATGCTGCTTGTATGGGTTCGGGGGATGACTGTCGAAGCGACGTAGCACGAGGCTGGACGCGGCAGGGCATCCCCTCACCCCTTTCCCCTCTCCCCAGAGAGGGGAAAGGATTCGCACCGCCCATTACTGTTATCGGGATTTCGTTAGCACCTCGAATCACGCAAATGTTGCTGATCGTGGTTCTGAGCGCGACGGTACTCGTCGCGCAAGATCCCGCCGAGGGCGTCGCTCCCGAACAAGCGCCGGGCGAGAAGTCTGCGCCGCCGGCGGGCCAGTCACAGGCCGCGGAATTGCCGCGGCTCGAAGCGATGACGCTGCCGGACATGGAAGCCTTGCTTTCGGAGACGCGGCGGGATTGGGTCGTGCTGAAAGACGGTCGTGTCCTGGTCGTCGAGCCGGTGTTTCCTCGCCCGAACACGCTGGCGAAGATCCAGGCCGAACGCGACGCGATCATGGCCGACTCGAAGCGGCGTTTCAGCACCGAGGGCCGCCGGAGGCTGAACGAACTCATCCGCATGTCGATCTTTCTGCCGGGCGAAGGAGCATCGACCGAGTACCAGATCAATCTCAGTGACGTCAGCGAAGTTATCCATCACGAAGACTTGATGCTCCGACGCGCGGAACGCTTCATCGAAGAGGGCGAGACTCGCAAGGCGTTTGAACTGCTGTTCGTCGTCGCCCGCCGCGATCCGCTGTGGCCGGGTCTCGATGATCGTCAGGTGCGTTTGACGGCGGCCGACGCCGCACGCCAACTCGACGACGGCAGTGCCGAACGAGCGTTGGCTCTCGTCGAGCCGCTCTATGAGCGCAAGCCCGTTCCCGATGTCGCCGACAACCTGCTGGACCGTGTCGCCGCACAGCTCATCGGCGGAGCGATCGAAACGCAGGATTATCGTCAGGCCCGCTTCAGCCTCGCTCGGATTCGGCAAGTCGATGCGCGGCATCAGGCGGTCGCTCGCTGGACGAAGCGGCTCGTCGATCTGGCGACGTCGCTGCAGGCAGAGGCCGAGCGGGCATCGGCGGCGGGCGAGCACGCACTGGCCGCGGTGACGATCGATCGAGCGGCCCGCGTCTGGCCGAAGCTCGACGGCCTCCGCCCTGTTCATGCCCGGCTCACGAGTCGGCACCAACGCTTGCAAGTCGGCGTCTCTCGATTGGCTTCGACGGAGCCGATGGCCATTCCGACCGAGGCCGACGATCGCGTCGCCCGGCTCACCGACGCCGGTCTGTTCGAGATCGACGGTTTCGAGAGCGCTCCTTCTTATCGCAGCGTATATTTCGAGCGGTGGGAACCGACGGATCTCGGCCGGCGCGCGAGATTCGAACTCCGGCAAGGCCTGCCCGCGTGGGTGTCTCGACCGCCGCTCACGTCGTCGGAGGTCGTCGCCATGCTGGCCAAACGCATGCAACCCGGCGATACCGCCTTCGATTCCCGATTCGCCGATCTCGTCGACACGATTCGCGTGTTCGGCCCCTATGAGTTCGAGGTCGTGTTCCATCGTTCGCCCTTGCGCGCCGAGTCGGTGCTGTCTCGAACGTCTCTCAATGGGATATCGCCCGCGTCGGCGGCGAGTCCCTTCAGTCGCTTCATCGAGTTTGAACGCGAAGCCACGACGGTCACATACCGCCGCACGAAAGAAGAATCCGCCGGCACCGAACGGCATCTGGCCGAAGTGGTCGAGATCGCGTACCCCGACTACGAGAAGGCGATCCAGGCGTTCGATCGGGGCGAGGTCAGAATGCTTGCCGACGTCCCCGCCTGGGACATGCCGCGCTTGCGGGACGACAAGCGATTGGTGACTTTGAAATCGGCTGTGCCGACGACGCATTTCCTGCAGTTCCATTCCCAGTCGGAACCACTCAAGAGCACCGAACTGCGGCGGGCGATCGCGTTTTCGGCCAATGCCGAGGATGTGCTGCGGATCATCGTGGGCACCGGCGTCGACGAAACGGGCCGGCTCGTGACGGCTCCGTATCCGTCCACGCACTTGGGATACGACCCGCTGGTCGCACCAAGGCGTCCCGACCTGGCGCTCGCATTGGCGCTACGGCTAGCGGCCGAGAAACGCTTCGGAGGAAGCCTGCCGGAACTCGTCTTCGCGGTCCCCGCCGAGAGGCCGTTGCGTCAAGCCGCCGAAGTTCTGGTGGAGTCGTGGAAGCGCATCGGCCTGCCGGTGCGTCTGGTGACGATCGATGAACTCGGCTCCGATGGAAAATGGGACATCGCATACCGGTCCATCTCGGTTCCCGATCCGGTGGCCGCTCTCGCACCGCTGATCACCATGGACCCGAGCGTCAGCATGTCGTCGCTCGCGGACCTTCCCGAATGGTTGCGGCAACGGCTGATCGATCTCGAACGGGCCGGTGATGCCGCCACGTCGCAGGCGGTGCTCATCGACTTGCACCGCTTGCTGTACGCCGACGTTCGGTGTATGCCGCTGTTTGAAGTCGATCGGTTCACCGTCACTCGCGGCGCGATCCTCGGCATGCCGGAGAACCCGGTCGCGGTCTACGAGAATGCCGAACGGTGGACTCTGCCTCACGATTACCCGGAGGCCACGCCGTGAGTGGAGTTGGAAAGGTGACGTGCGAAGGTCAGGCGAATTCGACTCGGCGAGGGGGAGAATGGGGGAGGGGGAGAGAGGGAGCGACGATGTGGAAAACCGCGAGCAATTCTTGGTCTCCCCCTCCCCCCCTCGCCCCCTCTCTCCGTCGCGGCGTCTTGGTTTCGCAAGTTGCCATCGCCATCGTCGCAGCGGCCCTCATCGCGACCGGCGACGCACCGGTCGCGGCGCAGGACGTTCCGGTCGAGCTGCGCCCTTACGACGTGACTCTGTCGATCGATTTTGCCCGTGATGCCGAGTTCCCGGCCGAATTTCGCGATGACACGCGAGAGGACGTGCGGAGGCTGATCGTTCGCACGATCGGTGAGCGCTGGCGATTCGCGGTCATCGCCGCTTCCGCTGACCAGCAACGTGACCTTGTTCGTCTTGCGATTTCCACAGTGATTGAGAGCTCATTCGAGCAGCGGAACGATGCCGTATCGCGGGATTCGCCAGCGGAAAAGCGACTGTTCGTCGCGGTCGAACCTCACGGCCCAGGTTATGACGTGACGGCGCGTGAGTGGGACGGAATGACCCGCACGCTCGGTCCCACGCAGACGACCACGGCAACGACTCGCGCGGAAATCACGCCGTGCATCGTGACCGTCGCAATGAGAGCCTTTCGCCCGCTCGCGGTCATCGAGACGAGTGACGACGGAGCGGCGACGCTGGCGTTGCAAGCGGCCGACATTCCCACCCCCGACCCGAACGCAGGTGCCGTCGCCGACGGAAGTATCTTCGTGCCCTTCCTGCGGAAGTTCGATAGCGACGGCCAGCTGATCGAGACCCGTTCGGTCCCGTTCACCGTGCTGCGCGTGAAGCCGGGCGACGACGGTACGACGCTCGCTGAAGTGCATTCGGCGTTGCGATCGCCGCTGGGCGGGCGTCGCGGCACGGTGGAAGCCTGGGGCATCGCGGCGTCGGCCTCGCACCCCTCGACACGGCTGACGATCGTCCGTCGGGAGGACGGGGTGCCGCTCGCCGGCCGAATCGTCGAGATCCGCGACGAGCCGCTTCAACTCGGACGTGCGGAATCGGAGCCGGCGGAAACGCTGCTCACCGATCGCTCTGGTTCCGTCCGCTTGCCCGTCACGCCCGAACGCACCGTCGATTGGATCACGATTAAAAGCGGCGATGCGACGCTGATGAGGCTGCCGGTCGTGCCCGGCGTCGAAATAGAGGTCTCGCTGCCGCTCGGCGATGACCAGCGACGCCTCGATACCGAAGGACGCCTCGCCATCCTGACGGGCGAACTCATCGAGATCGTCGCCAAACGTGCGACGCTGCTGGCCAGCGCACGGAACAACGCCCGTGCCGGACTCCATATCGAAGCCGACGATGCCTTGGTCCAGGCCGCCAAGCTCCCTGACGCTGCGACCTTTCGTCGTCGTCTCGCCGCGGTCGAAACGCCCGCCGCCAAAGCCGCCGAAGACGACGGCGACCGCCTCGCGGCGGCACGCATCAGGGCTTTAGGGCGCAAGGCCGCGAGTCTCGTCGATCGCTATCTCAACGCCGACGCCCTGCGCGCGACCCAGGAAGAGGTCGAGGAACTTAAGCGCACCGACCCGAATCGCAAGTGAAAGCGAGCGGCGGGCCGTCGGCCGAAGGTGGCATCCAAAGTCACTGCTTCGCGGCATCTTGCAACGCCTCGATCAACTTTGCGATCCCGGCCCTCGCAATGATCACGTCTTGCTCTCCCGTGCCTCCGCCGACTCCCACGGCACCGATGATCTGCCCGTCGATTTCGATCGGTACTCCGCCCAGTAGCGTCGTCACTTTCCCGCCGCTCGCAGCGGCGGCGTTCTGCAAGCTGATGTTGAGCAGCACGTCGGGTGCGGTCGTTCCCGCCGGGACCGGGCCGGTTGGTTGACGGAACGTCGCTGCGGTCACGGCCTTCGTCATCGCCGTCGTCGCGCTTGCGGGGCGGGCTCCGTCCATGCGCGCGAACGCGATCAGATGCCCGCCGTCGTCGACGACGGCGATGTTGACCTTCAGCTTCATCTCACGAGCTTGGTCCTTCGCCGCGGCAAGAATCGTTTCCGCGCCGGCGAGATTGAGACCGATCCGATCGCGAGTCACCAGCGGTTCGGCGCTGAAAGTCACGAGTGGAAACACCATCACAACGAAAAATGCGAGCACTCTCATCGTAGTTCTCCTGACAGGGGGACGCTGGAAAGTCTCTCGCGAACCGACGGAGAACGCAAAGCCGGGACACGCGAGGTATCCTGTCAGACTCTTCGACGAGGAGCCTCTTCCACGCGTCTTTCGCTCTGCCGCTTGCTGCTCGCGACTTCGACGGTGGCTTCCGCCTCGGAGGACGTCTGGCCCGATGCCGTTTGGCCGAATGCAGAGCCCGCCGACGTCGGAATGGACGCGCAGTCGCTCAAAGAGGCGCGAGACTACGCCCTGACCGGCGGCGGGTCAGGAATGATTCTGCGGCAGGGCCGCGTCGTCATGGCGTGGGGCGATCAGAAGCAGCGTTACGACCTGAAATCGACGACGAAGTCGATCGGCGTCACCGCGCTCGGACTCGCGATCGCCGACGGCAAGGCGACGCTCGACGATCCCGCCGTGAAGCACCATGCGACTTTCGCCGTGCCCCCCGAAAGCAATCGTGAGACCGGTTGGATCGACCGGATCACGCTGCGGCATCTCGCCAGCCAGACCGCCGGATTCGACAAGCCCGGCGGTGACGTGCCGTTGCTCTTCGAGCCGGGAACCCGCTGGAAATACAGCGACGCCGGCCCGAACTGGCTCGCCGAGTGCCTCACGCTCGCTTATCGCCGCGACATGCACGACTTGTTGTTCGAACGGGTCTTCATGCCGGTCGGCGTCACCGCCGACGATCTGGTCTGGCGGAAGAACCAATATCGGCCGCACGAGATCGACGGCATCACTCGACGCGAATTCGGCTCGGGGATCAGCGCGAACGTCGAGGCTCTGTCGCGGCTGGGATACCTCTACCTTCGCGACGGGCGCTGGCGCGAGCGGCAACTCGTGCCGAAGGGATTCATCGAGATCGCTCGTGTTGCCGATCCCGAAGTCGCCAGGCTGCCGGTGCAGGATCCCGATGAATACGGGGCCGCGTCGAAACACTATGGGCTGCTTTGGTGGAACAATGCCGACGGAAGCGTGCCGGGCGTGCCGCGCGATACCTACTGGTCGTGGGGACTGTACGACAGCCTGATCGTGGTGATGCCGAGTCTCGACATCGTCGCTGTCCGCGCCGGTAAGTCGTGGAAGCGCGAGGGCGGCGGCCACTACGCCGTGCTGGAGCCGTTCCTACGACCGATCGCCGGATCGGTTCAACAAGACCGCGACCCGAAACGCACGTCGGCAGTTCCTCCCTACCCGCACAGCCATGTGATCGCGTCGATTGAATGGGCGCCGCCTGAAACGATCCGTCGCGACGCTGCCGGCAGCGACAACTGGCCGGTGACCTGGGCCGACGACGACCGCCTCTACACTGCCTACGGCGACGGCTGGGGATTCGGGCCTCGAAAGGGACGAAAGAAGCTCAGTCTCGGCCTCGCCGTCGTCGCCGGCGGACCGGAAAACTGGCGAGGCGAGAACCTTCCCGCTCCTTCGTTCGAGCGCACCGGCGACGGCCCTTCCGGAGAGAAGGCCAGCGGCATGTTGATGCTCGACGGCGTGCTTTACGTCTGGGTCAGAAACGCCGGCAACAGCCGGCTCGGCTGGTCGGAGGATCCGTTACGCGAGACGTGGACTTGGTCGAATTGGAAGTGGACCGAAAGCTTCGGTTGCCCGATGTTTCTGAACTTCGGAAGACACAACGCCGGCGCGCGAGACGACTTCGTCTACGTTTATTCCCTCGACGGCGATTCGGCCTACCGTCCCGCCGACGGAATGATTCTTGCGCGGGTTCAAAACGATCGCTTGCGAGACAAAGTTGCTTACGAGTTTTATGCCGGGATGAGTGAAGACGGCTCCCCGCGCTGGACGGATCGTTTTGAGGACCGCCAGGCCGTGTTCCGCGATCCCGGCAGGTGCTCCCGGTCGAGCGTCAGCTACAACGCGGGACTGAAGCGATACCTGTGGGTGCAGATCCTCCCCGGCGGCGACACCCGGTATCGCGGCGGCCTCGCCGTCTACGACGCACCGGAACCGTGGGGACCGTGGACGACGGTCGAGTTCGCGGAAACATGGGACGTGGGACCGGGCGAATCAGCCTCGTTTCCGACGAAATGGATGAGCGACGACGGGACGACGCTGCACCTCGTCTTCAGCGGTGATGACAGCTTCAGCGTGAGACGAGCGAAGCTCGTGCTGCGGGATTGAAGCGATCTCTTAAGCGAAGAGTTCCGCGATCGGCTTCCCGCCGTCGGTGATCGGCACGGGGCGGTCGCCGGCGTAGAGTTCCTTCGTCGTATCGATTCCGAGCGCGGCGTAGATCGTCGCATGCAGGTCGGGGACGCTGACGGGGCGTTCGGTGATCGACATGCCGAGTTCGTCGGTCGTGCCGATGGCCTTGCCGTTCTGCAATCCGCCGCCCGCGAGCGTGACGGTGAACGCTTTCGAGTGATGGCCTCGACCTCCGCCGCCGTCGAAGTCGGCGGGCCGTCCGAACTCGCTCGCGACGACGATCAGCGTTTTGTCGAGCAGCTTCTTCTCTTCCAGATCGAGCACGAGGCCCGCAAGAGCGTGATCGAGCTCACGGATCAACAGGTGCTGGTTGAGCTGACCCTCGTTATGCGTGTCCCAACCGGTGCCGTTCACGAAGTTGAGGTTGTGCGACACCTCGACGAACCGCGTGCCCACTTCGATGAGTCGGCGGGCCAGCAGGCACCGCTGACCGAACTCGCCTCCGTAGGAGTTCCGCAATTCTGCGGGCTCGCGATCGAGCTCGAACACGCTGCCGAAGCGAGGTCCGGCGAGGCTCAAAGCCTCGTCGAGCGTCTGGTCGTACGCCATGATCCGCCGGTCGTCGGAATGGGCCGCGCGATAGTCGGCGCGCAACGCGGCGAGCAATCGCTCGCGCCGGGCGCTGCGACCCGCCGTCACACTGGCGGGGCGCGAGAGACCCGCGGGGCCGGTGCTCGTGTCGGTGAGATAAACGTAGTTCGCCTTCGCACCCAGGAAGCCGGGGCCGCGCGTCACGTTCGGATAGCCGATCAACACGTACGCAGGAACGCCGTCGCCCGCCGCGCCGCGCTCGTGTGCGACGACCGAGCCGACGGACGGATAGACGACCGTTTCGGAGATCACCCGCCCCGTATGCATCATGTTCGTCGCGAGGGCGTGCTCGTCGATCACGTCATGATGCACGGTGCGTACCGGATTGAAGCGGTCGAGAATCGGCGCGCAGCGTTCGAGATGCTCGCAGATCTGCACCCCCGGGATCGCGGTGTCGAGCGGATCGTAATACGAGCCGGGCTTCTTCGCCTTCGCGTCGCCTTTTCGCTTCTGGTCCCACGTGTCGAGATGCGACGAACCGCCCCCGAGCCACACGAAGATGCAATGCTCGGCCTTGCCGATCGGTGCGGAAGGATTTTCGGACTCACCGCCGCGCGCCGTCGCCGCGGCGAGCGCCGCAACCGACGAAGTGGCGAGAAACTGTCGGCGATCGAGGGAATTCATCGTGGCGTTTCCAATCGGTTCGTGCTGATGGGCGCAGCCCGCGCTACAAAGGCATCAGTCTCACGGCAGAAACACGAACTCGGGGCTGTTGAGCAACGTCCAGAGCACGTCCTCATAGCGTTCGCGCCAATCCGAATCGAACCGCGGACTCGCGGAATCGCCCGCTTCGACTTCGACCTGTAAGGCTTCTTGAGCGATGGTCGCGTTCGGATCGTGCTGGTTCGTCCAACCGACGCCGGTCGTGGTGTAGTCGCGGAACGGGATTGGCTCGGCGTCGGTCACGCGAGTTTCGAAGCCGTCGGCGATCAGAGACGCGAAGAGTTCCCGCTCCGCAGATATCGGTGGCCGATTCAGCACACGCAGCACGGTCGCGTCGATCAATTCCGAAGGCGAAGCCGCCGATAGCGCGAGATCGGTGAATGCGGAATCGTCGGAGAGTCGCGTAAACCGCCGAGCCAGTACGCCGTTCGCGACCAATCCGGGCTGTAAAACGCCTGGATCCTCTTCGCGAGTCGATGCGGGCGTTTGTCGGGAGCCGCGCCAGCCGAAGGCTTCCAACATGGTGACGAACGGCTGCGCTTTCGGCAGCGACAACGCAGGCCGATCGCGCTCGTTCGAAAGCGACATGAACTCCCACGCCCGCTCGGGTCGCCCCAGGTTCATGGAGATGCCGAGTTCGCGTGCGCCTTCCGAATCGATGTTGACCTCCCCGGCCTTCAGGCGTTTGCCGCAAATCAGAAACATCGAATCGACGACTTGCTCCGCAGCCATGCGCCGGCGGATCGGCAAGAGTCCTGCAACGTCGCTGGCCGGGTCGGCCAGGGGTTGCCGCTGGTACGCGTGTGACGTGAGGATGAGGCGGGCGAGAGCCTTCAGGTCGTAGCCGCTTTCGACGAACTCACGTGCGAGAAAGTTCAGCAGGTCGGGATCGCTGGCCTCGGCGAAGGTCCAGTCGTGAACCGGCTCGACGATGCCGCGGCCCATGTAGCGGCGCCACACGCGATTGACGGCGACTTTGACGAAACGTTCGTCGTAAGGAGAGGTCACGATCGCCGCTAGCCGTTCGCGTTCGTCGCCTGGCTGGCGAATGAACTCCGAAGGCAGGACGTCGGCCGGAGAGAGTTCGTCGAACGACCAGGTCGGTTCGACCTTGCTGCCCGGCTTGAGCGTGACCTCGATCAGGCTCACATGATTGGGATCGTCGCCCAGGATGACGCTGCTCGTTTTGGGCACGTCTTGCGGACCGCGTTTGAGCATCGCGGCAAGCCCGAAGAGCTGCTCCTGCTTCAGAGCGGACGTCGGCGAGTCGTGGCAGCGGGCGCACGACATATCCACCGCGAGCAAAGCCTGGGCGATGACGTGCGCCTTGGCGGCCATGGGGGCGTCATTTTGAGTGGCCAGCGCGAAGCCGCCCGGACCGCCGTAAGCCGTGCCCCCCTCCATCAGGATCAACTCGGTCGCCAGCCGATCGAACGGTTTGTTGTCGAGGAACGAGTCATGCAGCCACCAGCGGAAGGGACCGGTATTGTTCAGCGTTGGATTGATGATGTTCGGGTTTTCGGCGAGCACGTCCTGCCAGTAACCGATCCAGTTGTCGGCCCAGCCGGGTTGTTCGAGCAGCCAGTTCACGTAACGGTCCCGGCGGCCCTCTTCGGTGTCGGCGAAGAAACGTTCGAGCTGCTCCGGCGTCGGCACCGTTCCCAGCACGTCAAGCGTGGCACGTCGCGCGAACGACCAGTCGTCTATGAGATCGGGCAGTTCGGTTCCCTCTTCGCGAACGCGTGCTTCGACAAAACGATCGATCGGATGATTCGACGACGCATCGTCGCCGGCGGGCACCTCGGCGGTCGGCTTATCTCGCCAGACGTCGCGAGCCAGATCGTGGCGACGGTTCCAGTAAGCTTCTTCCCCGCGGCCAAGCTCGCAACGCCGCTCGAGGTTCGCCAGCGTGAGATCACGCCGCTGCTTGACGTGAAAATCGAGCATGCCGGCATCGGTCAGGGCCGTGTCGATGTCGTGCCCCAGCAGGTGAAAGTCAGGCTCGCCCTTCCGTCGCAGAAAAATTCCCGTCTCGCCGAGTTCCGGACGACGATTTTCACCACCCACATAGAGCTCGAAACGGATCTCGCGAGCCGAGCCGTCGGTTGTGAACTCCACGAGCGTTTCGTTGTCTCCCGGCTGAAGCCGACGCAGTTGGTGTTCCTTGACGACGCGCCAGTCTCTGATGTGGCCGTGACCGCTGCTGCTGATCGTGTGGAAGGGCGTTTCGGCGATCGTCTTGCCATCGATGATCAGCTTCGTCGCACTGCGGCCGCGGACGAGCACTTCGTATTCGCCCGCCGGAATCTCAACGATGCTCGACGCACGCACGCCGAAGGCTCTCGCGCGGTCGATCTGCACGGCTCGCTCGGAATACTTCTTCGGGACGGCGACGAAACCGAAGCTGTCTTGCGAGTAGCTCTCGGTCGCCTTCGGCCACCGGAACTGCCACGTCTTGTCGGTGCGAATCCCCTCGAAGATTTCGACGAGCACGTCGCCTCGCGGTGCCGGCGTCAGCGGATGGTGAGGTTTGATCGCCACCACCGGCGCCGGCCGGAAACGGCGATCCGACAGCACGAGTCGCCGCCACCCGGCGACCTGCTCATCGGTCGCGAGACCGCGACGCAGGGCGACTTCGTCGAGTTCGCCGTGGAACGTGCTCCCCGCGCTGCCGCCCACTCCCGAGCCGATCCACAGTTCGTCGTTATCGACGACGGGCGGCGTTTCGGTGGGTCCGCCCATATCCCATTTTCCGCTCACGGCTTCGCCGTCGATGAAGCCGCGGATGCTGTCGGGGTCCATGAAGTGATAGGTGACGGCGATGTGATGCCAGCCGCCGTCGGCGGGGAACGTCTCGTTGCTCGTCCAGCGGTGATAGCTGCCCTTCACGGGATCGCCGTCCGGGGCCGATCGAAACAGAAAGCTGATCGCGGCCCGGCCCTTCACACCGGTCAGTCGGAGTCCGTAGTTCAGGTTGTCCTTCGCGACGCCCGCATTGTTCGTGCGACCTTTGCCGATCACGTGAAGGTGTCGACCCTCTGAGACGTCGCCCGGAGCCGGTCGAACCTGGGCTTCGAGCGTCAGCGACTCACCGTTCGTGAAGTCGAGAAGACTCCCGCCGCCGGGATCGGCGACCCGCACGAAGCCTGTGCCAGACGCGATCGACAGCACGCTGCCAGCGCCCTCGACGTTCGACAGCATCGCGGTTCCCTCTGGAGCGCCTGCGATGTCGTGCGAATTTTCAGCGTTAACCTGAGCGGCGAAGCCTTTCGCTCCTTCCGCATCGAATGGCCACAGGAGCGAAGGCTCACCGGCCAACGAGTTGACAGGGATCGCGACGGCGACGAGCGCGAGCGTTGAAAGAACACGAATCCACATGCGAACCGCGCGCAAGGAGGGACAAAGCGGGGCCACACAGCATACCCCTGCATCAACGAAACAACAATCCCCGATACGAACGCCCCGCCCTGTTTGCGCTCGTTCATTCGGCCGGATTTGCGGCCTGCGAGGACTCTATCGACGCCACATGCCGTCGCAAAAACGGCACGAACGCCCAACAGCCGATCGAGAAGGCCGTACCGAGGGCGACGAGCATCCGAAAGGCCGTCTGCGCATCCCAACTTGCCGTCCAGCGGTCGTACAGATTGCCGCCGAACGCGATCGCCATCGAAAGACTGATGTTGGTGACCGACATGAGCAGTGCGAACGCCGTTCCGGCGACCTCCGGCGGACAGGCACGCGCGGCGAGATCGAGTTGAATGAGAACCGCGGTCATATACGTGAAGCCGACGAGCAACGTGACGGCGACCGCCGTTTTCGGACCAACCACGAAGCCGTAACACGCCGTACTGATCACGCCGAAGGCGATCGACAGATGCAACAGCACTCCGAAGGGCACACGATTGCAGTAGACGCCGTAGGCGATGCTAGCGGCGACCGAGGCGACGCCCATCAGAGAGACCGTCCAGCCGTAGAACTCTTCATCGAGCCCGATGCCTTCTGTCAGATGCAGATACAGCACGTCGTTCGCGAACGGGTTGAAGTTCCAGAGGAACAGGAACCCGGCAACCGCTGCGAGTCCCGGTGTCGCAGCGGCTTGTCGCAACGTCAGCCAAGCCGCGCGTGCGCCGCGTCGCTCCGAAGGCATCGGCCTCTCGCGCACGAACACCCACGTGAGAATCAGCGAGACCCCCGCCGCGATTCCGCAGATCAGAAACCCGAACTCTTGCCTTTTGTGCGCCGCCAAATACCCTCCGATCGGCCCGGCGAGAATGGCGGCGCCGTAGAGCGCCGCCCATTGGATTGATTGGAACCGTCCGGTCGCGCCGTGCCTCTGTCCGTTCTCGACCATGAGAGCGTCGATGACGACGTCGGAGAACGCGATGCCGATCGACGGAATCAGCAGCGCGGCGAGCAGAGACGCCCGCGAGATGCCCGGCGTGAAGGTCGCGAACAATCCCAGCAGCCCCGCCGTCGTGGCGACGGTCGCCAGCAGAAGATACGACCGTCTGCGCAGCCCGAACAACGGCACGAAATCGGTCAGGAGACCATATAGCGGCTTGATCGCCCACGGCAGCGCGAGCAACGCCGAAAACGACGTGATCTCGGCCGCCGAATAGCCGTTCGTCTTCAGGAACGACTTCACCGGCTGCCCGACCAACCCCTCCGTCGGCTCACCGATCCCCTGCACGAAGTACATCGCGCCGAAGAGCAGGCCCAGGCCGGTGATCGCGCGGCGGTCGCTGCTCTTGTAAGGCATTACGTGAGCTTTTCTCATGCTGCTCGCAATTCAAGCCTCAACTAAAGAACTGTCGCAGGAATTGAACCGCCAGGATCGCCAAGGACGCGCGTAGGAGGGAATGGGTTCCTTTATAAGTCCTACGTGCTCTTAGCGATCTTAGCGGTTCACCACTCCCCGTTCGTCTGCTGGCGCGCCGCAGGTCGGTCGGCCTAAGTTCCCTCAAATCAGAACCGCTGCACTAGGAAAGCGACAGCCGAGGTGGTTTCTCTCACGATGGCAATGACCAGTTCCTCGGTTTTGAGAGTGAAAGACGGGTGTGGGTCGGGCACTGATCTCACGACAAGGCGGCGGGTGCCGCTTTGATTTACCAGTGCCGTCAAAACTTCACCGCCTTCGCCCATGCCTTGTCGAGCCGCTGTTCGCTGATCGTGATCGTGGTGCCGAGGGGCTGAGCGAACAGGGAGACGCGGTATTCCTCGAGCATCCAGCGGTACTGCGTGAGCTTTGGAGAAGGCATGTTTCGTGCGGCGTCGGACTCCACCCGTTGCAGATAGCTCTGCCAGCGGGGGATGATCTTCGCCGCGAGTTGACGGTCGCGTTCGAGACCGCCCGCGGCGAGCTTGTCGAAGCGCATTCGCATTGCTGCAAGATAACGCGGCGTGTGAACGAGCCATTCCCAAGGCGTTTCGACGAAGAAGTCGCCCACGAAGAGCTGCTCGGCCTGCGAACGGAGATCTTTGAGAGCGCCACCCCATTGCGGCGGATGCTTCTCGTCGAGCAACAGCCGCACCGGCTGCCAACGCTCGGCGAGTTCCTGCAACAAGGCGTTCACATCCTGGCCGGCGATGCTGATGCGATTGTGGGCGAGCTTCATGCGGTCGCGATACGCCGGCTCGCTGCGCGGAATGGCCGAGTCGCTTCCGAAAAGCGCACGGTCGGCGATGAGATCAATGAGTTGCCGACGGACGTCGCCCGGCGATCGCAGCGTCGCGAGGTTCAGCAATTTCCGATCGAGGTCGGGTAGCCAATCGACCTGCGCCTTCACGGCCTTCTGGTTCGCGAGCAGGAATAAGCGACGCAGGCCGATGCGCGTGTCGCGTTCGGCGCGCTCCGGCGTATCGATGAGCCGCAGTCCGACGGCGTTCCGCTGGTCGACGATCGCCGGGTAGCCCTTGAGCAGCGACTCGCCGCGCTTCAGTTCGACCGACTCCGGCAGATCGCCCCAGATCCAGTCGGTCAACGAGTCCTGATGCCAACTGCCGCTCGCCGCTGAGCGAGTGAAGGCGATCGCGGCGGCACCGGCGTACTTCTGCTGCAACGCGGGGATGTCGCGCCCCGTGGCCAGAGCTTCGCCGGCTTCATCAACCACTCGCACGTTCATCCGCAAGTGGTTGGGCAATCTCGCGGCTTCGAACATTTCGGGCGTGATGCGCTCGCCGGCGATGCGGGAGAGTTCGGTCGCAATCGCCTGCTCGACGTTGCCCTCGCCGAACCGCAACTTCGCGACGACCTCTTTCGCGGTCTGCGGAACAGGCACGAACGCCGTGCGAATCCATTTCGGCAGGCTGCGAATCAGGGCGACGACCTTCTCTTCGAGCAGACCGGGCACGAGCCAGCCGAGCCGTTCGGGATGAAGCTGGTTGACGGCCTCTTTGGGCACGACGACGGTCACGCCGTCTTCGTCGGAACCCGGTTCGAGGTGATAGTCGAGCGGCAGGCGCACGCCGCCGAGTTCGATGTCATCGGGGAAGTCGGCGGCTTCGGCGATGTTTCCGTCTTTGACGAGATCGGCCTTCGAGAGCCGCAGACGCTTCTCGGCGACTTCGCCGGCCGATTTGAGCCAGCGCGCCAGCGTCGGTCCGTCGAAGACTTCCGCTGGAAGGCGTTCGTCGTAGAAGGCGAAATGCGCGGCTTCGCCTTTCAATGAGTCGGTGCGACGCGTCTTCGACAATTGCTCATTGATCTCGGCGACGAGCTGCCGATTGTGTTTGAAGAACGGCAGCGACGACTCCCAATCGCCCTCGACGAGTCCGTGCTGGATGAAGAGCGTGCGCGCGGTCGCCGGCTCGATGGGGCCGAAGTTCGCGGGACGCCGCGGCACGATCGGCAGGCCGTAGAGCGTGACCTTTTCGTCGGCGAGCACTCGGCCGGAAACGCCGTCCCAGCGCGGCTCGCTATAGGTGCGCTTCACGAGGTGCGGGGCGAGCGGCTCGATCCAGTTCGGGTTGATGCGGGCGGCGGTGCGGGCGTACCGCCGCGTCGTTTCCACGAGTTCAGCGGCGACGATCCACTTGGGCTTCTTGTCGATCAGCCCCGACCCCGGCCACAGGAAGAAGGTTTGCCCCCCCGAGCCGGCGTACTCGTTCTTCTCGTCTTTCTTGAGCGCGACGTTCGACAGCAGGCCCGCGAGCAAGGCCCGATGCAAGGCTCCGTAGGCTTCGGCGCTCGTCGTTTCACGCCGCTTGGCGGCGGCGATCCCGGCGACGTGTCCGATGCTTTCCTTCGCTTGGCCTTCTTCCGCCAGTGCGTTCAACAGACCCTGATTGCGTCGCGGATCGAAACCAGCCTGTTCAGCGAGCTGCATGAGCTGGCGGTGGATGTCCTCCCATTCGCGGACGCGGTTGTACGACAGAAAGTTCTTCTGGCAGGCCCGCCGCAGCTTCCCGCGGCTGAGGTCTTCCTTCAGACCCCTGATGAACCGCCACATCCGCAGGCAGCCGATGAAGTCGGACTCGCCGTCGGCGAACTTCTTGTGGGCTTCATCGGCGGCCTGCTGCTTTTCGAGGGGACGCTCGCGCGGGTCTTGCAACTCCAGCACGGCGGCGATGATCAAGACTTCCTGAAGACAGCCCTCGTCGTTCGCCGCGAGGATCATGCGGCCCACGCGGGGATCGACGGGCAGCTTGGCGAGCGTCCCGCCGATCGGCGTGAGCGACCGCTCCTCATCGATCGCTCCCAATTCGAACAGCGTGTCGTAACCGTCCTTGATCGTCGCCGGCTTGGGCGGATCGAGAAACGGGAAGTCCTCGACTTCGCCGAGTCCGAGGGCCTTCAGTTGCAGGATGACCGCAGCGAGGTTCGTCCGCTGGATCTCGGGGGCCGTGTATTGGTCGCGTGATTCGTAATCGGCTTCCGAGTAAAGACGGATGCAGACGCCCGGCCCGACGCGACCGCAGCGGCCCTTGCGCTGATCGGCGCTCGCCTTGCTGACCGGCTCGATCGGCAGTCGTTGCACGCCGCTGCGTGCGGAGTACCGGCTGATGCGGGCCGTGCCGGAATCGACGACATAGCGGATGTTCGGAACCGTGATGCTCGATTCGGCGACGTTCGTCGCGATCACGATGCGTCGGTGCGGATGAGCCTCGAACACGCGTGCCTGTTCCGCCGCCGAAAGCCGGCCGTAGAGCGGCAGCAGCTCGCTCGCCATGCCGCTGTAGTCGCCGGGCAATGGTCGCGAACGCAGAAACTTCGTGACCTCGCGGATGTCGCGCTCGGTGGACACGAAGACGAGAGCGTCGCCGCGGCCCTCACGACAGATGTCTTCGACTGCGGAGACGAGATTCCGCATCGGGTCGGATTCGGTCTCGCCGTCGTCGGACGCCTCCGGCGGGCGGTAACGCACTTCGACCGGATACGTCCGGCCTTCGACCGAAACGACCGGTGCCGGCTTGCCGTTGACCGCGAAGAACTCGCTGTAGCGTTCGACGTCGATGGTGGCGCTGGTCACGATCACCCGCAGGTCGGGCCGCCTCGGCAGCAAGCGTTTGAGAGAGCCCAGCAGCAAGTCGATATTGAGGCTGCGTTCGTGCGCTTCATCGACGATGATCGTATCGTAGGCGCTGAGAAAGCGATCGCCCTGCGTCTCGGCGAGCAGGATGCCGTCGGTCATCAGCTTGACGTAGGTCGTCGGTTCGGTGGCGTCGGCGAAGCGGACCTTGAAGCCGACCTGCTTGCCGACGCTGACCTTGAGTTCTTCGGCGACGCGCGCCGCGACGCTGCGGGCGGCGATCCTTCGCGGCTGAGTGTGCCCGATCGTGCCGCCGACGCCGCGACCGATCGACAGGCAAATCTTCGGCAACTGCGTGGACTTCCCCGAGCCTGTCTCGCCGCACACGATCAGGACGGGATTTTCGCGGATGAGATCGCCGATCTCGGCGATGCGATCGTGAATCGGCAGGTCGCCCGCGAACGTGACCGTCGGCACGCCTCGAACGCGAGCCGCAAACAGTTCCGCCGAGCGGTTCAACTCCCGGCCGAGGCGAATCAGATTCTTGTCGAACGGCTTGCCGGCCTTGGCGGCCTGCCGCATCGAGCGCAGCTTCGCCCGCAGCCGATGACGGTCCCCCGGCATCGCCTCGGCGACCCGGGCGTCCAATTCGTCGAGCGTTGGCATCAAAAGGCGAGCGGCGCGGCGTCAGCCCGCCGAGTGCGCGGCAGGCGGAAGGAAGCCTCCAATTGTAGCGATAGACAGACCGAAGAATATCGCGTCATACCGGCTCGGTGGGCTCAACTGACGTCGTTGCGGTATCGCTCTGCGGACGGCTGAGCAAGTAAAGCAAGCTGGTGGGAAACGCCGCAAAGATCGCTGTCCCAGCGAGTGTGAGCCAACGAAAACCCTCGTTCGCAGATTCGGGAAACGCGCCGACTGCTGCGCCGATCACATCCAGGATGCGATAGCAACTGATGGCATACGCGATGATCCAGATGTAGCCGCCGATGGCGGTTGCCTGTGCCACACGCCGGGCAGGGCGAGAGCCGCGGTGGATTTGGAATCCGGCAAGAGCAAAGCAGATTCCGCCCACGATTGTGAGCGGCAGATACGTAAACCACACGCCGTGGATTGCATGCATCGCCTCGATCACAGAGTCACCCTTGGCACTTTGCCGCAAGGACGGCATACCGAGAATCAAGTGGCGCTGAAGAGTCATGACCAACAGAAAGAACGATGCGAAGCCAATCATGACGATTCCGAACACGCAGGTGATTGCGCCGGCCACTTTGTCGGAGCGTAAAGACATGGCACCTCCGCGAAAGAATCACAGCGCTGCCTCTATGGATCAGCGTTTCATTCCGACGTACGGCGAAAAGTCATTGCCCTCCTGCGTCAGCAACGTCAGCAGTTTCGGGTGCAGGAACAGCTTTTCTCGCCCGGCCGTGATCTCTTCCAGCACGTCGATCTCCGCCAGTTGCTTGAGATATGGTGATGCCGTTTGCCGTTCCGCGAACATGTCGACGCCATCGACATGTCAACAAAACGTGTCGACGTTTTGCGAATTCTTCGACATGTCCGGCGGGACATGTCGATCCGGACGACACGTCCGTTCGAGAATCGCGTCGCTTGCACTGGCGACACGCCAGTGGCACCCGAACGTGCCCGCCGTTTCCGCGGTGACCGGCTTGGGATGCACATGCCCTTCCGCATGCCCGTACTTCTCAATCACGAACGCCAGTGCCAGCCCCGCCAGTAACGCCAGCGACAGCTTCACCCGGTCGTGGCTGTGGAACTCGAGTTCGGGTAACAGGTCGCCGAGGGCGATGCACAGAAACGCTCCCGCCGAGAATCCCAGAGCAATGCCCGTCACGAGGTGCTGCGTGTCGGTGAGGTGTCGCACGCCGAGCATGAACACGGCGGCGCCGACGGGGCACATCAGCGCGAAGCCCATGTTGACCGCGCTGCGAAGCACCGGCGAGCGGCCCGCCGCCGTCATCACGCTGCCGATCGACAAGGCGTCGAGCGGCTTGTGCAGGGCGATCGCGGCGAAGGTGCCGATGCCGGCGAACCAGCCGGCCGAGCCGGGGGCCGATTCGATCGCGGCTCCGAGGGCCACGCCGTCGATGAGCGTGTGAATCGCGAGGCCGAGCAGCACTCCGATCCAACTCAGTTCGTGCGCGGCCGGCCCGGTGTCGCGGGTATGACCGTGCGAGCAACCGGCCCCGTGCGGATGCTCGTGCGGCTCTTCCACGGCGGCGTCGTGCGCGTGGAAGTGAAAGGCGCGGATCAGCAGGAACATGAAGATCAGGCCGCCGGCGAGGGCATAGACGGCGTAATCGAGGTTCCCCGTCTCTTCGACGGCGTGGGGCAGAAGCTGAAACAGGGCGATCCCCAGCATCAGCCCGCCGACGAAACTCATCATCACCTGCATGCGGGTGTGGGTGAGCCGGATGACCCGCAGGATTCCGCCGCCGGCGAGCGACGCCAGCGCGATCACCACCGAATAGGCGACCAGCAGCATCGCGCGATCATTGGGAAGCGGCCCCGCGAAGGCGATCGCTCCCAGTTTTACGTTCAGATGGTCGAACACATTTCACTTTGTGAGAACGGAAGAAGCGAGAACGGAAGAAATGAGAATAGCCGACTTCACCGGCTTCTTCCGTCGCGGACAACCCTTCCGACTTCCATCGTCCCACTTCATCCGTTTTTCCTTTGCGATTTCGCGAAGCGGGCATTCTGAACGGCCTTCCCGCAATACAGCCATTCCAGGCCAAGGTACAATGATGGCACCACCTGAA